>CAYTNB010000006.1:0-32114 GCA_964439085.1 uncultured Desulfobulbia bacterium | reverse complement strand
TCCACTGGTCAGGCAAGCCGAGTACCCCCTTTATGCTGAGCCCATGAACCCAATGGAACGTGAAAGGATTAGTACCCCGGTTGATGTGGGGGTGCGGGCAATTAATGGTTTGTTGACCCTTGCTAAGGGGCAGCGTATTGCTATTATGGCGGGCTCTGGTGTTGGTAAGAGTACCTTGCTAGGTATGATTGCCAAACATACAGCGGCTGACATAAGTGTTATTGCCCTGATTGGTGAGCGTGGTCGAGAATTAAAGGATTTTATTGAACGGGATTTGGGGCCGGAGGGGCTTGCCCGCTCCGTTGTTGTGGTGGCAACGTCAGATCAGCCGCCTCTGGTTAGAATGCGTGGCGCTTATATGGCTACAGCCATTGCCGAGTATTTTCGGGATCAGGATCGTGATGTTATTATGATGATGGATTCTGTGACTCGTTTTGCTATGTCCAGCCGTGAGGTTGGTTTAGCAATTGGTGAGCCGCCTACTTCTCGTGGTTACACTCCATCGGTTTTCTCGCAATTGCCCAAGCTTTTGGAAAGGGCCGGGACCTGTAAGGGGAAGGGCAGCATTACCGGGATTTACACGGTTCTGGTTGAGGGCGACGATATGAATGAGCCTATAGCCGATGCGGTACGCTCCATTGTAGATGGTCACATTGTCTTAAACCGTAATATTGCCAGCCAGGGGCATTATCCTGCCATTGATATTCTTGGTAGTATTAGCCGTTGTATGTCTGATGTTATGGACAAGGAGCATATGGTCATGGCCCGCCATTTTCTTGAAATCCTGGCGGTGTTCCGAAAGTCGGAAGATTTGATTAATATAGGAGCCTATGCCCAGGGCAGTAATCCTAAAATTGATCAGGCCATTGCCATGATCGATAGTATGGATGGTTACTTATGCCAGGAGGTTGAGGAAAAGGCCTCTCTTGCTGACAGTGCCTTGACTTTAACCGCTCTAAATTTGTAAAATTCTATGGCCTATCACTACAAATTGGAAACTCTGCTCTATGTTCGTCGCAATTTTGAGGAACAGTGTATGCAAAAGCTGGCGCAAGAGATATACGCTCTGGAAAATCATCGTAAATACCTTGTCGAGCTACAACAACAGCGGGTGCAGCTAGTGGATAGCCTGACGGAGTATAAACAAAAAGCTATGCAGGTTGCCATGCTTTCCTTTTATGTCGATTCCATTGATCAAAAAGATTGGCAGATTGGTACCCAACGTAATGCTATTGCCGCCCAGGAGAATGTTGTTACCGCAGTCAGAATGGAATTATTGGAGAAGGTTAAGGCTCGTAAAATTGTTGAGCGACTTAAGGAAAATGATTTCATTGCCTACACGCAAAATGAATTAAGGAAGACTCAGAATGAGGATGATGAACAGGCTGTTATTCGTTACGGTAGGAGTGTATATATATGTCCAGAGAACCCCTGAATATGCGTAAAATAATTATATCTATATTGCTTTTGTCGTTTTTACCCCTGGCGGCTTTTGCTGCAGATCTCCCCTTGCGCAAATCTGCCGATACGGATATTGAACGTTCGCTGGCTATAAAGTCCCAAGAAAAAATCTTTAAACTTCGTGAAGATGCCCTGGATAAAAGGGAGGCTGAACTTAACTCCTTACAAAAAGATGTTGAGTCCAGAATTAGCAAATTGAATACTATGCAAGATGAGGTTACTTCGGCATTAGCTGAATTCAAGGCGGTGCAGAGTAAAAACTTCAAAAATTTGATTAAGGTTTATTCCGCCATGAGTGCCTCCAAATTAGCGCCATTACTTAATGATATGAGTGACGCTGAAGTGGCGAAAATTCTGCGAGCCATGAAAACCAATCTAGTGGCCAAGGTTATTCCCAAGCTTAAGCAGCAAAAGGCTGTGGCAGTAAGTAAACTTTTGGGTATGCTGTCCGGAAAATAGTTTGTACTCTCCACCACCACCTCCTTCCTCCCCCCAAATAATTCTCCCTCCAAATAAATAATTTTTTCTTGCTTGTAATACCATATTTTGCCTATAATACTTTACTTCATAAGCGTATCCGCATAATTATCTATGAAAAACTTAGTTGCGAACAATGCGTATGGATGGGGCATGGCTATAGGCCCAAAATACGGATTGAAAAAATTACAAGTATTTATGCGGAAACGCTTATGAGAAATTGCCGGGGGGATCTCATCCCTTCTATTTCTGGAGTTGCTATCAAATGTTTTATTACTATTAAGGAGTGTTTATCCTAATGAGTTTACGCAAAAAGTTGTTTCTTTTGGTCAGTTTTATCTCTGTCGCCTTAATTGCCATTATTATTGCGGCAGTTGTCGTTATCTCTCAAGTCAAGATAGGTGGTAAAACTTATCAGGGAATTGAGATGAAATATGACACAATTGATCATGTCGCCAGGGTCAGGGTGAATATCAATAAACTTAATAGTGACCTTAAGTCGTTGATTATTGATTATGATGAGGATGATGCTGCTGCTATGCTGAAGTTGGTTAACAGAATTACCGAAATTTTTGATGAAATGAAGCATTCCTTCGGGGGGAAATCGGATGTGAAAAATGCTTTACAATGTACCTCATGCCACTCTGCTGCAACAGCGGAAGAAGTTTTTTCTGCTGCGCATGAGGCAGAAAATGAGTGGCAGAAAATGACTGAAATTTTAGAAAAAAAGGTGTTGCCTGCCCTAGCCAATGATGATCCGGATGCGGCTCAGAATATTTTTTCAGAGGTCTATCTGGATAGTTTTTATGTCTTGATGGATAACACCAAGGATATGGTTGATACTATGCGTGATGCTCTTGCTAACCTCAAAGCAGCCAAGATAAAAGAAGTGCATAAATTTAATATTGCTTTTGGGGTAAGCGGCGTGATTATTCTACTGGTTGTTTTGATCTGCTCCGGCTTATTGGTGGAGGGTATCGTTAAAGGAATAGAAAAAGTTATTGTTGCGGTCAATGAGAGCGTTGAGCGAATTAGTGAGGAAACGTCTGTATCGGCCAATACCTCTCAAACTAATGCGGATATGGCATCAACTATGGCTGCTTCACTTGAAGAAACCAGCTCATCTCTGGAAGAGATAACTGCCATGATCAGAGAGAACGACCAGAATGCCCAGATAACCAATGACGCTATGCGGCAAAATCAGGAGGTTATAACATCCGCTGGGAGTGATATGGATTCTATGCTGGAAAGTATGGGTGATATAAAAGAGGATAGTGATAAATTATCCTCAATTATTAAGGATATTGAGAGCGTGGCTTTTCAAACCAATCTCCTAGCCCTTAACGCTGCCGTAGAGGCTGCCAGAGCTGGTGAGGCAGGGGCAGGCTTTGCTGTTGTCGCTGATGAGGTAAGAAACCTGGCGCACCGCACCTCTGAATCTGTACAAAATTCGCAGACTCTTATTGAGATTTCTGCAGAGCATGCTGCCGAAGGCAGCAAAAAAGTTGATGAGGTAGCTAAGGTTATCAGACAAGTCTCTGAAATATCGAATGAAACAAGCCTTCACGTGGCGGAAATAAGTGAGGCGTCTCACCAGCAGGCTGAGGGTATTTCGCAGATTAATCTGGCGGTAAATACTATTGATAACGGTATTCAAAAGCTGGCGGCCAGCTCCGAAGAATTAGCAGATGCTTCAGAATCGGTGGTTAATGAAACAATTGAGCTTAGAGCGGCAGTTGTTAAATTGAACCATATAGTTGAAGGATGAAAATATAAGTTTTTGATAGTTTAAGGGGGCAATAACCATTTTGAGACCTGCCTCCTAGGCCTCATAAACCTTAAAGTGTCGCATCTTACTTGTCATTTGATGCACCAACGGCGTTACGACTTCTGTTACATAGCGCTGCTATGCGCCGCCAGTCGTGCCTTGTTGCCATACCCAGTCACTTCGTAATCTTTCGACACTTTAAGGTTACGGGGCACTGGTTCTGATGTGTCATAAAAAACACGAATGAAAAAAGTATTTTGAGATAAAGATGTTACACTCTGCTGTTAAGGCACTGATACCCCCTTGCGGGATGTTAGTTATGTGAGGCTGCGAGACCTCTTATAGTGCTAAAATAGTTCGCTGATCTTGTCGAAATCCCCCCGATAAAGTTATCCGCAGGCAGTAGCTATCCTGTTGCGGCAATTATTTCCTCTTCCTCTTTACCACCTGTCCATTCGGCAGTTTATTCCCATATCTCACTTTTTATAGTACAAGATTATTTTTTTATCATTTTTTAATGTCATTATTTCTTGTTGCAAGTACCTGATTTATCGTAAAAATTAAATTTATATAAAGTTGCTGAATATAATAATAATTTGGGGGGTAATTTTGGCACAGAGGTTGCTTAGAGAGTAGTCGGCTAGTATGTTTTAACGCTAATTAACCTTAGTAAAAGAGCAATATCGCAAAAAAAAGAGGTTACGAAATTGTCCAATATTATGCTCCCAAACATCGTCTCCAGTGCTCGACCGAACAATCGTCCTGATCCTAAAGCGCAGGTAGATCCAGGTAACGAAGACAACTTCTCTCGTTATTTGGATAAAAAGATCAGAACTGAACGTCAGGAGCGCAGCAATCTGGTGGGCGTTAAAAAACATCAGAGAAGCAGCAAGGATAATAACCCGGCAATACCAGAGAAAAAGGATAATGAAGAAGGCGAAAATGTGTCCGCAGCGGCCTTTTTACAACAGCTTTTGGCTGATCTCCAGGATCTGGTGAAAAAGCCTGGCGCTGAGGCCGGGAAATGGGTCTTCCAGCTTAAAAATACGGATATGCTGGATAGACTGGCGGAGCAGGCAGGAATGAATCCGGCAGATCTGGCCTCATTAAAGGAACAGATGAAAACGGACGGTACTATAGATCTAGCTGGAATTTTTGCCCAGCTTGAGGAGCATTTAAAGTCGATACAAAATCCGCAGGCTATTGCTGCCCCTGAAACAGACCTTCCCACTCTTGAATCTATGCTCAGCCGCATGGGGGTTGATGCGAATAAATTGGCGGAAATGTCTAATAAAAGTATCGATGATCAGGGAAAATTTGATTTATCAGCATATTTGCAGTGCTTGAAGTCCCTGCCGAATGATGGCAGCTTAAAATCCATCAAGGTGTCCGGCCCGGAATTGCAACAGGTGCGGGACATGCTGGCCTCAGCAGGGGTTAGCAATAGACAGCTAGGAGAAATTTTTCCAGAAAAAATTGTTGCTTGGCAACGGGATATCGCTGGATTGCCGCCAATTGTTAATAATACCCCGAAAATAATGAGTTTTGCGCATTTAAAGGAGATTTTGGCCCAAGGTATCTCTTATGTGGAGGGCTCCAAACCAAAGGTTAATCTGCCGGGGTTTTTGCAGAATCTCTCCGACGTCTTGAGTCAGAGCGGATTTGTTAAAGGCGGAGCCGGTTTCACTCCGGTGGTGCAGGAATCATTAACCTCTGCCTATCAGGAATTACAAAAAATGGTAAATTTGGCCAAGGTAAAGGTTGATAGGGTCAACGATATTGTGAGTATTAACCAGGAATTGGCTGAACAATGGCAAGGCTCTGGCGGTAAAACCGAAAAGCTGCTGGAAACTTCTCCTGCAGGTGGGGCAGGCAAAACAGAGATTATCGAACCGGTGACAAGTTTCGGTAAAAATGATTCAACGCCTGTGGTTGTTGATGATAAGGCTCACGAGCATACCAGCACGGATGGTGAAACTCGCTCCTTAGCCGGGGCTTCCGATTCAGGACATAGTGGGCGACAGGTTCAAGAATTTAGGATGCCAGTAATGATAAGGCCGTCTGCGGCGCAAATATTACAGCAATTTGCTATGGATCAGCTCTCGCAGGGTGTGACGCAGGCTCTACAGCAGGATGAACACCATCTGACTTTGACCATGTATCCCAAGGAACTTGGTGAGGTCAAAGTTGATCTTCAGATTAGGAATAACCATCTTGCCGTCTCATTTGTGATGGATAATCACAAGGTAAAAGAGGCCCTGGAAAAAAATATGGAGGAGTTTAAGGATAACCTGAATCGGCAGGGCTATAATCTGGAGGCCTGTGCTGTGCTTATTGATCAGCAACACAAAGATTCTGATGGCACGAGACAACAGTTTGAGGCGGCCTGGGAACAATTATCGGTCAATAGTAGTAACAACCGGCAGGCAGATGGTGGAGGTCTCGCAGAGTCGATTAAACAGATATCCTCTCTGCGTAGTAATCGCTGGCCGGAAAGCAGCATAAGTGTATTTGTTTAAACAAGAGGTGAGAATATGTCCATATCTAATGTTAATAATAGTCCTTCCAGTCTGGTGCAGCCGAAGAATGCAGTGGGCTCCAAGTCGCTAGACCAAAGCGATTTTATGACTCTTTTTATCAAACAATTACAGTATCAGGATCCCATGAAACCCATGGATAACTATGAGATGGCCTCACAACTAGCGCAGTTTAGTAGTATGCAGGCTACCACCAAGATGAGTGATAATATAGAGAAGCTCCTTAATTCTCAGACCTCTCAAAATAATTTGCAGTTGCTTGGCCTCCTTGGCAATAAGGTTCAGGTCGCAGGTGATATGATGGCTGTAAAGGGCGGGGCGGTGACACCCACAGAGTTTAATCTTTCCGGGGCCACCAATACGGTTAAGCTACAGGTTTTTGACGCCGCTGACCATTTAGTTTGGCAGGAAGATAAGGGCGGTTTACCTGCCGGGCCCTATGAGCTTGACTGGGATGGTAAGAACCTGGCTGGCAGTGCCGTCGCCGATGGCTCCTATTATTACAAGGTTAATGCCTATGGCTCTACCGGACAGATGGTTGATGTAAATTATAAAACTACCGGCAAGGTGACTGGTGTTAATTTTACTGATGGCCTGGCCAAACTCACTATCGACGGATATATCGAAGTTGGGCCAGATGAAATATTGAAGGTAAATAATTAAGGTATATATAACCCCTAACTGAATTTTAAGGAGGCTGAAATGGGTGTTTCAAGTTCATTATATTCGAGCATAAGTGGTCTAAGTACTATGGGTGAGGCGATGTCAGTGCTGGGTGATAACGTTGCCAACGTTAATACCGTGGCTTTTAAGTCCAGTCGATCTACCTTTCAGGATGTTTTGGCTCAATCGGTATCAACGGCAGCTGGTTCCGCCCAAGTAGGCCGTGGTGTAACCTTAAATGCCATTGACAGCCTCTTTGCTCAGGGCTCATTTGAAAGCTCCTCATCTCCGACTGATATGGCTATTGGCGGGCAAGGGTTTTTCATGCTGCGGGCAGCGGATAGTTCAACGGCGGATATGTACAGTAGGGCGGGTGAATTCCGTTTTGACCAGAATGGCGCATTGGTTGATCCCATCGGGAATTTTGCGCAAGGCTGGACACTTGATTCTACTACTGGTGAGCGGGCCGGTACTATCGGCGACATTAGCATAGGTAAGAATACGCCTCCGGTGGCAACTCAATCCTTAGAAGTAATCGCCAATGTGGATTCGCGTAAGGCAAATGAGGCGAATGAAGATCGTCTCTTTGCTAATTGGAACGGTACCAATGCCGCGGCGATAAACCCCACCGACCCCATTGACTCAACAAAATATGAATATACAACTTCTAATAAAATATATGACTCAAAGGGTGCCAGTCATGATATCTCCGTCTATTATGATCGCACAACTCAAGATAATCAATGGGAATTTCTTGTGACCTGTGATCCTACAGAAGATCTTCGCACCTTAAGTACTGCGGATCAAGCTATTTATAACCCTGATACTCGATATAACTACAAAAATCATAAGGGGGCTGGAGCCTTGATGTATGGGGTTATGCAATTTGATACCTCTGGTAATGTTAAAAACATTGATGCCTACAATGTACCGCCTGACGGTGAAATAGATCCGGCCAAACCAGAGAATCGGATTCTGTTGGGGCCCGGTGATTCGTATTTCTCATTCCCATCCAACTTTACCGGTGCAACTACGAATCAGGATATTAAACTGAATATTGGAGCCCGTTATGAGGGATTGAGTTCTAATATTGATCAAATAATTGTTAGTGATAACGGGGCGCATACGGCCTCCGGCGCAGCTTCCGCTGCGGCAGGAGGCACTAATTTTGTAACTACCGCCTCTCTCTGGTCTGATGTGACCGATGGCACCGGCAATGTTGTCTCTCAGGGGGATACCTATATTCTTGAGGGTTTCAAGAGGGATGGGTCTGCAGTTACCGGTTCAAGCCGTTTGGTCTATACCGTGGATACCAGTAAGGATATACAGGATTTTTTGACCCAGATTGATACCACCTTCGGTGGTAAGTCGTCCATCGATGCTGAAGGTCGTCTGGTGATGGAGGATACCAGCGGTGGTGCCTCGGCACTTGCCATTACGCGTTTTGAGACCTATGCCGCAAATGATGCCATTCCTTTTGGTGGAGGACATAGCTCTCCTACTGCAAATAAGAAATTAAGTTTGTTACCAATGTATATAGATAATACGCAGAGCACTCAGGCGACGAATACCAGCACCAATTTGACAGCCCTGTTTGATGGCTCAGGAAATCAACTCGTCAACGGGGATATCCTGTATTTTGATGGCGCAGATGTGGCGGGAACTGGTATTGGCGCCCCTGTACAGTTCACTGTGGGTACAACAGGAAATACTATCCAGGATCTTCTTAACTTTATGTCTGACCTCTATGACGATGGCACTGTTAATGCGAGTGGAACGAGTACGGTGGAAGCTGTTTTGGACGGTAATGGAAAAATTAGTGTGATGGATAAAACAGGGGGGGCATCTGCGTCATTACTTCAGGTTTATTCTAGCGTCACTGATAGCGGGGGTGCTGCAGCAGGTGTAATTCCATGGGGCTTTACTGATGGTTCAAATACGCCTGTCCTTACGAATGGGTTCACTGGTGACACAACTCATCTTGGCCAGATTAACGTGACAACGTCTAAAGTGACCCTGGTTTCCGGTGGCCGTGCCTCAGCAACTAATACTGGCTCATTCTCGCCCATAACGGCTAATACCAGTCTGGACAGTGTCTATGCCGATGATGGATTGGGTACGAGTACTGTGACCAACTTGTCTATTGGCGATGCTATTTTGTTCAAGGGGTTTGACCGTAACGGCAATAAAGCGGATTTTACTTATACGGTGGTGAATGCCACTACAGAAACCATGGCTAATATCTTGGCTGACCTGGATAGTAATTTTAAGGCTACTGCCAGTATTGACGGGGCGGGTCGCCTTGTTCTTACCGACTGGGTTGCTGATACAGTATCCACGGCTTCAACTAATAAACTTGAACTAACGAGTATAACATATACTCCTATTGTTCCTGCTAATGGTATGGCAAATTTATTCGGAACCGGCAAATTTGATAATATCCCGGCTGATGTATCTTCAGAGGATGGCAGCCAGCTTGGCGACACGGTGACTACCGGTTTTGCCCCAGAGGCTTTATCTACGACGCAGTACGCCAATAGCTCAACTACTATCTTTCAGGATCAAGACGGTTACGCCTCGGGATTTTTGCAGTCTGTTTCAACCGATGTGGATGGTGTTATTACTGGACATTACTCTAATGGACAGGTCTTAAAGAAGGCCCAGGTCGCTCTGGCCAGTTTCAGCAATTTGGCAGGTCTTAGAAAGGAGGGGGGGAATATATTCACCGAGACAACTGATTCCGGAGCTCCGGTTACCGGTGCCCCCGGCACCAACGGCTTAGGGTCAATCGCCCCCAATGCGCTGGAACAGTCCAATGTGGATCTCGGTACCGAATTTGTGAAGCTAATTACGGTTCAACGTGGTTTTCAGGCCAACTCGAAGATAATCACTACCACCGATGATATGCTAAATGATCTGATTAATATCAAGCGCTAGGATTGTTAGTACCTTTGTAATTTGGGTAAGCGCTCAATAAACCACACTCTTGACTTTATAACATCTCGAAATGTAAGCGCAGCAGGGTGTTCATGGAGTGCTTACTAATTTTGTATGACAAAACATGTGCAGAACGTAATGCATTATTATATAATCCATTTAGTTGTTTGGAAAGCTAATTGCTTATTTGTAATAAATTAAGGAGGGTAGTATGAAAAAAAATGTTGGTTTGATCGATATGATTGTCAGGCTTATTCTGTCAATCGGGCTATTTTATGTCGGTTTTTTTGATAATCCCATTGTCTCCGCTGGTACACCGAAGACGATTATGAAATATATTGCCTTCGTCCCCTTTCTTACCGGTCTGTTACGTTTCTGTCCGCTCTATGTCTTGATTGGGGTTGATTCCTGCAAAAAATGTAAGGATTAATCTTTACGAACCACTGTTTGGTTCCGGCCTTTCTCTTTCGCCTCATAGAGGGCTGAATCGGCCTGATTTATAATTTGTTCGGTAGTATTTGCAGTGTGTTTGTCTAATTGGGCGATGCCAAGACTAAGGGTACAGGTAATTTGATGATCTTCAAAATATACCACCATGTTTTGCATCGCCTTTCTTATTCGTTCGGAAATTTCATAGGCCGTTTTTAGGTTCGTATCAGGTAAGATCAGGATGAATTCTTCTCCCCCGTAGCGGGCCGGGGTGTCATAATCCCTGGTGTGGTCAATTAACATTTTGCCCATCTCGACCAAAATTACGTCACCGGCCTGATGACCGAAAGTGTCGTTTACTTTCTTGAAATAATCAATGTCGATCATTATACAGCTCAGTTTTTCGTTTAAACGCAATCCTTTTAGGACGGCAAGCTCGAATACATGCATCAAAAAGCGGCGGTTGTAGACATGGGTGAGCTGATCCTTAGTTACCAAATCCTTAATTTTCAGCCGCATTGTTTCAAAATTAATGGCTAATTCACCGATCTCATCTTTACTGGGCTTGACCTCCAATTCCGAAGAGTAGTTAAAGGCAATAATATCCTTGGTTAATTTAGTTAGTTTACCTATGGGGCTGGCGATGGAGTGGGCTAGGATAAGGATTATCCAGACAGCACACCAGCCAACAAGAACCATTGCAGTGATTAATCTGTTTTTTAACGAAATCAGGTTTGCGATGTAAAATTTATTGGGGATAAGAAAGGAGACTGTTGTCCCAAAAAGTTTGGTAGGTGGGGTGTATGTTCTACCGAGCGGATTAATTTTGCCTTCTTCCTGGTCCTGGTTGATAATACTGAGGGCTTTAAGAGGAGGAGCTGGCTTCGTCCTATTTTTACCAAGGATTGGCGGCATGAAAAGGTTTTGATTATTGCTTAAATAAATTACGGATGACTCAATCGTAAATAGTGAGTTAACAAAATTGCGGAAAGTCTCCATATTTATCTCTGCAACACATGATTCTGGATCAGCTCTCTCATTCATTAAGAAAAGCAGATACAATTTATTGTCGGCCATAAACCAGATGCCGTCCTCCGACTCTTTAGCGTTAACTGTCGTCTTAGCCAACATTTCAAGCAGCTTTGGCCGCTTTTTCGTCGTGTTTGCAGGAAATAACTCCTGAGTCTTCTCCTGGTAAAGGTAGATGGCGTTAAATAGCGGTTCCTTGGTCGCTAGAGTTTGTACGACTGCTGCCGCCTTTTTTTCGGAAATTTTATGGGTAATTATTTTATCGATATTAGGGGAGAGCTGGTGTAGTAGGCTGATGACTTTATGGTGCAGTTTACTGTGGGTCTTGAGAACGGTTCTCTCCGCTTGTAACGTTATTATGCGTTCTAAGTTATCGTTGGTGGTGTCGGTGAGGGTGTAATAAGTGATAGCACCGAAGGTCACCAAGGTCAGAATCACCACCGTGGTAAAACTGATGATCAGTTTCCCCCTTAACTTCATTCGCAGGCGTTCCTTACGCTTTCAGATTTATTATACAGACAGGTTGCTAATTTTTTTTGCTCGTCTTTACTAATAGTTACGCCGTGTTTCACCATGCGTTTAATGGTTTTACGCCAGTGCGATTTACTTTTTTTGCCAATTTTTCGACATATTCTGCCCAGATTATGGCACATCGTGCATTTGGTATTCAGTATTAAACCACAATTATCGGCTGCCGAGCACGTGGCAACAGAAATTGTAGCCCAGGTGAAGAAAAATAGGGCGACAAGATAGATATAGCATCTTTTTTTCATTACGATTCTCCCTTTATTTTTCGTCGAGGCCCTTATTATATAGCCAGTCAATTTGACTCCATAACCCGTGCATTATTTGAACTTCCCGATCATTTAGCTGGGCTCGTCCAAAGATGTGGCGAAAGCTGCGCAGGATATGATCAGGATTTTGCGAGTCAAGAAAGTCTATTTCAACCATGGTATGGCGCATATGCTGAATCATGGCCTCAAGCTTATCACCCTTGGCTAACGCTCTTATCGGTTTTGTCGGTTTTTGCTGGGACGCTTTGGCCTTATGTAATTCGTATAGGCATATGGTAACCGCTTGAGCAAGATTAAGGGATGGCAGGTCATCCGCTGTAGGAATGGTCAAAAGTCTTTGGCAGAGATCAAGCTCCCCCGTGGTTAAACCATGATCCTCACGGCCAAAAACCAGGGCAGTTTTGTCTTGGGTTGCCAGTTGCAGAATGTGGATAGCGGCACTGTCGGGATGCATAAACCCCTTACGGTATTTTCCAAAGCGCCTGGTTGTGCCCATGGTAAAATGACAATCGGACACCGCTTGGCCGAGGTTCGGGTAGATCCTGGCGTTTTCCAGCAGAGGGGTTGCTCGCACAGCCATACGCCTGGCTTCATCGTTAAGATGGGATACCGCCGGATTGACCAGCCGTAGTTCGTTAAGACCAAAATTAAGCATGGCTCGACATACAGAACCGATATTTAATGATCCCTTTGGCTCCACCAGGACAATACAAACGTCAGTGGTCATAAATTAAGCCAGTTGAGCCGCTAATTGTTTTTTTAAGGACTCATTCTCTTCGGTAACAACACGAAGCCTGTCGGCCAAGACTTCACAAAAAATACGATATATTGTGTAACCCAGGGCTAAATCTTTGGCGTTGATGTTCTGGTCGGCTTTAGAACTGTCAAGGCGCAGAACCAAAGTTTTTTTGAGGGCGGTTACGGTAACCGGTTGGGACGATGGCTCAATATGGCTTATATCCCCGAAAATCTCACCGGTGCGCCTAAGCGTTTTTAACTCTTTGCCGTCTCTGACAATTTTAACGCCGCCGGACATGATAAAATAGACAAAGAACTCTTTTTTGCTCTCATTTAAAATTTCTTCATTTTTATCATATTCAAGCAATTTGCCGTTGTCCAAAAAGGAAACAATGTCTTCAGTAGAAAATGGACTGAATTTATCGGCATCTTTTAAAATTCTTAGGACTTTTTCATTATTTTTCAGGTAGTCTGTTTCCTGCATTACTTTCTCCAATTCACTATATACATTATTGTTTCATCGTTAATATACCAATTTTTGTTTTTGCACAAGTGGTCTATTAGTGGCAAATTCTACATCCAGTGTAGCAAAAATAATGGCGGGAATGCAAAATAAATTTGTATTGTAGAAAAATACATACTATTGACAAAGAAAAAAAGAATATTATAACTCTTACATTTCGCTTACGAACGGGTGTACAAGCCAGTATGCGCATATGTCTTCAAAACGACTGCTGCCTGCCCAAAAATGAGAATCTCTGTCCGAGATCAAGGCACTAGGGAAAACAAAAAAAGCAGTATTTTATACTCCCTCGTGGGGTGTTTATTTAGGATAAGGGCTTGAACAGTAGGCGCAAGTTTTTCATCCACATGGATTTTTTAAATTTCTCGTTTTTTTTGAGGCAAAACGAGTGCCAAAGGCACTGAACCAAGTTACAATTATGACAATAAAATACCAAAGAAATATTCTCTCACTAATTGAACTAACAATGGAAAAACGAATAGTTGATGGTCTTAAAGGATCCAACCAGTCCAAAGAAGATTTCTGTAGAGTCAACAAGAATGAAATTTGTCGTTTGGTCATCGCTATAATCGAGGTGCTGCTTAATGGTAATAAACTTATAATTTTTGGAAATGGAGGCAGTGCCGCCGACGCCCAGCACATGGCAGCTGAATTTGTTAATCGGTTTCTGATCGATCGTCCTCCCCTGGCTGCTCTCGCCCTGACTACGGACACCTCTATTATAACAAGTGTCGGTAACGATTTTTCATTTGATGATATTTTTGTTAAGCAAATTGTAGCCTTAGCTAAGAGTGGGGACTTGGCACTGGGAATATCCACCAGTGGAAACTCCCCCAATATTATTAAGGCCATTGAGCAGGCAAGGGAAATGGGGCTAAAGACTGTGGCCCTCACCGGCGGTAATGGTGGCAAACTTGCGGCAATGGTCGACTATTCCTTAAATGTTCCTACTACATTTACTCCCCACATTCAGGAAACGCATCTCTGGGTTGAACATATATTATGCCAATTGGTGGATGAAGAGATGTTCGGAGAGTACTCTTGAAAGAATACAAACCTATTGACCTGAGTGGTCTTAATACCTACTCGATTTATGATCGTCACAGTAAGGTAACTGTAGCCGAGTTCGCCAAACCACAAAAAAGTGGTCAAACCGTGCGCCAGTTATTGTCATCGTTGCCCAAACAGTTGCTTGGGGTTGATTTTCCAGAACTGGTGCAACGTTTAGCCTCTTCTTATCTGCATGAATGTCCTATAATCATTGGCATGGGGGCGCATGTGATTAAGGTTGGTCTAAATCCCATTCTTATTGATCTTATGGAAAGGGGGGTTCTTACCGGATTGGCCTTGAATGGCGCAGGGGTAGTCCATGACTCGGAAATTGCCATGGCGGGCCGGACATCAGAGGACGTGGGGCAGGTGCTAGGTAGCGGGGCCTTTGGCGCGGCCAGGGAAACCGGCGAATTTATCAACCAGGCAATTGTGGATGGCGCAGAGCTTGGTAAGGGCTTGGGGGGCGCTGTAGGTGATGCTCTTTTGGCCCAAAAATTTCCATATAATGATCAAAGTTTGCTTGCCAGTGCCCGTCGCTTGAATATCCCAGTTACTGTGCATGTGGCCATTGGTACGGACATTGTTCACATCCATCCTTCATGCAGCGGTGCCGCTACCGGCAAGGCATCGCATCTTGATTTTCGCTTGTTTTGTGGTATGGTAGCAGACCTTGAGGGCGGCGCTTATCTGAATATTGGCTCTGCCGTATTATTGCCTGAGGTATTTTTAAAGGCTCTTACGGTTGTTCGTAATTTGGGGCATGTGGTTGAATCATTTACCACGGCAAATTTCGATTTTCTTCGTCAGTATCGACCCATGACTAACGTGGTGAATCGGCCCACGGCTGGCGGCGGCAAAGGGTATGCAATTACTGGACATCATGAACTGATGATTCCACTATTGGTCGCTGCTCTCCTTGATGAAATAAAATCGCAAACTTCTGCTGAGAAGTATTAGTATACCCCCTCGTTGGGTGTTAGTTAATAAATAATATAATTTAAATGGTCGCTTAGTCTTTTATATAAAAGGAATCTTATTTATGCCAAAATTGATTAGAATAGGTACTCGAAAAAGCCTTTTGGCTCTGGCGCAGAGTAATGGTATTAAGGCTCTGATAGAGGCTGAATATCCTGAAACTACGGTTGAATTGAACAAGATACTCACCAAGGGAGACAAGATTCTTGATGTCCCTCTGGCGAAGGTGGGAGGTAAAGGACTTTTTGTTAAAGAGCTTGAGGAGGCTATGCTGAGTGGGGAAGCCGATATGGCTGTCCATTCCATGAAAGATGTGCCCGCTGAACTTCCGGAAGGCTTGCACTTAGGGGTTGTTACTAAACGTGAGAACCCCAGGGATGCTTTTGTCTCAAATAGGTATAAAAAGTTGGCTGACTTGCCACAGGGCGCAAAAATTGGTACGAGCAGTCTGCGTCGTCGGGCTCAGTTGGCTATCCTACGATCTGATTTGGTGATTGAGGATTTACGTGGCAATCTTGATACACGGCTACGGAAATTGGATGAGGGACGATACGATGCCATTATTTTGGCGGCTGCTGGCTTGAATCGGCTTAATTTATCTGATAGAATATCCGCATTATTTGATCCTTCCGAGATGTTGCCAGCTGTTGGGCAGGGGGCTGTGGGTATTGAACTGCGTTCTGATGATAAGGAACTTCTGGACAGCCTGAATTTTTTGGCTCACCGTGATACCTTTGTGGCGGTTACTGCTGAACGGGCCTTTTTGCTGACCCTTGAAGGTGGTTGTCAGGTGCCCATTGCTGGACATTGTAAAGTCGATGGTGATAATATTACTTTAACTGGCCTCGTAGCCTCGGTTGATGGTAAAGAGGTATTAAAAAAGACCGAAACAGGACTGGCTAAAGACGCCGAGACTGTTGGCCGTAATCTGGCTCAAGAATTATTAGATATGGGCGCTAAGGCTATACTTGAAGAGGTGTATGGTCAAGAGTTGGCTGCTAAATAAGTAATTGATAATTGGCCCATTTTCGTCTAATAGCACTGCTATTGCCCCGAAAATGATCGAAAAACTGGTCTCAATTTTCTAACTTTTCGCTACGGCCTCTATTCTTGGATATCCTCCTCGTGTTGGTGCGCCATAAAAAACAGGAAGTATGGCGCTGTTTTTTATAGCGGATATTCGTGTTAAAGTTAAGGCACTTATCCCCTCTACGAGGGGACTAATTAAGTCCCTGAATGGGGGTATAGCAAGAGGCCGAATTCTTATTGTGGATTCGGCCTCTTTGTATTCTTTATAAGGAAAAAACTGTGAAACAAAATGAGCATGGTAAGGTTTATCTGGTAGGTGCAGGACCTGGCGACCCAGGTTTGATAACGGTAAAAGGCCGCTCTCTATTGGAAAGGGCTGAGGTGGTAATTTATGATTATCTTGCCAATAAAAAATTTTTGAAACTTGTGCCGTCCGAGGCTGAGCTTCTGTATGTTGGAAAACGTGGCGGTAAATGCCATGCTCACACCCAGGAAGAAATCAACAAAATGATTATTGATTGGGCTATGGCAGGTAAAAACGTAGTCCGGTTGAAGGGTGGCGACCCCTTTATTTTTGGGAGGGGTGGTGAAGAGATTGAGGAATTAGTCAGGAACGGTATTAAATTTGAGGTTGTGCCAGGGGTCACGGCGGCCAGCGCCGCTGCTACTTATGCAGGTATTCCCATTACGCATCGTAAATATACCGCTACAGTGGCATTTGTTACCGGCCATGAGGATCCAACCAAGAAGGGTAGTAATATAGATTGGGAAAAATTAGCCACAGGGGTTGGCACCCTGGTTTTTTATATGGGAATCAAAAATCTTTCCACCATCATGGAGCGATTGATTCGTTATGGCCGTGATCCTAAGACCCCGGTGGCGGTAATTCGCTGGGCTTCAACCCCTGCTCATCACACGGTGGTTGGTACATTGGAAACCATGGCCGATATTGCACACGCAGACGGAATTAAGCCGCCTGCCGTTATTGTGGTCGGTGAGGTTGTAAAATTACGTGATACCATGAATTGGTTTGAACATCGCCCCCTTCTTGGTAAAAGAATTTTGGTCACCAGAACCAGAGAGCAGGCCAGCGAACTAGTCGAGCGTCTGGAGGAGTTAGGGGCTGATTGTCTGGAATTTGCCACTATTGCTCTGGAACCACCAGATTCATGGCAGGAGTTAGATGATGCAGTTGCGAGTTTGTCAATTTATGATTGGTTATTATTTACGAGCATTAATGCTATAAAATATTTCTTTGGCAGGTTGTTTGACCTTGGTCTTGACTCACGCTGTCTAAATGGCATAAAAATTGCGGCTGTTGGCAGTGCCACTGATCTGGAATTGCGTAAATACGGTTTGCAGGCTGATTTATTGCCAGAGAGTGAATTTACCGGCAGTGGCTTGGCGGCAGTGTTGGTCAAAAATAACGAAGCTAATGGTAAGAAATTTCTACTACCCAGAGCTAAAAAAGCAGGGGAATCGTTGCCCGCTAAACTTGTGGAGGCTGGTGGAGAAGTGGATATAGTAACAGCCTATCAAAACGTTCGTCCACAGGTTAGGGAGGATGAGCTGCTAAGTTTATTGGGTGATGAACAAGTGGATATGGTCACTTTTACCAGCTCATCCACGGTTAGTAATTTTATGTTTATGTTGAACGCAGCAAATCAGGACGAACAGAATAAACTACTTGCCGGGGTGGATGTAGCCTCAATAGGACCAATAACCAGTAAAACAGCAGTCAAAAATGGTCTAAAAGTTAACGTGCAGCCAGATACTTACACTATTAGCAATCTGGTAAATAGCATTGTCGATTATTATGGGTGATTTATAGCCCAGGCAAACTTATTTGATGCACTCGCGAAAAGTCTCGGGATCGCTAAGCACAAAGTTTGATATACAGGTAAGCGAACGGAGTGAGACTCCGAGGCGTAGTGATTTTTTAGGTGCGAGGCCATACATGTGGTATGCCTCGCACCTAAAAAATTGCTACAACGCAGTAGATCGGATTGCTATGCCCCTTCTGGGTACTTTTTACTACGCCATCAAAAAAGTGACTTGACCATTTCGGCCTGATGCCCATCAGGTAAAGGATGGTTGATTCATTAAGAGCAGCTGGCAGCTCGCTCACTGTCAGACTGGCCAGGCATAGGAGAATCAGGGCACAAAACATCAGTCAGCCCTCAGTCTTTGCTGAGCGCCGTTAAAAATGGCGCCAAGTCCTTTGGCCAGTACTGGGGGCAAATCTTTGAAAAGATCTGCGGCAATGACCTTGCGACCGGCAATTTCGGCACTTATGACACCACACCAGGGATCTATGCCTGTGCTCTCTCCAATCAGCCCCTTCTCGTAATCATCACTGACCGCCATAACGGCCTTTAGAAAATTGGCGTATTTATCCTGTAATAACAGTCTTTCCACCTCGGTTTGCAAAGATGCGGCATCCTGCGGTCTGAGCTGGCGCGATAACCTGTAAAGGTTTATCTTTCGTTCCTTGAGACGCTGAAAAACTGATCTCTTGAGAACGATGCCATTTTGCAGATGGATGGCTTTTCGTACGCCATCATAGACCGCCCTGGCCATGAGCTCCCCCATTTTTGAGTGACCGCCGGTGGAATCAATGGACTCCCCCGTACCCTGCACAACAATTATATTGTCAGTGCCGGTGCCGGTGGCTTGGTTGCGGAGGCTGGAGTAACTTGAGCGAATGTCCATATCCTGCAGGGCGGCTGATTTCGCCTCGGTGGCTGAAATAACCGCCCTGGTCATGGCTCTGGGGCTTAGTTTCATATTACTGAGTAGAATTATATTGATCGTACCCGGTTTCTTTTTTTTATCAGGAGTGTTCGGCTCGTAAAAAGAACCTGTATCGGCGCTCATCCGCACCGCATTGCCCATAACTCCAGCTGTCACCAGTGCCGTGACTTCCATGGCTTTAAATGACTTTTTGACAATTGCCAGATTGTCCATGTCGGCACCGGTAAAGAGCATTGCGGTCTTCTGGGGTTGAAAGCCAAGAACCGCCATGGTCTGGGAGCGCAGGGGGCTCAACCCCTGTTCGTGGCCAAGCCCCCATGATGGCGGCGGAAAATAATGGTTGGCGACGGTGGTGATGTTCTGCCGCTGCCCCTCCAGGGTGGAAACCACCGTCATCGGTCGGGTGAATTGCAGGGTCAGGGTCTTGTTGCGAAAATCCTTAATGTCGCTTTCAATAATCTCGGCGCTTTTTACATAATCAAGGTTGACCTGCACGGACTTATGTCCCACCACCTTTTCAGGGAGAACAAAGTTTTCTTTCTGTCCGAAACTGTCGGCATTGATTCGGGCGGCAAGCCAGGAAACAAAATAACCGGTATGGGTGGCGGCCCGACAGGTGAGGTCGCAGGGGAAAAAGAAAATTTTGTTATTGCGAACCGCCTCGACATCCCGCCAGCCGGGACGATCAAGAATCTCTAATTCGGCCCGGTCGCTTCCACAGCCGTAAACGGCCTGGGGATTAAAGCTCTGCCACTGAGCCAGGGTTACTGGAATAAAATTGCCGTTTTTGCCAAAATACGGGGCAATGCCGCCTGCCGCCCTGATGTATTCATTTTGAAATGAGTCATCGCCGGGAGTCATAACCTCTTTGCGGCCCATGATTCGCATAACCCTTTGGCGTTTTGACTTTGGTATGGCGGCAATTTTCCGGCTGATAACCTGCAGTCTGCGTTTCTCCTTGGCGATTATCTGCTCAGCCCTGATCTCTTTTCCGAAAATACGGCCAATGAGCTTGATATGCTCCAATGATTCGGCAATGGTTTGCGGGGTCAGGTTGACCAGGGTCACCTGTCCCTTGAACCGCCGGACAACATCCTGTTGCGGGGCGGAATAGAAGATAACATCCGGTTTGAGAGCCGCCACCCGATCCAGATCAGGATGCAGAAAGCCGCCGACAATGGTCTTACCGGCCGACTCCGCAGGAAGCACGGTGTGGTGGGTAATTCCAAGCAGCGCATCGGCGGCCCCAAGCCGCAGAATAATCTCGGTAATCGATGGAACCAGGGAAACGGCCCGGCGGGGCTGTTTTTTAAAGGATATTTCGTTGGCGCTTGAATCCCTGAATGTTACAGAAATTTGTCCGGCGGAC
Source organism: uncultured Desulfobulbia bacterium (assembly GCA_964439085.1). Classification (GTDB taxonomy): domain Bacteria; phylum Desulfobacterota; class Desulfobulbia; order Desulfobulbales; family VMSU01; genus JAADIV01. The sequence continues at coordinate 11,578 of CAYTNB010000006.1, read as the reverse complement.
AGGACGCCTGGGTGCAGTAGGAAAAGCATAATTATCAGGGCAGCGATTTTATTGTATTTTTCTTTCATCATCATTTCTCATTGTTTTGCTCCGGCACATAAATCATGGAGCTGTCTTCAAGCTGATAGGCAGTGCCCAGTCGGCGTCCCTTGCCCTTGTTTTTAGATATTTAACCACCGGGGCAATAGCTACGATTTTCCGGCCTTTCTTGGTGATTATCTGCATGTCGCCATTGGCGGCCCGTTTGGTTATGGTGATTTGGCAAATTGCTGGATTGAAACGGGGAACTTCTCGCATCTTCAGCAACCAACCATGGCTGTGCCTGTTTTGGCGTAGCAGAGTAAGCCCCCACCCCATGAGCAGGAGCGCCAGCGTAAAATGAAGGGTCATGCCGTTTTTGAAAAAAAGCATCGGCCGATCCAGTTTGGCGGTGAAGTCAAGATGACTGACAATAAACCACGCCAGAGCGAAAACAAGGCCGTAGCCGATAATATAGCCGGTTCCAGCGACAAATTTTTGTCGCTGGAGTGTCGCTTTCTGGAGCAGAAAAGACAAGCCGGCCCCGCTCTTTACCGCAAAAATGCCAACGGAAAGGGCAAGGCCTATAATAAGTGATTTTAATTCCATCAGCTAAAACTCATAAGCATAGCTGACAAAGACCCCGCGGCCTGGTTTGGGGTAGCCTTTTTTCTCGTAATAATCGTGGTCAAGCAGGTTATCAACCTTGAGTGTCACCCGGTGATGTTCCATGAACCGATAGTTCGTAACGAGGTCTACCACCGTGAAACTGGGATATTCAATCACGGGATAGCCTGCCGCATTCCAATCAGTGTCCTTCATGCGGCCCTGGGTTCTGAAATTAAGTTTGCCGTCCACAGAGCCGTCATCATATTGAAGGCCAAAATTGACAGTGTATTTGGCAACATTTTGGATATCCTTCATGGTGCCGTCACTTTGCTCTTCCTCCGCCCTGAACATATTAGTTGAGTTGACAAAGAGGGTGAGAGCGCGATCCCAGTTCAGCGGCGCACCGATATCTAAGGAAAGCATGGTCTCCAGCCCCTCCATCTTGGCGTTAAGGCTGTTTTCGTAGGTGGTTATGGTTCCTGAAGTGACCTGAGTGATTTTGTCATCGACTCTGGTGTGGAAATAGGTCAAATCGAGGGAAATTCCTGATGCGGCATGGTCATAGCCTGCTCCGATGTCATAAGTTACGGAAGATTCCGGGTCAAGGTTTGCGTTACCCTTGGTGACCATGGTTACACCGCCAACCACGCTTTCAGAATATCCTGCCAGTTGAGTGGCGGTAGGCGGCACAAAGGCTTTACCGATGGTGCCGTGCAGTCTTACACCCTGGTCAAACAGGTAGTTAAGTCCGGTTCTGGGACTGAATGTTGAAAAACTCTCGGAGTTCGGCGTGAAGTCCGTTTTGAACGGGGTGGCCTTTGTCTCTACGTCAAATGTATCGTAGCGGCCGCCCACCGTAGCGGTAAGATGCTTGTCCATGAGCTGCCAGATTGTTTCCAGATAGCCAGCCCAGTTCTCACGGCCCTCGTCGGGGGACCAGGGCGCTTTACGAGTGCCGTCCTGGTTGTAACTGCGGGTCTCTTTGTCGATGTTTTGGTAGTCAATACCGGTGATAAACCTGTGCCCATTCCAACTGTATTCATCCTTTAACTGAATACCCTGCCAATCCGTATCTGAATCATAACTTCTGTATGGGGTTACCTGGGTATAGGTGCCCCAGCCCGTATAATTTTTGTAGTTCTCAGCAGTTTCATTTGTCTGGTAGGTGGTGACGGAAACCCGGTTGTTTTCGCCCAACTTCCCGCCTATGGAGAAATCCAGCCCGTAACGGTCGATATTTTTAGAACCAGACGTCTCGTCACCGTTGAATGTATCGCCAGGTGCTTCAATATCACGCCCCTGGTAGAGATCACTGCTAAAATCAACCCGCCAGTTGTTTGCCAGTTCGGTGCCTAATCTCAGGCTGCCGTTTTGCGTTTTGTAACTGGTATGGGCCCGCTCTTCGCCGTTCCCCATTTTAAGATTATCCGCCTGCTCGTAACGTCCGGCGGAAAAGTCAAAATCGAATTTATCTGCCAGTGCGCCGCCAAGGGCCGCTTTCTGGTAATTTGTTGCAAAGGAGCCGATACCGGCCTCAACCATACCGGTTAACGGGCCGGTGTCCTTTTTGGTAATGATATTGATAACACCGCCCATGGCTTCTCCGCCATAGAGGGACGAGGCCGGGCCTTTCAGAACTTCTATCCGTTCCGTATTTTCGGTTAAAATGGTGGCAAGGTTGGTGGCGCCGGCGGGGCGGCCATTGATGAGGATCAGAGAGTGTTTGGTGATGCCGGAGAATTCCGGACGAAATCCGCGGATGCCGATACCGGCCAGGGCGCCTGGATATTCAATGACCCCGATGGAGGCGTTTTTCTTAAGTTGTTCGGTTACGGTTTCGCCGGTAGTCTGCTCAATGGTCTGCCTGCTTATAACCTCGACTTTGGCAGGAATATCTTTGATGTTTTCCGTGCTTCGAGTGGCAGTGACAACTACCTCCGGCATGAGTGCTTCGGCGCCTGTCTGCTCCGCCTTTGAGGCGGATAGAGCGGAGTTGGGAAGGGTTGTGGCACACAGTGCCACAATTAGGCTGATTTTCTTTCTCATTGCTACATCTCCTTTTAGTTACCTAGATTCAAGGCCGGAGACGTCTGCAAAAAAGCAAAAAAATCCCCGAACCGATAATGAAATCGATTCGGGGAGTCCCTGATTTTCCACGAATACATAGATCGCTGCTATCCTTCACAGTGCGATAAAGAACACACTGCTGTCCACGAGGATAGTTTTACATGTGCGCCGTCCTGGTACGCCTGGAGTAAACAGGCGCCATCAGGTACAACTCATCATGACTTTTCAGACAGGTCTTCTGACTTCTGGATCATACTACTTGTTGCGTCTTCCCATCTGAGTACTCAGACAGTGACATTGGTGCAACGTTCGTCCCCAGTCACAGCGGCGGGCCCGTCCCGGATTTACACCGGGTTCCCTATTAAGCTCTATTATGAGCATCTGAAAAACAATGACAAAATAAACTGAAGTAAAAAAAAAGTCAATAGGTCTGCGGCGAGTGCATCAATATTGACCGCATTGAACTGTCACTGGGAATTTCACCTATGCCATAAAGTGTGCATAGGTTGTGCGTACCCCATTGCCGTTTATTATCAAAAAACAGGACAGAATATATCTGTGCGGCAGATCAAAACAAAAAACGCATAGTTGCCTCGACATACCGGGAAAAGGGGAGTGCTGCATTGTTGTGCCGCACTGCTCATTTCTGTGAACAGCTGGAACATCTCGACCTCTCCATTAGATCGGTTAATATTAAGGCGACGATATTGATACAAGTTACGACCAGCGTTGAAATTTGCCCCCTTCAGCTTCCAATGTTACCACCCTTAAACATAACGATAACTATTGTAAGGTTGACAAAACCTCTGGTAACAGGCATTTCGGGAGAAGCACGTTGCAATGCCTGAAACAAAATGGTTTCTTGTCCTGCCGCTGGATGGGGCCAAACTTCCACGCTGGTCAACATAAGAGTAACAGTATCATGTTGCCAGTTGCTCTGCCGCATCGGTGGCAGGTTCCTGTTTATAGAAGCGCAGCTTTCCGGTATAGACCGGGATGGCGATCTTGAGGAGCATGGTATAGATCAACGCCCCAAAGGCCCATACACCGATCGTGATCGATTTCTCAATAAACGTCGGGCTATATTCGTAGATTTCCCCAAGGGTTCCGGGGATAAAACCTGGAATAATGAGACCCATGCCCTTCTCAATATACACTCCGATGATGATTAGGACGCAGGCGAGATTCAAGGTGAACAGGTTCTCCCTGGTCTGCGGCCGCAGAAAGAGAAAGAAGGCCGTGATGTTAAAGGCCATAGCAGTCCACATCCAGGGAACCAGATTGTCGTGACCATGGAGGCCGAAATAAAGATACTCCATGGGTGCCAGATGGATACTTCCTGAGTAAAATTCCTTGAAAAATTCAGCTGCCAGCAGAAACAGGTTGATGCCCATTGCGTATGCAACCAATTCAGCTATTTTAAAAATAGCCTTATTGCCAATCTCAATTGTTGACACCTTTCTGATTATTTGAAAAATTATAATCATAAGTGCCGGGCCGGAACAAAACGCAGATGCAAGAAAACGCGGTGCCAGGATTGAGGCGTTCCAAAAGGGCCTGGAGGACAGGCCATTGTATAAAAAGGCTGTTACGGTGTGGATGCTTACCGCCCAAGGTATTGATAAAATTATGAGCGGGTAAATTATCTGTAGGCTGTACTCTTTGTTGTGTGCCATCATGTAGAGAGCATAGAATGAGACGGTCAGATTGATGAGCAAGTACCCGTTCAGCACAATAATATCCCATGCCAACAGTGAAGAGGGGAAGTTCATGTTGCCTATGAAGGGAAGTACGTGCCACAGTCGATCTATTCTACCCATGTCAATGACAACGAAAAGGATACACATGATGATGGCCGCAATAGCAAGAAGTTCACCGAAGAGAACGATCTCCTTGATCGGTTTGAAGTTATAGACATAGGCAGGAACAACCAGTAGGACTGCCGCTGCCGCAACACCGACCAGGAATGTGAAGTTTGAAATATAAAATCCCCAGGAAACCTGATCCCGCATGGACGTGACGATCAGGCCATCGTTGAGCTGCTTGATATAGGAGAAAGCGCCGAAACATACCAGGATGCCAAGGAAACCGACCCAGGCAAAGTAATACTTGTTACCCTTGGTCACTTGGGAAACGCATGCGATAAAATCTTTAAGTAATTGAAACATATTTGAGGCCCTCCACGGTCGGATTAGGTGGCAAAGAAATAATAGAATTTAGGCGAGGTGTTGAGCTCCTCTTTAAGGCGAAAAACACGTTTGTTTTCAATGCAATAGCGGATTTCGCTTTCCGGGTCCAGCAGATTGCCAAATTTACGGGCGCCGACCGGGCAGATCTCAACGCAAGCTGGATATTTCCCCTCCCTGGTCCTCTGTATGCAGAATGTGCATTTCTCCACAACCCCTTTGTACCGGGGCCGGTTACCAAGATAATGTGTATTGGGGTTAACCTCTTCGTCCCGTATCCTTGGTTTGCCCCAGTTGAAGTGGCGTGCTCCATAGGGACATGCCGCCATGCAGAAACGGCAGCCGATGCACCAATTGTAATCAACGACAACGATACCGTCCGGCTCTTTCCAGGTGGCCTTGGTTGGGCATACTTTGACGCAGGGAGGGTTCTCGCATTGCTGGCACTGGACGGGCATGTAGAAGTATCCGTCTTCGGGAACCTTTTCCGGGGAATAATACTTGTCGGCCTCCTCCAGATCGCTGACAAATTTTTCTCCCTGTTTAAACTTAAGAACACTTATCCAATGGATCTGCGGATCACGAGACTGGTTGTTTTCTCTGACGCAGGCATAGACGCATCGGCGACAGCCAATGCAGCGAGACAGGTCTAGTCCATAACCGAACTTAACCCCTGGTAGGGCATCGGTTGTTTTAACCTTAACATCTTTATTGTATTTTTTTTTGTAATCCTTCTCGAGCCGTTCTATGACTCTTGCTTTATCGTCTTCATTCATTTCTTTGAAATGTTTTTGGAAAAAGGCTTCCCACACGGAAGCATCTGAAGTGCCAACCGGAATGGCTAGTGCGGCTGTGCCGGCAACAGCACTCCGGAGAAAATTACGACGAGTTAATCTATTATTTTTTTTAGTCATGATCCACCGTTATTTTAAGTCACCAATAGGATTTCTTGGGATTTGCTCTTTTGTCAGCCGCCGATATTGTATTTCACCCGGTTGTATTGGAGGAGGGAGCGGAGTTATTTTTTTGAATCTTGGCGTATGCGGGTTGTGGCAATTCACGCAGAGGCGGTAAAGCTTCTTGCCGTTCCACTCACCTGTCCGTTTGCCGTGTACGCCAACTTTCCAGTCCCGGTAAATGGTGCCATGACACTGTCCACATAACACTTCGGATTCAGCAAAGGATATCAGCCTGCCGCTTGCGAGTCGCAACTTGTCGCGATCACCGGGGTTGTGACAGTTAAGGCACCATTGTTGGTCGCTGGCATGATTAAATGATTCTGAAATTTCAGTATGTTCTTCTGTGAGTTTACGCCTATTTTGATTTACCTCCATGTCGGCATGGCAATCCGAGCAGGGGAATATACCTTCAGAAAAAGGAGGTGGAGTGAGAGTGAATTTCGGTGTTTTGTCGTTTCCATAGACGGTTGAAGGCCCTGCCCTCAGTGCGAGGAACACGAAAAGTGCCAAAAAAAGGCTGACCTTTCTAATGTTTTCCATACGTAGTTCTCCTTTGGGTTATTTGGGGGATTATTTTTCCCCACTACTGAAATGCCGATGCACAATGCACCATGGCCGAATTTACCGTTACGCATTTATGGTATAGGAGTGACTTGCTTATATATTTTAGTATGTGTTTGATGTGGACAACCATTGCTCCGCATTATATGAATCGTAAAAAAAGTAAGAAGTTGTTATGCTATGCATATTTTGTTAAGCATATCCGCAGATGCCTGACGCATATTTCTCAAACTTAAAGCGTGTTTTTATGAAAAGTGTTATTGCTTTTTATCTTCGATTTACCAACAAGAAGTTTTCGGCCTGGCACAAAGTACTTTCAATGGTACCTGGTTTTGTCATTTTTTTGATTTTAGAGCCATTTGTCATCTTGCAAATATCCCGTTATCTGGGCAAATATATTCCACTGTCATGTTCTCATTCTGTTGAGCTCGTTATTATGGCCGGATCGGCTGTCATAGCGGTAGTCCTTATGTCATGGGCACTTTTTGAGCTGTGGGCACGAGGTGGAGGTACACCGGCGCCAATTACTCCGACACATCGGCTAGTTACAACTGGCCCGTACAAATGGTGTCGTAATCCTATTGAACTTGGCTCAAACATTTACTTCCTGGCCTTGGGTATTTGGTTTGGTTCACTTATCATCGGTATACTGTGTATGTTTTTCGGCTTGGCACTTGGTACTGTTTATATTAAATTTATCGAAGAGAAAGAGATGCTGGGGCGTTTCGGTAAAGCATATCGAGAATACCTGCAAAGAGTTCCTTTCATGTCCCTGCCTTATTTGAATAGGCTGAGCCTAGATATAAAAAATAATTAGCAATGGATGTTGATCCACTGTTAAGAATCGAGAAATTATTTTTTTGAATATTCTTTTATGTAACAAAAAGGCGCTAGAATGAATGAAGAACCCAGAAAAAGAATTCTTGTAGTTGGTGCAACAGGTTTTGTTGGCCCGGCACTTGTCGATGAATTTTCTCGCGCCGGCTATCATGTTATCTGCGGAGTCAGGAATCTGGAAAGTGCTTCTAAGCAACTCGACTTTCCTCATGTTGAGTTTCTACAGATTAACATGAATGAGGATCTTAACCCTAACACATGGCTGGATCGGCTCAGAAAATACAAAGTAGATGGAGTTGTGAATAATGTGGGCATCGCTAATGCCTTTGGTGGCCAGTCACTTGAAAATGTCAATGTAAATTCTCCTCTTGCTCTGTTTGAAGCGGTTACGTTTTACTGTCAGGAGAATATTGAAGCAAATCGACGACCTCAAAATGTCTCCGTAATCCAGATTTCAACTACTGGTGTGGACTGGCCCGACTGTGACGCATACCGATATCCCAAATCCAAAAGGCTCTTGGAAGAGTCGTTGCTTGAAACAACAGGACTGAACTTCACTATCGTACGCCCCAACATCGTTTATGAGCCTAGTCGTGGCCATCTGCTCTTAGGGCAGATGGTCCGGTTACCGATCCTTGCCTATATCGGTAGTACCGAAATCCAGCCCATTCATTGTCGTGAATTGGCCATCGGGGTGGTCCGGTTGATACAAAATCCCTTCAATGCCGTCTGTTCTATCCTGCTTGCAACGGGGCCAGAGGTGTTGACCTGGAAGCAGGTATTTGTCAAGGTTAGTGAAGCACTTGGTGTTAAGCATGCTATCTTCTTACGAGTTCCACTCTTCATAGGCCAGTTCTTCACAAATCTTATTCAGTACCTACCGGAACGAATCCTGTACCGACTTGGTATCTTGGCTAAACTTGATAACGACACCATTGAGATGATGACCAAGGGTAGCACAGGTTCCAATAGCGATTGGCTTGAAAAAACATCCCTTCAGCCCATGTATATGTTCGATGCCTATAAAAAATTTTCCGAATCGGAAGAGTCATACGAAAAATACGTTCAGTCAATTCGTGACAAGATAGTTACGTAAATATTTGGCTTGAGTACGAAAATCTCAAAGGCCACTCAGAGCCATGATGGCCCAGCCACTTTTGTTTGGCTGAAACGCTCATGCCTGTCCTTCGCATATCAGCGGAAGATGTACCCGCAGAAGACCAGTCTAATCTATTTCAGGACAATATTTTTGGCTCTTTGATTGGCTTTCATATTGGACTCATGTTCCCTGTGTGGTTTATTTCTCAGGGAAAATTTAACATTTTTTATCTGCCCGTCCTTGTCCGTTTCTGTAGACGTTTTGTCGGAGATCAAGGCTAAAAGGTCAAACTGAACCTGTTCATTTTGTTTATTGTGACCATCAAAACCAATGCTAATATTTTCTTCAAACACCCCTGGACATACAGAATCTTCCGTATTTATGCTAATTTGCTGAGGAACTGATCCTGAAGATATTCTAATGCTTCTTACACGTTGTCCGGTGCTCGTCGAGTTAAACGTAGCAATAATCTTGTAATTACCCCTGTTTCTTTTTTCTTGAAAAAGGTAGGTTCTTAAAGGGGGACGGTTCTCCTGGTCTCGTAAACTGTACAATTCTTTTTTCAGAAGTCCCTCGGCATTACCGGCGATCATCTGCTGACACCTATTTCTTTCGTTTATGGCCTGTTCATGCAGTTCGTTCATATATTGTCCTGTGACGATCAGCACAACTCCTGTCACACAAACGGCAATTGAGATAAATATCAGTATATAATTTTTGTTAAGATCAATTGATTTGGTCCAGCCATAACCAGGGTCAATACTTAGAAAGAAGATAAAAATGACAATGCCCAGGATCAGAAAAACAATGCCGGCCATATTGAAAAACATTCCGATGCCATATTTGTGGATACACAAACTAACAACAAATATTCCGGCCAAAACAACGACCAGAAGAAGTATATTTGGTATATGCTTTTTCACTTATCACCTGATTGCAAAACAATTAAATGAGAAAATATTGAATATGATCCTTACGTGTAATTGTTAATGATGCATTCCCTCCCCCCGCATATGATCAGGTAAACGAGCTTGGAGGCTCCGAGCCAAACCGATGTTGTGTTGGTTAAGTAACATGTTGGTGATATGAAATAAAATATGAAACTTTGTCGCAGCCATGCAATGCGTATAAAATGCAATATCCTTCTAGCATTACCACAATGTGGTACTTTATTCGCTGTAGCTTAGTACCTTTTATTGATCTTCTCAATAAAAAAGTTTGGAAATGCTAAAAAAGCTTCTTTGTTTTAATTGTAAAATTCAGATTGAGACTAAACTGGTTTAGGGTGGGGGGAGTTATGGTCAAAAGTGGTGCTTGGGAGAGCCGTGAAAAAACAGGTTGCTGCCCGCTGACTGGTCTTGCTCTGGATTATAATTATGTGTAAAAAACTGTGGAAAATTCTTCCGCTTCAGTAAAGGCACGCTTGACTATTCTAATTGCCTTGGCAATCTCGATTTTGAAGACCTTGGCAATGGCTTTGGTTAGGAAAATGGTGTTTTCCTGTCCTTCATAATAGCGGATAAAAGAGGTAAGCCTGATAGATATTGGAGCCGGGGAAGCAAAGCCAACATCATGGTGACCGGCAATGGCATTAACTAAAAAGTCGGGGAGACCCCAACTGGTCGCCATTAGCCCTCCGACCGAGGCATGGTCGTAGCCGAAGGCACCTCTCTCAAGATTGATCAAATTGGTGGATGGAGAGGCATGCCATTTGCGAATTAGTCCGGTATATATTTTGGGATGTGCCTGGGCCAGGACTGGTATGGCCATGTCTTGCAAGAGACCGGCAGTGAAGCATTCACTTACGAGTGACGGGTTGGTCTTTTGGGCGATGAGCTTGGCTAGGCAGGCGCGCCGGGCGGCGGCAATCCAGAAAAGCTTTTCTGGCAGGCTTTCCATCTTTACTGAAATATTATCTGAAACCGCAAAGGACAAAACCACCGATTCCAATCTCGCTCTACCGATTATGGTTACGGCATGTTTTATATTGCTTACCTTGCTTGCCAAGCCAAAAGCTGCGGAATTTACCATTCGTAGTATTTTGACGTGCATGCCTGGGTCTAGCAGCATCTGCTCCCCTATGGCATTAAGTGAAACATCCTGATCTCGGAGCATTTCCAATACCGTCATAACGGTATTGGGGAAAGTTGGGATCTCATATTTACCGAGAATCCTGTTCAATTCAGCCCGTGGATTTTCTTTCTTTTTACGCTTGAAGAAATTGAAGAACATTTATTATTCGCCCCGACGGGCCATTTTATTATTGAATATAGAGAGCAGACCGCCCAGCATCAGGTAGCCGCCCATAACCTCAATCATGGCGGTAATCCGGGCGGCTGTCGTTATCGGCAAAATATCGCCGTAACCGAGTGTGGAGAGAGTTACAACGCTGTAATACAGAGCCGCTAGAAAGGTTCTGTTGCCGTGGAAGTCTATTCCTGTCTGGAGATATATCCAGGCAAACAATATGGTAAGAGCGGTTATCCAGAAACACCAAAGAAGAAGGCTGCGACCACAGTCACTGGTGATTAGCCAAATGTAATATATAATAGATGTCAATCTGCTTGTTTTGCGAAATTCCTTAATATAATTCTGATCGATCACAAAACGCCGCATCTGGTAGGCCCCGGCAAAGTTTATATCACGAATGTCAACCCCTATCCATTGGGCGCTTTCAAACCCCCTTACCAGCCGTAGTCTGCATTGTCTGAAATCGGCGTCATTAAAAATGGCTTTGGCAAGATTACTTTTGGCCAGATCGCAGGCACGAAAATTTGTACCGGTACAATCGGCTCCCTTCAAACTGGCTTCCCTGATGCGGGCTCCGTGTAAATTGGCACAACGAAGATCTGTAGCCCTCAAAGACGCTTTGGTCAGGGTCGCTCCTTCAAGGTTTGCCTCAAAGAGCTTTGCGCCATCTAGAATGGCCATACCAAAACCGGCTTTTTGGGCGGTAATATTTTCCATGACGGTATTACTCAAGTTAGCCGCCGTCAAGTCCGCATTGTTGAGATTGGCATTCTTAAGATATGCCTTGGATAAATTTGCCTTAAAGAGACGGGTACCAGACATATTAGCCCCTTTGAAATTGGCTCCCTCAAAATTTACACCATTGAGGTTAAGGCCGCTTAGGTCTAAACCTCGCAAGTCAGCACCTCGAAAATCTCGTTTGTCCGGGGGTAAGTTCTTCTTGCCGGAATGTAGATAGGCAAAAATTTTTTCCAGCTGTTTCGACGAATAGG
>CAYTNB010000005.1:0-38356 GCA_964439085.1 uncultured Desulfobulbia bacterium | reverse complement strand
TGGGCCTGCTGAATTTCCGTCACTACAATTCCACGACTATGAAAATTCGCTGCCGCCATAATCAGAATAGCGGCATTCACTAAAAATGCTGCATTTAACGCAATTCCCGAGTCTATAAGATTAAATTTACAAGCCTCTTTTTTACCGGTGACAGTATTGGCAACATTCCGGGATTGTACCAATGACGAATGTAAATATAAGTTATGCGGCATAACAGTGGCACCAATCATACCTATAGCCACATAGAGTGCGGACGAATTAATATGGGGAATGAAACCTGCCGCCACATTTCCCCAGTCGGGGTTCGCCAGATAAACTTCAATTAAAAAGCAGCCGCCAATGGTGGCGACAAGGGTAACAATAAATGCCTCCATTTTTCGCATGCCAAGATGCTGGAGAGCAAGGAGTAAAAAAGTATCGCAGGCCGTAACAGCGCAGCCCCACAATAAGGGCATACCAAAAAGCAAATTAAGACCCACAATTGTCCCCAACACTTCTGCCAGATCGGTTGCGGCAATAGCAATTTCGGCCATAATCCACAGAAAAAAGTTTAGATATCTTGAGTATTCTCGGCGACACCCTTGGGCAAGATCAAGTCCGGTGACCACGCCAAGACGAGCACTTAAGTTTTGCAAGAGCAGGGCCATAATATTAGACATTAATAGTACCCAAATTAGCATATAGCCAAAACGGGCACCACCCTCAATATCTGTGGCCCAATTCCCAGGATCCATGTAGCCCACACTAACCAGATAGGCGGGACCAACAAAGGCTAAAAGCCTGCGCATGGTGCCCCTTTTTTTTACTTCAATCTTAGGGCCATAATCTTCAATTGATGTTTTTGACATGGGTCATACTGGTTAAGGTTACAGAAAAAAATCAAATCATCCAAAATAGAATATCTATTGGGGAACGTTAATTTCAATGTTTTGTCTAAAAGGGGAAACTTGCACACCGAACCCAGGAGGCTGTCCGAGAATAGAAGGGACAGGAGCCAACACCCAGGTTCATCCTTACGGAGTTCTGTCACCTTTTGCATTAAGTAGAAACATTAGAAGCTCACTCGTTTAGCAATAATTTCCTTTTTTTTTGGGCCAATACCAGGAATTTTTTCTAAATCAGCTGGCTTTATTGGGCCATTCTTTTGCCGATAATGAATAATTTCGGTTGCCAGGGTATTGCCAACACCAGGAATAATAGTGAGAAGTTTGAACGATGCAGTATTTATGGGAATAGGAAGAAAAACAAATGGCGTAACCTCGGCGGGTATAGCTGTTTGTCTTGGAAGTTTAGAGGAATTGATTTGATAACTGGAGAGGTCTGGAGGCGGCCAGGAAATATTAGATAAATTCGGTGGGTTCATACCGAGCAAACTATAAAGAATACCCCAACCATTTTTAATAGTTCCAGCCTCATAAAAATTGCCACCTCCTGTAGTTGTACTAAGCCAAAATAGCGGAGCTGGTGCCTGGATTGATGTCGTAGCATGCCGAGGCAGATGGCGAATTAATATCAGGCTGCCGATTAAGAGCAGGACAATGATGCGTTGGTCAACAGCCAGGCGTCGTGGGCTTGCCATCTTTTTTATTCACTTTATCGATAAAAAGCTTGTACGAAATAGCATCCACCAAGGCCTGCCAACTGGCCTCGATAATATCGTGCGAAACACCAACTGTTCCCCACTGTGATTTATGGTCACTGGATTCGATTAGCACCCGCACCCTCGAACCAGTGCCATGTTCGGATGACAAAACCCGTACCTTGTAATCACTAAGCCACATATCATTCAACTGAGGGTAGAAACAGGTAAGGGCCTTACGCAGAGCATTATCCAAAGCGTTTACCGGTCCCTCACCCATGGCAGCCGTATGTACCATTTCACCAGCTACTTCCAGTTGAATAGTGGCCTCAGCTTTAGTTTCACCATCCACCATATCCTTATGGTTAAGAACCCTAAACCCCTTCAACTCAAAAAAAACAGGTAATTCCCCTACCGCCCGGCGCATCAAGAGCTCAAATGATGCCTCGGCACCCTCATATTGAAACCCCTGGTTCTCAAGATCTTTTAAGCGTTTTAAAATAGCGGTTACCACCGGATCGGAGCTTTCGAGATCAAGACCAATTTTTTTTGCTTTATGCAAAATATTACTGCGCCCAGACTGGTCTGAGATTAGAATACGGCGTGTATTGCCAACCTTCTCCGGCGTAATATGCTCATAGGTCAGAGGATTACGTTTCACAGCCGAAACATGAATCCCGCCCTTATGGGCAAAAGCCGAAACGCCCACATAAGGCTGATATTTATTATGGGGTAGATTGGCCAATTCATTAATAAAACGGGAGGCCTCCGTCAATAATTCAAGATTGCTGGCCGCCGTAAAGGCAAGGCCCATTTTAAGAGCTAGGCCCGGCATAATTGAGGTTAAATTAGCATTGCCACATCTTTCCCCAAAACCGTTAATCGTACCCTGCACCTGATCCGCTCCCTCTGCTACAGCAATTAAGGAATTAGCCACCGCTGTCTCAGTGTCATTATGGGCGTGGATTCCTAGTTTGGTATCTTCGCCACGGTGGGCAAAAAATGCACGAACCTGTCGCATTATCTCCTGTATTTCATTGGGCATTGTACCGCCATTGGTGTCACATAGTACCAGGCAATCAGCTCCTGCCGCATTAGCCTTGGCAATAGTAGCTAAGGCGTAGTCTTTATTGGCTTTAAAGCCATCAAAGAAATGTTCCGCATCATAAAAAAGATGCTCGACGCACGGCTTCAAATAGCGCAAGGATTCGTCAATAATAAGCAGATTTTCGTCATTTGAAATTCGTAAAGCCACCTCAACATGAACATCCCAGGTCTTGCCAAAAATTGTTATACACGGTGTCTTGGCATCAAGGAGGGCTTTGAGATTGGCATCCTTATCCACTGGATTACTAAACAAACGGGTGCTGCCGAAAGCGGAAACCTGTGCATGCTTCAATTTATAGTTTTGTATTTCCTGAAAATACTGCACAGAGGAGGGATTAGAGCCCGGCCAGCCACCTTCAATAAAATCAATACCCAGTTCATCCAGTTTCAGGGTGATTCTAACTTTATCATCCACTGACAAGTTAAAATTTTCTGCCTGAGTACCATCACGCAGAGTTGTATCATATATGGTTATTTGCCTGGACATAATTCCCCTTCAGTTCTTGAGCTCTAATTTAACGCAATATTCAGCCTTGTTTCAGCGAACAACTACATACCTATTCTTCTTCCATGAGCGAATTTTCTTTACCCAACTCAAAAGCATCATGTAATGACCTTATGGCCAACTCCGTGTATTTTTCATCAATAACACAGGATACCTTGATCTCCGAGGTGCTGATCATTTGAATATTTATTCCCTCCTCCGCCAGAACACGAAACATCGTAGTGGCAATTCCAGAGTGATTACGCATCCCCACGCCAACAATAGAAATTTTGGCAATAGTGTCGGAACCAGAAACCTGCTCGGTACTGCCAAGATCCAAATTTTCAATAATTTCAATGGCCTTTTTATAGTCGTTACGTGGCACAGTAAAAGTCATGTCGGTCATCTCACCTGCTCTCGTATTCTGAATAATCATATCAACGACTACCCCTGCCACAGAGATTGGGGTGAAAATTTTTGAGGCAACACCAGGGATATCACGAATTTTACTGATAGTGATACGCGCCTCGTTCTTACTATAAGTCAATCCTGAAACTAGCATTGATTCCATTTTTTTGTTCTCCTCTACAACCCATGTTCCCTCGCTCTCTGTAAAAGTAGATCTTACATGAAGCGGGACATTATATCTTTTAGCCAGGCCCACTGAACGAATGTCTAAAACTTTGGCTCCCAAACTAGCCAATTCCAGCATCTCATCGTAAGTAATACGGTCAATTTTACGAGCCGCAGCATAAATGTTTGGATCCGTAGTATAGACCCCTTCCACATCCGTAAAAATTTCACACTTATCGGCTCGTAGTGCCGCCGACAAAGCCACCGCCGTTGTATCAGATCCACCACGACCTAAAGTAGTTAGATCATCATCCTCTGTCACTCCCTGGAAACCGGCAACGACGACTACCCGCCCCTCTTTGAGATTATTAGTAATCAGGGTTGTGTCAATTGTTTTAATCCTGGCCCTGGTGTGTAAACCATCGGTGACAATCTTAATCTGATCGCCCAACAGAGAGACAGCATCGTCGCCTACGGCCTTAATAGCCATAGCAAACAAGGCAATCGTCACCTGTTCACCACTGGCCAACAGGACATCCATTTCGCGCTCGTCTGGCGAATCCTGAATTTGTTGAGCCATTTCCGTAAAACGATTTGTTTCACCGGCCATAGCTGACAAAACAACCACCATCTGGTTACCCTGTTTTTTACGTTGCAACACCCTGGCCGCAACCGCCTTGATTTTGTCCGGCGTAGCGACGGAGGTACCTCCAAATTTTTGAACTATTAAAGCCATAGAAAAATAAACTCCTATTCGGGAATAATTATTGCGTTACACCTATAGTAAATTGTACATAAGACTACTACCAGTGACTTGAGTTGGAAACTAATTTTTACATATATTAAAATTTTATGATGATATCCAGTTTATTTAGTGCCTTATAACTCGTTATGTGTCAAAAATAGCAGGCAAGCAAAGACTGCGAGTTATTTAAAAAGTATTTCAGAATAGATTACTTTATTTCTACAGTTTAGGCTCATCGCCGTCATACTGTGGAACTAAATAAAGCCCCACAGTAGGGTTAAATGCAAAGTTAGTTAAAAATTGACAACATGAAATGCTGTTATAATAACAATTGTTTCATTTTAGTACCTTACAGATTGTTTTCTCGGAGTCTACGCTTCGCTCCGCTTACCTGTTTTTTAGAAAAAATTTATAAGGTACTTAGGTAAGCGTAGACTCCGATACCCCCTCTTGGGGTGTTAGTACCTTTTTAAAGAGACTTAACAACCTTGAATTATTATGAAATTTATTAAACTGATTAGAACAACCATAGGCCTTGTAGCAATTTTATTTGCCACCCTGGTCATTGCCAATAATATAGGTGCTGATGGCTGGTCGGTAATATGTACCGCCGTTCGGAACAACCTAGGTGTAATCTTTCAGACTATGCCCGCAGAAGCCTACCAAGAGCAAACGGCCAATTTTTCTAACATTAAAAAAGACAATTCATTTGCAGACAGCACACTGCAATCATCTCCACTCTCCATTAAAAATGCCAATAATACCGTTTTTTACCCATCTGGCAAACCTAAGTTACCTGGATATGACGAAATAATCGGCAATCTTAAAGCTGGTAGTACACTGGCCGCATCGTTGAGGAGCAAAAATATTTCAGCAAAAGTACGTACCCAGATAATAAATACCCTTTGTACTAAATTAGATTTACGTCGTTTAAAACCATCAGATCAATACACCATAGTTTTAGATCAGCAAGGAGATTTAAGGTCTTGTGTTTATAATGTCGGCCCCTTGGAAAGTTACACTATTTCCGCCAATGCTGATGGATATAAGGCCGAAAAAGATCCTATAAAAATCGAGATAAAAACGGTTCGCATAAGTGCTCAAATAAACTCTTCATTGTTTGCCTCCTTTACGGGGAAGCATGAAGACTTTAAACTTATTTATGCCTTTGCCGACATTTTTGCCTCACGCATCGATTTTAACACCGAAACGCATATGGGCGATACCTATAGTATTATTTTCGACAAATACTATAAAGATGGGACTTGTGTTGGTTACGGTAAAATAAAATCTGCTTCATATAATGGTGAGAGCGTAGCATTAACCGCCTATTATTTCCAGACAGGTAAAAATGTCGGTGCCTATTTCGATGCAGATGGCCAGGCCGTTGGCTCTCAGTTTATTCGTTCGCCGTTACCCATGGGTCGTCTTACCTCAAAATTTAGCTATCACCGCCGTCATCCCATAACAGGTATAATCCAACCACATCTGGGCATTGATTTGGCAGCACCTACCGGCACTCCAATTATGGCAGCAGGAGACGGCCGCATTATCTCAATTGGCAGGAATGGCGGTAATGGTAAACAAATCGTCCTGGCCCATAGTGGCGGCTACAGAACATATTACGGTCATATGTCCAGGTACAAAAAGGGTTTACACAAGGGAAGTATTGTTCACAAAAAAGATATAATTGGCTATGTTGGTTCAACCGGTTTGGCCACCGGCCCACATTTGGATTATCGAATAAGACATAATGGCGTATTTAAAAATCCATTTTCAATTGCCTTTAAACCAAGAATAGTCTTAGCCCAAAAAGATATACCTGATTTTAATAAACAGGTTGAAAAAATGGCCATACAAATGAAGAACGAATATGTAAAAAATCATGAAATAATTAAGGTTAGTTCTGTTACTCTCTCCAATCAAAAGAAAAACAATTTAACGATACTGTAAATCAAATGCCACCATTTAATGTTGTTCTTGTTGAACCGGAAATCCCGCCTAATACCGGAACCATTGCCCGCTTGTGCGGTGCCACCAACACCACTCTTCATCTGGTAAAGCCCCTTGGCTTCAGCACCGATGATCGCTATCTAAAAAGGGCTGGCCTCGATTACTGGAAATATGTTGATATTGTCTATTGGCAAAATTTAGCCGAGTTCATGTCTTCACACCAAAGTAGCCGCATGTTTTTTCTTAGCAAAAAGACCAAGACACCTTACACCAAGGCCCATTTTAAGCCTGGCGATTTTCTAATATTTGGCAAAGAAACGAAAGGACTACCCGAAGAAATTTTGCATCAATATGCCGATAAATGTTACACTATACCCATGCCTAACCATAATATCAGGAGCCTTAATCTGGCAATGACAGCTGGGATTGTTCTGTATGAAGCACTACGACAACAGCAATAAAACGGAGAAGCACAATGGCAATCGACCCTAACGGCCATCCGCCAAATAAAGACATAAACATATTGCTTGTTGATGATGACCCCAGTCTTTTGCAGGTAATGAAGAGAATTTTAGAACTGGAAAGCTACAGCTTTGCCACCGCCGAAGACGGAATTATAGCAATTAAAAAATTGCGAGAAGCTCCATTTGATATTGTTATAACCGATATCAATATGCCAAATATGAACGGCATGGAGTTGTTGAAACATATCATGAAACTATATCCCCAAACCGGGGTAATCGTAGCTACTGGTTACAGTGCGGATTATTCGTATGTCGATGTGATTAGTGCCGGTGCTATCGATTATATGACCAAGCCATTTGACGGTGATGAACTCCTGGCAAAACTTAAACGGGTTGTCAGGGAACAGGCTCTTGTTAAAAAACTGGAGCAGATATCGATTCGCGACAGCTTAACCAAACTGTACAATAGGCGTTATTTCGATATTAAAATCGTCGATGAGGCACATCGCGCCAATCGGCAGAATCATGTTATTTTTCTTACATTTATCGATATCGACAATTTTAAAACTTATAACGACACCAAGGGGCATCAGGCTGGTGACCATGTTTTGCAAACATTAGGTGGTATCATGATGAGTTGTGCCAGACGCGGAGTTGACTGGACGTTTCGTTATGGCGGCGATGAATTTGCCCTATTAACTACCCAAACTACAAAGAAGCAGACCTGGCAAATTAATGAAAGAATCAGAGCCGCCTATGCAGGGTATGAATTTGGCAATACCACATTAAGTTTCGGACTAGCAGAATTTAAACGAAATCTGGAAGTTGACTGGCAGGACGATATTCACAACTTCATTAACAAGGCCGATAATGCCATGTATCAAGCTAAAGCTCGTGGAAAAAACCAAATTTTCACTGAAGATTGACTATAACTCTCCCCTTTAATTGCCCCGCTAACATCGCTTCTATATTGGCGTCTAACTCTTCTAGACTTATTTCATTCCCCAGCGTTTCGATAAGATCAAGCCGCCATTGCTGGGCTATTTTACGCCATATATGTTGTCTTCTTAACTTAGGTGTAAGCGCTGAGTCAATTCCTGCCAATGTTACTCTGCGTAGAATAAATGGGTAAACTGTAAGATTAATCTCCGGGGCCGCCACATTTCCGCAGCAAGTGACTATGCCATCATATTTTGTCGATTTAATCGCCGTCTCCAGGTAACGACCGCCAACCGTATCAATAACCGCCGCCCACCGTTCGCGCAGCAGCGCCCGGTTTTTACCCCCACCTATTTTCTGACGTGGAATAATTTCCGCAGCCCCTATAGCACTTAAAAAATCGTCGGCGTCTTTTCCGGTGGCGGCACTCACCTTAAATCCCAATTTAGCCAAGATTGCCACTGCAACACTACCAACCCCGCCAGTGGCGCCGGTTACCAGGATGTCACCACTATCCGGCGTTACTCCATGCTGAAGAATTCGTTCAACACTTTGCGCTGCCGTGAAACCTGCGGTTCCGTAAATCATACTTTGCCGCAAGCTAATCTCAGGAGGCAATTTCACAGCCCATTCACCAGGCACCCGAATATACTGCCCAAAACCACCCGGAGTATTCATTCCCAAATCAAAGCATGAGACAATGACCTCATCACCAACTTTAAATTTATCAACCTGACTTTTCTCGACAATCCCGGCACAATCAATCCCAGGCGTATGAGGATATCTCTTGGTCACACCCTTATTGCCGGAAGCCGACAGAGCATCCTTATAATTTAATGATGAATATTTTACCCGAACCAATAATTCTCCCAACGGTAAATTAGCTATCCGCCGAGTTACTATGCCTCGAGTGAATACGTTTTCACTTTTCTCCTCAACCCATAAAGCCTTAAATTCAATTTCTTCCATATTTCCCATATTGTTTTTCCAAATTAAAGTTTGTAATAATCCAGCGCCATTGTGAGACCAATTGACATTTCCAGGATGAGCGAAAGATTTTACGGCGCAAAAAACGGCTACCTCAGAGGCCGTCCTAGCCCCAAATTATCACAAAAGTACTGCTTAATATTAATTCCATGGACTTTCAAGCCAATACAGTCTTATTTCGCCCTCTTTCTTTAGCCTTATACAGTGCCTTGTCTGCCAGTTCTATCAACTGCGATTTTGCCAGTTCATCTTCTGGATATGCGGCAATCCCCATGGAGATAGTAACACCAATTTGATGTCCCTCAAAAGAAAATTTTAAGGCGGCAATATCCTGTCTTATCCGCTCAGCCATTATAAATGCCCCTCTTTTATCTGAATTTTCGAGGATAAGTGCGAATTCTTCACCTCCGTAGCGAGCGGCTAAATCCACTTTTCGAATCGCAGATGCCATGGTGGCAGCTACTTGCTTTAAAACCTTATCGCCAAATTGATGGCCGTAACTATCGTTAAATTTTTTAAAAAAATCAATATCACATAGGATCATGGCCAAAGGGCTTTTTCGGCGTTTGGCCCGATGCAGCATTATATCAAAGCCATGTTGGAATGTCCGATGATTAGCGAGGGAAGTTAGGCCGTCCGTAGTGGCCATTTTATTAATTAATTCATGCGATTTTGCCAAGTCAATTTTAATGGCCGCCTGATCAGCAATAAGACTTAAAATATCTAGCTGCACTTTACCAAACACTTGTGCGGGCTTGGCCGCTACAGTGAGAGTACCAATAGGAGGTCCCTTCTCTGGGCGCAGGGGAATGATAAATAAAGATTTATACCCCACCAAACAATGGGAACTCGAAAAAACTGGTGCATCGCCATTATAAAAGGCGTATGCGGGTAAAGAATGATCAAGTTTTAAAACCTGCCCAACCAGCCCCTCGTTAATTCCATATTCCATGCCTAATAAACGTTCATTAATTCCACCACGGATAAAGGCAATATAATGAATATCCCTTTGAGTAAGATTTATAGCAACACAATCAACAGGTAGTAAATTATTAATAGCATTATCGGTGGCCACAAATACCGACTTAAGATCTAAACCGTGATTAAGTTCACGAAAACTAGTACAAATTTTTTGAATTATACTGCGTTCCTGTTCAATATTGTTTAATAATTTACTTAGCTTTTGATCCATAAACATCTTATCAACAGCCAGATGAAGTAAAATTTTGTCATTCTCTGACCATTCACTCACGTCCTCTCGATCAACGCAAAGGATAAATAAATCATCGTTTGAGCCACCATCTCCCATGTTATCTTGAGAAGCGCGTAGGGCAATGGCACTGCCAATCCCACCAGGATGCTCGTAATAGATCATGCCTGCGTAATTATCACTGGCGTGATCTATCGAAACTTCATTGCGCCCCCTAAGCAGGGCAGCAGTGAGACCGACACCCTTACTAAAGGGGCCAGAAAGGATGTCTGGACGACTTGAGACAATGCTCAAAATCACAAACTGCTCTGAGGTTTTACCAGCCCATAAAATTGCTGCCGTGGTTAAATTAATGGAACTTCTAATCAATTCCAGCTGCAAATGTAGAGCGGAATTCATAAAGGACTGGAAGCCAGCCAACTGTCCGGATGTATCATTTAAAATCGCGTAAGGATCGGGTTTTTCATCAGGGTCGAAGGTATGCCCCGCAGATGTTTTAACTTGAGGCTGATGATCCGTAAATCTACGCCCCAAACATTTTAATATGTTTTTAAAATACGACCTGATTGTGTGCATAAGTAAAGTCCAAAGCGCTTGAGGGTGTGTTAATATTTTGCTGTGTCTTATGATTTATTTTCATGTAATAAATGCGGTATAACAATGTTCCTAGACCAGAACAGTTGGGTCTACTCACTACATAAGACTTATTACCAATAATATTCAGTTTTATATACGTTATAGTATTGTCATTAAAGGTGATTTGTGGAATTATACATCAAAGCACATACCTTAGGAAAATAAATTTCAATGGAGTTAAAGCAATGGTAAAAATAGGTAGAAATGAACCATGCCCCTGCGGAAGCGGCCAAAAATATAAGCGTTGTTGCCTGGATAAACAAAAGGCCAGTGGTGATAGCCAAATTCCAGCCAAAAAGGTCACCATCACTACAGAAGTTGCTATATTACAAAAGGCAGCGGTTAATAAAAAAGTATCCTTAAAAACAATTGGAGTCTTTGTATTGTTCTCCATTGCCAACGGCGACGCTTGGCTCCTGGAATTAACCGAAAAAGATGCCTTATTGGTTGCCAAGGCTGGTAAAAAAATAGGTGTTGAGATTGTTGAGAATTCTGAGACAATTGAAGTGAATTGGTCTCATAGTTTTGAAATCGTCAATAAGCAGATGGTCACTACCGCTTACGCAGACAAAACAGTTGAAACCCATGAAAACTGTCCTACTCCAACGATAAACTCAGCCCTTAGGAAAATTCAAAAAAACTTTTCCAGTCAGCTGTTGGATAGCATTCATGTTGAGGGTTGAAGCTACGAATAATAAAGCTGGGCATTGGCGTACTGATTTAACGGCGTTAAGATTTCTGCCTATGTTGCTGCTCATGGCTGTTATTTTCACCTTATCAAGCCAACCGGGAGACCGTATTCACTTGCCCGACATTGTGAATATTGATAAACTCTGTCATGCCCTGGAGTATGCGACATTAGCAGCAACTTGTCTGTACGGGCTGCACCCGGCCCGCCAATCTCTAGCACCAATAATAATTGGCCTTATTGCGGTTGTTTTCTGTACAACTTATGGAGTAACCGACGAGATACACCAAATTTTTGTCCCGGGCCGTGATTCCAGTGCCTTTGATGTATGTGCTGATTTTTTGGGAGCGTTCACTGTCAGCCTGTGGTGGTTGAAATATTATTCACCTAATGGAAATAAAAAACACTAAAAAATAAAGAGGGCTTAATTATGCCAATGTTTGAATATAAATGTAAGAAATGCGGGACAGTCTTTGAGCAAATAATTTCATCAAAGGATATCAACGAAAAAATAAGCTGCACGAAATGCGGTAGCAAAATAGTCCAGAAGGTTATTTCGGCGGCCAGTTTGAAATTATCAACAAGCTCGGCAGGATCAATCCCCCTCGGCGCTCATTCTGGCTGTTCATCACCTTCAGGCTTCTCATGAGCGTCATAACCAGATAGAACCAGGTTGGTTCTTGTAACACATGTTTATTGAAGTTTACTGCGATAATTAAAACTACTGAGTTTGGCTGGCCGGTGACTGCCGGTTAATTGTCCCCAAAGCTGGCCGAATTCTTTTTTGCCAATCCTGGCCCCAGACAAATCTACAACCACATAATTAATTCCAAAGTCTTTTAATTCCCGCAGAACCGGTAATAATGAAAAGGGAGCGGTAGGCAGAGCCAGAGTCGTATTGCCACTCTGCCGCAAAACAAACTTTTCTCCCCTAGGGCTTACAAAGGGCTTGTCGTATGTAAAAAAATCCGGCTTTGGCCGAGCACTAAATAAGGGAGGATAGCCATAAACCGTCATTCCAGCAGCGTGATCCTTTTGCATTGTACCTAACGCCGCAACCATTTCTCTATCCGCCTCCAACGATATCTGCGGCATCCGTATACCAAGCATAGTCAAACTTCGCAGAGCAAATCTATTCATAACATTCAAACTATAATGGCCAAAAAGGCGGAACTCTTTAGGCTTATGTGTTTTAACTGCTTTTTTACGACTTCTTTGCTTCCTTTGAGCTCTTGGATCTAGCATAATCTCATTTGCGGCGGCACGAAACAACTGAATCTGCGAGACATGACCAATTTGCCAATCGGTAAAATCATGTAGGGCCAAGCCAATGATTGCCTCATAATAAAACTGAATGTCCTCTTCCAAAATAATCGGTGGCAAGGCCCAGATCAAGCCTCGGCGCTGATTCCCTGGAATCGATTGCCGTCTAAATTGTTGTATGGTTTTGGGAGAAAGGACAATCAGCGTCCGGTCAGGAGAAATATTCGCAGGTAACTTCCTTAACATATTCAAATCATCTATTTTCAACCACCAGGTTATAGGCACTACCGCCCTCGGCGCAAGTTTTTTACCTCTCTGTGGACCAGTGGACTTGTACCGTGGTTTCAAATGCCGTGGCGGAATTTTCTTGCCAGCGGGACATAGGTGATTACATAAATCATTAGTTTTAGGGATATTCCGAATCTTTCGCACCAATTGTTTAAACTTTTCAGGCCTAATTGTTAGGCGACGAACTGCCTTGGCCCGAGATTCCCTGCTATCAACTTTATAAATACTATCTCCAGCAACTACCCCATCAGGCAAACGTAAATTAACATGATCTCCCCCAGAGGCTTTATCAAGAGGAGAATTTTCCTGCCACATTTCATTATTGGTAAAGGACGATCTCTCCCCGCTTTTCTCTAGATGAATGCGTAGCCGATCACCTATACTTATCGCCTTTAGCAACTTAATCCCCGTTCTGCCCTGTAGGTCAGTGGACCCTGCCTTACCTATAAACATGCCAATATTACCGGAATGTTGGGCGGAAATCAGTCCAGCATGGTTTTGCAGATTAAAATATCCACTGCTGGTTTTACGTCCCATGGCGGTGCCTAGCATGTTTTCTGCCTCGGTCATGCTTTTGGTATCACCAGGATTATCAAGAACCATCCTATAGGCCGTTACCACTTGCTCAACATATTGTCGATTGCGCATGCGGCCTTCAATTTTAAGAGATGTTATACCCGCCGCCCGTAAGCGATCCAGCAAGCCTATGCCCTGCAAATCATTCATGGAAAAAAGATAACCTGCGGCCTTTCCCTTGGTATCATTCTCCCAGGCATATCGTCTCCGGCAAGGCTGCGAGCATCTGCCCCGCAAACCGCTTTTACCGCCCAGAAAGCTGCTAAACATACATAAGCCAGAGTAAGAAAAACACATTGCACCGTGTACAAAAGCCTCCAGTTCCACCGGACTGCTTTTGGCCGCAGCCTCTATCTCGTCCAGCCGCATCTCACGAGCTACGACAACCCGTTCGAAACCCATTTCCGCAAATTGCCGAACTGCGATGGAATTATTGGCTCCCAATAAAGTAGAGGCATGGAGTGGCAGGTCTGGGAAATACCGTTGGGCTAGAAATAACAACCCTATGTCTTGGATAATCAAGGCATCAACCTTAATTTCGGTAAAAAAAGCGAGAAGTTTTATAACCTCGGGAATCTCGGCATCTTTAAGCAGCGAATTCATCGCCACATAAAGTTTGACGTCATGACTATGGGCATAATCGGCCATTGCGGCACATTCTTCCAGGGTAAAATGTTTTGCTAATGCCCTGGCATTGGTAGCTGGAGCTCCAATATAAACGGCATCAGCACCACACTCCACCGCCGTTTCAAAGACCTCAATAGTGCCAGCCGGCGCTAATAATTCCAAGTAGTATCCTTTATTAATTGTTCAGGGGGTAAGCAAAGTGCCTGCATTTTGTGCAGTAAATATTACAAACATCGATAGACCCAAATTACGAGCGACATGCATTCCAATTACCATTTATAGGCCAACGTTTCTCACAAAATCGCTCGAAATTCCCTGCAACTGAAGCAAGTGACCACACAAATTACTTTAAATTAAGCAATGGCAATATAAAATAAAAATTATTTCCCCCTTTAGTGGGTTCATAACCAACGAAACCGCCATGCATTTCGACTACATATTTAATAAAGGACAAGCCATGGCCGCGGCTTAAGTCCTCGACCTTATTTTTCCCCATAAAACCATCATCAAAAAGAGAGCTAATTTCATCCGGGGCAATATGATCTCCGGTGCTGAAAACATTCAATTTAATTCCGTCATCCCCAGTACCAAAATAATCTTTTAATATTTTACGGCCATATGTTACCGTTTTATGCAACTTACCATTATCATCATAAACATTTTGGGTATATTTTAAGGCATTTGAAAAAAGATTAGCATACACTTGGGACAATAAGCCCAAATCTGCATTAATTTCAATTTCCTCGCCCTGCATATCCGTAGGTTTTTTTATGCTTATACTGCGCATAGACATACGTTTTTCATAATTTTCTAATTGCGGGGCGATTATTTCTGAATCCAATTTACAAATACGACGCCGTAAGACAAAATATCCCTTCTCAAAATGATCACGGCGTAACAAACTCTCCAGGAATAAACTTAGATTTATATGATGCTTATCAATATCCTCGTAAGATGAGTTCAGTTTGTCTTTTATTTCAATTATCTTATTACCCAAAATTTTACACATACGGTGGTTACTATTATTATCCTTTTGGTACTCTGAAATCATATCAGAAAGTTCACTAAGATTGCCAATATGCCGACGTAATTGGTTAAAAAGAGTTTTGTAATGCATGTTGGGAACAATGACATTGTGCTCAATATCATTCACCAAATTATTAATGAATTTCAAATGATTGATATTGTGCTGAGCAAGAGACTTTTTACGTAAATTATAGCCAATCCGGTTGGTGTATTTAGTGAAGAAAAACTTATCGTCCTTGGTTATTTTATTGAGGGGTGAAACCTCAAACACACCTACAATGTTGAGGAGACTATCTGACTCCCGATCTTTAAGCATGTACAGTTTGCTGTAAATTGGCACAATAAATGATTGGTGGCATTCATAAGGTTCTCTACAGATACGAATATATTCAGGGGCGGGGAATGGCGATGCGTAAACACCATTATTACTATCACAAACTAATACCAAATCACCTTTTTCATCTGGTATATATAACTTTGAATCTACTCCCAAAGCCTCTTTGGGGACAGCAACACAAATTCGGAAGAGGTCAGTAATGGTATCAAATTCTTGGGCCAGGTCAAAAAAAGTTTTAAGTATATCATTTTTTTTGGGGCTGAAATCGTAATTTATATAATCCTGACGTTTTTGCTCTATTCGATTACGAATTCTGGCTATACTGGCGGCCTCTGATTTATCGTTTTTCATCTACCTGCCCCTAACCTTAACCCCTTGGAATCAATAGGACTTCATCATGGCCGTCTTTTTCAGATAATAAGACCTCGACATGATCATATATCGTCTCCAATAATTCATAACCGGCATAATTGGGTTGAATAGGCAACTCGCGTCCACATTGACGATCAATTAGGACTGCCAACTGAATAGAACGAGGTCGACCAAAATCCATAATGGCATCAAGGGCGGCCCGAATTGTTCGACCTGTAAACAGGACATCATCTACCAGGATGATGGTATAATTCCCCACCTGAAAATCGATATTGGTTTCCTTTACCATGGGACTTTGAGAGGCCAGGCTCCAATCATCACGATAAAGGGATATATCAAGACTTCCTTGGGGAATTTCAATATTTTCACGCTCTGAGATAATTGCTTTAATCCGTTCCGCCAGATATACACCACCAGTATGAATACCTACTATGGCAAGTTTTTCTCCCCCATAATTACGCTCAATAATCTGTAAAACAATACGAGCCAGGGATCGTTCAATATCCCGTCCGGACATTATTTGTCGCTTTTGCCGTTTCATTTTCTGTCGGCCTCCCGCTGCCAGAAATAATCGATTCCTTTTTCACAAACCGTATTAACAGCTATTGGAAATGCTTGACATTCGGCAGCAAAAACCTTGGAGGCAATGGCATCTGGATCATCATCAGCAGCAAGTGTCACACATCTTTGCACCACAATAGGCCCTTCATCATAATTTTGATTGGCAAAATGGACAGTGCAGCCGCTTACCATCACACCACGAGCATATACCGCTCGATGCACTCGCATACCAAAGAACCCCGGCCCACAGAAAGCAGGAATAAGTGAAGGATGAATATTTAGAACTGCCCGTTCTAAGGACGACGGTGGTGTATAAAGTTTCAAATACCCAGCCAAAAGAATTAGTTCAATCTTATAATCGGCCAGTACTTGATTTATTTCATCATTACTGCCAGCATGAAAGGCCGGATAGCCGTAATCTCTAGCCTTTTGCAGACCAAGAACTCCTGGTATATTTGAGATGACGACCTCAATAGTACCCTGCATGGCCCCCTTGGTTATTTGTTCGTGAAAATTATCAAGAGTTCTGCCAGTTCCAGACAATAATACGGCTATTTTCATGATTTCATTCCTTAACTTTTGCCTTAATTCAAATCGGGATTTTTATCAATATCGACATTATTCAGCCACTTGGAGATGGCAGTATCGTAACGACTGGTCAGGTCAAAAACCTTACAAGCCAGACGAAAACGGGTCTTTAGCGTTGTATTACCAGTTTCTTTAATCTCTGAAATAACCTTGGGATAGTCGGCAGGATCAACAATAACGGTCACATCATTATAATTTTTAGCAGCTGCGCGAAGCATTGTGGGGCCGCCAATGTCAATATTCTCGATAGCATTAGGCACCGTACAATCAGCAGCTGCCGTGGCCTTATCAAAGGCGTATAGATTAACAACTATCAGGTCAATACGATTTAGGCCTTGCTCTTTCATCTGGGCCTCATGAACAGCATTATCACGCTGAGCCAGAATACCGGCATGAATTTTAGGATGCAGGGTCTTTACCCGACCATCCAGCATTTCCGGAAAGCCAGTATACTCGGCGACATCCATTACTTCTATGCCGTTCTCTCGCATCACTTTGGCAGTGCCGCCCGTGGACAATATTCTAATACCAAGATCATTAAGTTGTTTGGCAAAATCTTCAATGCCGGATTTGTCGGTCAAACTAATTATTGCTCTTTTTATCTTCTTCATAATTTCTCCTTATTGGACGTTGAATGTTCTCTGCTCGCTGTTGGACATTAATCCTTGTCTGTTATTTTTTAAATATGGGCCGACCAACAATATAAGGGGCACCTCGGGATAGAAAACGTAACGACAAGGTGGAGAATCGAGGTATTTTTTCGATTATTTCCAGATACCCTTCTAGGAATCTTTACGAGTAAAGCTTATTATTAGCCGTCTATCTCTCTTACCGGGCCGTTTTAAAGGGGCCGCCTGGCTACCATCTGCCGCCCTTAATAAACGTCTTTGTTCAGCACTCTTCTGACGAGCCAGAATACTTTCGTCGGTCTCGGAATAGAGTAAAACCGCCTCCTTGGCAGAACGACGTTT
Source organism: uncultured Desulfobulbia bacterium (assembly GCA_964439085.1). Lineage (GTDB taxonomy): Bacteria > Desulfobacterota > Desulfobulbia > Desulfobulbales > VMSU01 > JAADIV01. The sequence continues at coordinate 20,382 of CAYTNB010000005.1, read as the reverse complement.
ATCATTTAAGCCCTCAATAAACACCACGAATTCTTCTAATCCCCGTTGGATGGTTAAGCTATCACCTTTTTTAACGTTTTTAGAGGGTTTGGCCCGCTTGCCGTTAAGATAAACTTTCCCGCCATTAACAGCCTGAGTAGCAATTGATCTCGTCTTAAAAAAACGGGCTGCCCATAGCCATTTATCTATCCTTACGCCATCATCAGTCAATAGTAAATCAATGCCCCTTTGTTTCAGCCCAACACCCAATTTCTTTGATTATCCTTTCTGGATCAGAGGCGTTACGTAACATCATTTTTTTGAATAATTCATAATACTTGATTTGAATAAAATCAAATTGGCAGCCAATCCCTTCAGAATTAGAATGAATGACTCGGCAGGTGAATTCTACCTGCCCCAGCAAAGTAAGACTAAAATAATCGTTACGTAGTACTGGAGGTATAAGATCAAGCTTAATAAAAGCTCCGGCAAAGGATAAATTTTTGGTGCTGCCAGGCAATACCAAGTCACGACATGACATATCAAGCTTCACCTTGAAATTTAGGGGTAACCGAAGATGTTTTCTACGCTCTGTTCTCATGATTTGTTACTATACTGTTCTATAAAGATATTTTCATTAACGAATTTCACCATTTATTGACATATTTTATTTCACTATGGTAACCTTAATGTCGTATGGTTAATTTATTGTCTAATTTCTATTGGGAGAAAAAATGTCTCGTGAAGATGAATTTATTAGAGGTATAGATAAACTTATCCCTAGACCAGAGATCGCCTTGGAGGTTATGACTCTTGCTAATGATGGAGATTGTGAAATTGTCACTCTGTCAAATAAAATAAAGCAGGATCCAAGTTTAATGGCGAACATGCTTAAGCTCGCCAACTCTGCCTATTTTGGCCACATGAAGGAAATTAATTCCATAGCCGACATTGTCGTTCGTCTAGGACTTGATACAGTAAAGATGTTGGCCATTACTTCTGCCTCCATCGGTATACTTAAAACCCCGCAGGATATATATAACCTGGAACCGGGTTCATTGTGGCGTCACTCATATGCTACAGCTTTATTATCATCTATCATAGGCCGCTACGCAAGGTGCAACTCACTTTCAACTTTATATAGCGCCGCACTATTACACGATATTGGCAAAATTGTTTTGAATAAGCCCTTACAAACAGAAAGTATGAATCGTGGCGAGATTTACAGCGAAGGGAGTGTGATTGACTTTGAGCATAATCTCTTACATACTGACCATGCGAGAGTGGGCAAGGTTCTTCTCCAACATTGGGGTCTTCCAGATGATATTATCTCCCCAATTGCACATCATCATGACCATGATATTTCCCAAATAGACGATATAAATTGTAAGATTGTTTATTTGGCTAATTTTCTTACTGAAAGTATCGGAATTAAGGCGGTTGAACCGGAGAATTATGTTTATCGTTTAGAAGATGCTAGCGATGAAATACCACAAATGTCTTTTTTTAACGACAATATGGAAACAATAATCGAAGAATTTTTCAACAAATTTAACGAGTCCAGTACCCTGGAATTTAACTAGTGCAGAGCACTCTCTGCCAAAACAGTGGAGGCTGTTAATATGAATAATTCGGAAAGAAGAACGTCAAAAAGGGTAGAAGCAAACTTCAATGTCAACTACATACATCGAGGTGACTATCTCATATCACAAACTCGAGATATATCCATTGACGGAATGTTTTTATACACCCAAAATCCCCCCATTCCTCATAATCATACAACGTTGACCTTTTCTCTTGACAACCTGCATGACCAGAAGGTTGAAGCTGAAGTAATGTGGGCAAATCGCTCAGAATCAAAAGATTCTGGCATGGCGGTTAAGTTTGTGAACCCCACCAAAGAACTTCAAAAAGCAATTTTAGAGATTATTAATAAGGTAGCGATATTACCAAAAGATAATCAGTGATTTAAAAGTTCAATTCACAAGACTCAGAAAACTATCTCTCCACGTTTACCGCATTTCTCGCAATTAACAATGGCGTGCTTTTCGTTAGCTTTCCAAGGTGTTCTAATAATAAGTTTCTTATAATCCTTTTTAGAGCAACTCTCACAGAGGCAAACCTGCGAATCATCCTTTAGTATCCATTTATGCATAGCAAATCCAGGTAAGGCAAAGTTTTTGAAATATTCAGTTAATAAAAAGCAGGGGGATAGACAACGCCATCTCCCTGCTTTTTTATCTTTAGAAAAACCTGATATTATACGGTAATACCAAGTTCTTTTTCCCTCTCTGCAACTGCCAAACGAGTTTTGATCACCGTGTCGGAAATTAGACTCATGGAGTCAATACCACATTCAACCAAAAAGGTAGCAAACTCCGGAAAATCACTTGGAGCCTGTCCACAGATTCCAATCTTCCGCCCCCGACGCTTGGCGGTGTCAATTACCATCTTCACCATGGTCTTCACCGCATCGTTACGCTCATCATAAATATGAGCGACAAGATCAGAATCACGATCAAGGCCAAGGGTCAATTGAGTAAGGTCATTTGAACCTATTGAGAATCCGTCAAAAACATCACTAAAGGCATCAGCAGAAATGACGTTGCTTGGTATTTCACACATCACATAAACTTCTAGTTTATTCTCTCCCTGTACCAGACCAAATTCCCGCATAACCTCAATTACCTTGCGGCCTTCCTCTGGAGTCCGACAGAATGGAACCATAAGCTTAATATTATTCAGCCCCATATCATTACGAACCTTAAGTAACGCTTTACACTCCAGCTCAAAAGCCCGTTTATATTTGGGGTCATAATATCTGGAAGCGCCACGCCAGCCAATCATAGGATTGCTTTCAATCGGCTCATAGAAGTGCCCACCAACCAAGTTAGCATATTCGTTACTCTTAAAGTCAGAAAGACGGACAATGACATCCTTGGGATAGAAAGCAGCTCCAATCCGCCCTACTCCCTCAGCAAGTTTATCAATAAAAAATTGTTTTTTATCACCGGGATAGGCGGCAGTCATTTTTTCAATCTTCTTGACAACCTCATCGGCTTCAGAATCTCCGGCACTGGCCCGACTCGCAAGATCATCAAATTCATAAAGTGCCAGAGGGTGAATGCCAATATGGGAATTAATAATAAACTCCTCACGGGCCAAGCCAACGCCATCATTTGGTAACTGGCTCTCACTAAAAGCCTTCTCTGGAATACCGGAGTTCAGCATGATTTTAGTTCTGGTTGCTGGAATCTTATCAAGATCGACTCTTTCAATATCAAATTTAAGAAGCCCCTCATAAATATTTCCAGCCTCTCCTTCCGCACATGAGGTAGTAACCTCAATACCACTTTTTATTTTTTTGCTACCATCAACAGTACCGATAACACAAGGTATACCAAGTTCACGGGAAATAATGGCGGCATGGCAAGTACGACCACCCCGGTTAGTAACAATTGCACTAGCGATCTTCATGATAGGTTCCCAATCGGGATCTGTCATATCGGTTACCAAGACCTCACCAGCCTTAAAATCATGTATACCGTCCGCATTATCAATAACATGAGTTATCCCTTGACCAATCTTAGCGCCAACGGCCTGGCCTGAGACAATAATTTCTCCTTTTTCCACCATCTTATAGGTTTCTATATATTTCTTGGAGGTCTGAGAATGGACGGTTTCCGGTCGAGCCTGAACGATAAAAAGAGTGCCAGTACCAACATTTATGCCATCACCATCTTTGGCCCACTCAATATCCATACCACGGCCATAATGATCCTCAATGATACAAGCCCACTTGGCCAATTGTATAATCTCATCATCAGTAATAATATATTTCTGGCGTTCTTCAGGAGTCGTGGGGATATTCTTCACAGATTCCTTGGCGCCAGGATCGGTATCATAAACCATCTTAATTTCTTTACTACCAACCCGCTTACCAACAATGGGGCGTTTACCTTCCTTTAGGGTCGGTTTAAAGATATAGAATTCATCGGGGTTAACAGCTCCCTGCACAACATTTTCGCCCAATCCCCACGCTCCGGTAAGGAATACTGCGTTTTCAAAACCACTCTCAGTATCAATTGAGAACATAACCCCGGCTGAGGCAGAATCACTCCTCACCATCTTTTGAATGGTGATAGAGAGGTAAACATCAAATTGTCCAAAGCCCTTATCATGCCGATAGGAAATAGCCCGGTTTGTAAAGAGACTTGCAAAGCACCTACGACAATTATGAATCAAGGCGTCCATACCTGAAATATTGAGGTATGTTTCCTGTTGGCCAGCAAATGACGCATCTGGCAGATCCTCGGCGGTGGCAGAAGAACGCACTGCAATTGCTACATCCTTACCGTATTCCTCTTCCATTTTGGCATAGGCCACGCTAATTTCTTGCCGCAAATCATCAGGAAATTCAGCGGTCTCGATAATTTTTCTAACCTTGGCGCCTCTCTCTTGCAGGTTCCTCATATCGGTTGTATCAAGGCCCGCCAAAGCGTCTTTAATTGCTTGCTCGATGCCAGCGTCTTGTAATAAATGGCGGTACGCATAAGCCGTTATTGCGAAACCATGAGGAACAGCGACCCCTTTTGAAGTGAGTTTTTGGTACATCTCACCCAAGGAAGCGTTTTTTCCACCCACCAGAGGAACATCTTCAATACCAATTTCGTCAAACCAAAGAATCAATTTTTCATCATGTTTTACGGTCATCGACTTTCCCCTTTTAATGCCTTAATTAATGGTTGTAAAAAGTTTTAGTTACAAAGTATTTTAGCAAATAAGTGAGCAACTATTCAGTAACTATACAGATTTTAAAATATTCCGGTAATCTTTACACGAACAGCTACAATAGCAAACTAACACCCCACGAGGGGGATATTAGGACCTTCATATTCATCACTTCCCCAGTCAGCGGTATGATTTGATAACATACGGTTGTACTTCCACCTGGTGCCTCATAGGCCTTAAAGTGTCGCATCTTACTTGTCATTTGACGCACCAACGGCGTTACGACTTCTGTTACATAGCGCTGCTATGCGCCGCCAGTCGTGCCTTATTGGCACACCAAATCACTTCGTAATCTTGCGACACTTTAAGGTTTACGAGGCGCTAGTCTCAATGGCAGAGTTAGTAAGTTACGAATTAATTTAACTACCTATATATAATATTGTAACGTATCAGGCAACTATCTTTCCTGCAAAATGCAAAAAAACACCTATTTTTCAAGGGTGCTATTCCGTTCTTCTGCTATTTATGGCATGATAAGTATAAATTCATTAATACACCCAATTTTGGGGACATTAAACATGGTCGGCACAAAAATCGACCACCAAGCAAGGATCAATCGTATAATGGAGCAATCTAATCAAAGTAAAGACTTGTTCAATATGTTTTTTCCTTCTAAAAAACATGCCGACCGCAACTATTTCGCACTGATCAATGAATTAGTTAAAATTCGCCATCAATATGCCCCACAAAGCCAAGGATATTTGTTTTTACAGGATAAAATCAATAAGGTTTATGATAGAATTTTTGATGAAATGCGTCACAATATTGGCCCACCCGTTAACAATGTGAAATTCGGCACTTCGGGCTGGCGGGGAATAATAGGCAAAGATCTCTTTGTTAAATCTGTCCAACAGGTTACGTGGGCAATTATTGATTTATATAATGATGCGAATAGATCGGCATCACTAGCGGCCGAATTAGGTGTTAAAAATTTGTCGGAGGCCCAAAAGAGGGGCTGTGTTTTAGGTTTTGATAATCGTTTTGGCAATAAATTACTGGCGCAGTCCATTAGTGATGTGTTAACCGCAAACGATTTTAATGTCTATTATGCCGGCGAAGCAACGACGGGGACTCTATCTGCGACTGTACTTGAACTTAATGCCGCCTTTTCTATCAATTTGACTCCCAGTCATAACCCGCTTGATTATGGCGGTTTTAAATTCAATGCCGCCGATGCCGGCCCAGCTGGGCCAACAATCACCGATTTTATTACCAGCAAGGCTAAGCAGCTAATCAATAAAAATGAATCAAAGATTATTCATCCCCAAAATAGCCTACAAAAACCAGTTAACGCCATGGAATCATGGCAATCTCTGATCCGCAAGGGCAAATCAAGGCACGGTCTTGATTATGACTCCATAATCAAAGACTTTGAATCTAACAATAAAATTGCTTTAGTTGTAGATTGCGTCCATGGAGCCTCAAAGGCCAGTATAAAAGAGCTTTTCAAGGGTATAAATGCGGAACGTCTGCAATTTCTAAGGAAATCGTCAGACCCTACTTTTGGAGGTATCGCCCCAGAACCCTCTTCTGCCAATATGGCACATGCGAAAGCCATCTTGCGTAATCGGCCAGAACCTCTAAAACTAGGGGTAATTATGGATCCTGACGCCGACCGTATCCGTTTCACCGATGGTGATGTGGAAATTGACATGAATAAATTTGGAGCTATGGCTTTCCACTTTTTGCATGAAATTAAACATAAAAGCGGCCTGGTAGCCAAAACAGTTGCGACAAGCAATTTTGCCAATGCCTTGGCGGTCTCTTTTCATGAAGAAGTTTTTGAACCAAAGGTCGGCTTTAAGGAATTCAAACCAGTAATTGACAACGCCCTCGTTTGTTTTGAAGAGTCAGACGGAATTACGGTTATCGGCCACACGCCAGAAAAAGATGCCTATATCGGCCTAATATTGGCCATGGATATGGTGATGAGCCAGAATAAGAACCTTGGCGATTACCTCGTTGACCTCCAAGAACAATACGGCTATTATTTCCCAGATAAAGATAGCATACCAGTCAGCCAAAAAGGCACTGCTTTAAATGAAACACTAGCGAAAATGGATTCTTACAAAGCCGGTGGAACATTAGTTGTTGATGGCAATGATCGACAGATAGCTCAGGTCATTAATATTGACGGTCATAAAATAATTTTGACCGATGGCAGTTGGTTAATGATCAGACCATCAGGTACCGAGCCCAAGGTGCGGTTTTACGTGGAAGGCAGAAGTGCGGACGATACCAAGGCCTTATTTACCTGTGCTCGTGAATTATTAAAAGAAATTGGTTTACTCTGACAGAAAGAGGTTGATTATGAGAGATATGGTACAATCCGCATTGGATAAAATGCGGCCAACCTTACAAAATGATGGTGGTGACGTAGTGTTGGTTGATGTCTCTAAGGATGGGATAGTAACAGTGCAATTAACTGGAGCCTGTGACGGTTGGCCAATGTCACAGGCAACCAAAAAATGGTATAGAAAAATTTCTTAAATCAGAGGTTGCTGGAGTTAATAGTATACAATCTGTCTAATCCCTACTCGAGAACTCTGTTTAGTCCCAAGTAGAGTGAGAGAAAAATACCTAAACCCAGATAAACTGGAGATAAGCGCAGACTTCGAATAAAACAAGGCTCTGGATAAGTACCTCATGAATTTTTTTCTAAAAAACAGGTAAGCGGAGCAAAGCGTAGACTCCGGGAAAACAATCTGTGAGGTACTAAAATGGCTATTTATGATATTTACTACCTGCTAATATTGAGAAACCACGGTATAGCTGTTCAAACAAAATTAAGCGGGCCATTTCATGGGTAAAGGTAAACTTAGATAGTGAAATAACCAGTTCTGACCGTTTTAGTACTTCTGTAGAAAGCCCCAATGGCCCGCCAATTATAAATGTAACGACCCGTTTACCACTGTCCCGCCATATACCGATATTTTCAGCCAATTCAGCAGAGTCTAATTGCTGGCCGGTTCTATCTAGGGCCACAACAAATGAAGTATCAATAATTTGGGCCAGGAGTTTACGCCCCTCCTCGATGATTCTAACCTTATCCGCTATTTTGCCACGTTTTTCCTTAACAATCTTTATTGTCACCTGACAATATCGCTGTAGACGTTTCCTGAAATCAGCTATTCCAGCCGCCAAATATGCCTCATTTGTCTTGCCAAGGACAATCAACTCAAATTTCATTTTTAATTATCAGCATTTAATATATTAGGGGATCTTACGATTGATGGCGTCGTAAAAAGTACCCAAAAGGAGCATAGCAATCCGATCTACGGCGTTGTAGCAATTTCTTAGGCACGAGGCATACCATATGTATGGCCTCGCACCTAAAAAATCACTACACCTCGGAGTCTCACTCCGTTCGCTTACCTGGAGTCTCACTCCGTTCGCTTACCTGTATATCAAACTTTTCGCAGTCTACGCTTAGCTACTTAGCCATCCAGAGACTTTTTACGAGTACATCAGTATTTGACATCATCAGATAAATTACTCATTGTTTGGCAAAACTCCTCATAAGATACTTTCTTTAATATACCAGGACAGGACTCTTTAATTGTCTCAAAATTGGCTTTGTCTTTAAGGATAGCCGGATGCAAAGGCCATTGTCTGCAGCGCCAGGGTTTGCCAGGGTGAATGGTACAACCTTCATTATAAAAAATGCAATGACCATCAACAATTTTCATTTGAATCACATTACCGCTTTGGCGCAGATATCTTTTTCTTACCTCATCAAGAGGCATTTTAAGAAAGGCAACCAGCCTTTCAACATCTTTTTCATCCAGAGAAACGGTGGTATCCCCGTGGCAGCAAAAGCCACACTCTCGGCAACGGAATATTTTTTCTACGTTATTCATATTGTCCTCTCATTTATATCATATAGTTCAGATAGCATAAGTTTAAGTTCATTGTCCTCTGACAATTGTTTGCGATTTGGCAAGGCATACTGATCCAGCGGATAATGGAACTTTGACAAGACCATCAAACAGTTTGTGGTATATCTTTTCTCTAAGACAGCCTCCTAGTTTAATTCAGTAGTGTCCGGTTAAGGACTTTCATTGACTTATTAGGAAAAATAAAAGCCTCGCATACTCGTCATTTCGGCATGTTTTTTAGCCGGAATGACGGTTTTTGGGCTTGAAATAGTTCTGAATTGTGCCCGCAACTTTGTAACCGAACACTGCTGAGTTTAATTAGAGAATTAAGCGTTACCTGCCTCATCACTAAATAAAGATATATCTATACCAAATTTCTCGGCCGCCCTTTTCCATTTAATTTCATCGGGTGTGTCAAAAAGGATGTCGCTGGCACTTGGCAACGTTAGCCAGCCGTTAGTGGCAAGTTCTGCCTCTAACTGGCCGGCAGCCCAACCGGCGTATCCCAGAATAAAAAGATATTTGATTGGACCAATTCCACGAGCAATATCAAATAAAATTTCGGGGTCACGCGACAGGCATATTCCGCTATGCAAAGTTACATAATTAGTAACATTTTGATATTTGGAATCATATATGAAAAAAGCTGTCTGCGTTTCTACTGGCCCTCCGGTGTAGATTAGCGGCCATTGACGCTCTCCATCATCTACCGATATTTGGGCGGCAGAAATAACTTCTTGGAGAGAATATGTGCTGGGTTGATTTATAACCAGCCCCATAGCGCCTTCATTTGAATGGGAGCAAATTAAAATAACCTGCTTCTTAAAGCGAGGGTCAGGCATCTGTGGAGTGGCAATTAAAAAATTACCCCGGAGTGTTTTCATTAGGTACTTTTACGCACAAGATAGTTTATGATCAAGTTGTAAATTTATGGTGCAGTAAAATATAATTTTAATTTTGATTTTTTTATCATCTTAATTTGATTTTGTGATAAAGTATCATTTAAGTTTGTTAAATAGACTAATTTCAAGTTTTTTTCCACACAATTAAAAGAGAATAAATATGTCATTAGACGTCGTTAAAGAATTAGACAGGGTATTGGCCTCTGACCAGCACGACCCCTTTAGAGTACTTGGGTTCCATATTGTTGACCCCAAAAAGCCTACAGCCATCATTCGAACTTTTCAACCCCTAGCAGAATCAGTGCGTCTGGTCATGGACGGCCAGAAAATTGATATGTATAAAATGCGTGAGGAAGGATTATTTGAGACAATAATCAATGATTTTAGGGAGCCGGTGGACTATTGCTATGAGATTACTCAATATAATCAAGTTATTAAAATGGTTGATGATCCCTACCGTGCTTTACCGGCTCTAACAGACTTTGACCAACACCTTTTTAACAATGGCACACATTACAATATTTATGACACGTTAGGCACACACGCCGTCGTTGTAAACAACAAAGAGGGGTTGATGTTTCGGGTTTGGGCTCCGTCAGCTCGCCGGGTCAGTGTCATTGGTGATTTTAATTTTTGGGATGGCCGCATTCACCAGATGCGAGCCATAAATTCATCAGGAATATGGGAACTTTTTATTCCAGGTCTTGCCGTAGGTGAACTATATAAATTTGAGATTCGTTCTCAGGATATGAGTATTCAGGAGAAACTCGATCCTATTCATTTCGAGGCTGAGGTGCGTCCCAAAACCGCCTCAATTGTCACAGAACTTGACGGCTTTGAATGGCACGATAAAGCATGGATAAAGGAACGTGATTCTGCGACTCTTTACCATTCTCCCATGTCAATTTACGAGGTACATCCAGGTTCCTGGAAGCGTGATCCCAATGTTCCGGAACGCTTTCTCACTTATCGGGAACTGGCAGACACGCTTATCCCGTACGTTAAGGAAATGGGTTTCACTCATATTGAGCTCATGCCCATCATGGAGCATCCGCTTGATGAATCATGGGGCTACCAAATTACCGGTTATTTCGCACCCACTAGTCGTTTCGGCTCGCCAAAGGATTTTATGTATTTTGTGGATCAATGTCATAGTCAGGGTATTGGTCTTATTCTGGACTGGGTTCCATCTCACTTCCCAACCGATGGACATGGCTTGGGTAAATTTGATGGAAGTTCTCTATATGAGCATCAAGATCCACGCCAGGGGTTTCAACCAGAATGGGGAACTTATGTCTTCAATTACGGTCGTAAGGAAGTCATTAGTTTTCTGATTTCAAATGCGTTGTTCTGGCTTGAAAAATTTCATATTGATGGCATGCGAGTAGATGCCGTCGCCTCAATGCTCTATCTCGACTATGATCGTCAGGGGGGGCAGTGGGTTCCTAACCAAAGAGGGGGCAAGGAGAATCTGGAGGCTATTGAGTTTATGAAACACTTAAATAGTGTTGTGTATGATCGCTTCCCTGGAGTCACAATGATCGCCGAGGAATCCACCAGTTTTTTTGGCGTCTCCAAGCCCACAGATGCAGGGGGCCTGGGATTTGGGTACAAGTGGAATATGGGCTGGATGAATGATACCCTGGCTTATTTTAGTCGTGATCCGTTATACCGGAAATATCATCACAATGCCTTGACGTTCTCACTGCTCTACGCTTTTTCTGAAAACTTTGTCATGCCTCTTTCCCATGATGAGGTGGTGCATGGCAAGCAGTCATTATTATCAAAAATGCCCGGCGATGAATGGCAAAAATTCGCTAATTTAAGGTTGCTTTTTTTCTATCTTTGGACGCATCCTGGTAAAAAGATGCTTTTTATGGGTGGCGAATTTGGCCAAATTTCCGAGTGGTATTGCAAGAACAGCCTTGACTGGCATTTGGTGGAGGAGAGACCACGCCATCAACAGGTTCAGTTATTTGTTAAATCCCTGAACAAGTTTTACAAGGACAATGCCGCTCTTTGGGAAGAGGATCACAACTATACGGGCTTTCAGTGGCTGGACTTTAAAGATGTAAATAATAGTATTATCGCTTTTGCCAGAAAGGCATCAGATCCTAAAGACCACCTGATTTGTCTGCTTAATTTCACCCCCGAGGTGCATAACGGCTATAAGCTGGGTGTCTTGGAGGATGTGGGTTATCGACAGGTGCTCTGTTCTGACGATGGCCTCTTTGGGGGCAGCAATGTGGGTAATTCAGATGTTAAGATCCCGATTCATGAGCCATTTGGCGAAGCACCCATGCATATCGAAATTTCAGTACCGCCATTAGGCGGAATAATTTTCAAACCGGAGTACAGATGACAAACAATATTTCCCCCCCCGGAGACATCATGCGTAAGGCCATAAAGTGGATTTCCGACATGCAGCAGAACCACCCGGAAAAGAAGCGGGAAGAAATCATCAAACAAGCGGAAGTCAATTTCAATCTATCACCCAAAGATTGTGAGTTTTTGGATAAAAATTTTAGCAACGAGACAAGCTAGCTTTTTGCGCCATTAAATATTTTTAGCCAATCTGCTATTTTTTCGTCCTGCTTTTGATTCAAATCAGCAAATTCCACGCCGCAACGCCGCAAATATGGGAATGCGATTTTTCCCTCCACATCCTCCCGCAAACAAATATCATCCGTAGCAAGGGACGAATCAGAAATTATTTTGATCTTCAGATCACTCACCAACATTACTTCCCCAAACAGTTCAACATGACCGTGGCTCTGTATTTTTACTTCGGTTCCCGGGCCATTATAGGTAAAGGCGAGTCCAGATGCACTTATATCGAGCAAAGAGTATGAAATAATATTGTCTGGAGACAATAATACGGCACTACTATCTTTAACAGGGTAGCGTGCCTTCCTGCGCCTTTCACTATCAAGATCAGTCATTTTCCCCTCGCGAAGTCACTGTTTATCTAATGCGGCCCTTACGGCCCTGGCAATTTCAATGTTACTCACAGGTTTCGTTAAATAATCCAGAATACCAATTTTCTTGGCCTTTTCCGCATCGATCATTTCACTATAGCCAGTACAGAGTATAATTGGCATATCGGATCGAATGGCCAGAATTCTTCTAGCCAGGTCGGCGCCGGTAAGATCTGGCATTGTCATATCGGTCACCAGAATATCAAAATTACGGGGTGATTCCCGGAATACAGCCAACGTCTCAACACTACTGGTAAAGGCAGTCACCTTATAGCCCAAACCCGTCAACACAGACCTAACCATTGCAACAATCCTTTCGTCATCATCAACCAGTAAAAGCCGCTCATTCCCGGTTGGCGGTACGGCTGTTATTTCAGGTGTTTCTATAAATTCAGCTGCCTCTATGACCGGTAAATAGATACTAAATTCTGTTCCCTTACCGATTTTACTAATTACCGTAATTTCGCCCTGGTAACTTGCCACAATTCCATGCACAACAGCCAGGCCCAGCCCAGTACCCTCTTCCTGTCCCTTAGTGGTAAAATAAGGCTCAAATATCCTTTTCTGTACGTCTTCGGCTATCCCCGGCCCGTTATCACTTACCGTAAGCTTCACATATCTGCCGGCGGCCAGATGAACTCCAGTTTCCTTAGCCGCCTCAGCGACTTCAAGCTGCAAGAGGGTTACTGTCAAGACCCCACCCGTTTCACGCATGGCCTGATAAGCATTGGTACAAAGATTCAAAACCAACTGATGAATCTGGGTGGGGTCGGCCAAAACTGGCAGGCAGTTTGTACTTATATTTTGTTTAAGTTCTATCGTAGTAGGAATGGATGATCGGAGTAACCTCAGGGCCTCTTTTATAATATATTGCACATTGAGCGGCTTTAATTCCTGAACATTATGCCGGCTAAAGGTAAGAATCTGCTTTACCAATTCTTTGGCACGATGACCAGCCGCCCGCACCTCTTTAAGAGATACCTCTGCTTCCTGATCTTTATGATTGCGCACGGTAGTCAATGCAAGATCAGAAAAACCTAAAATCACAGTTAAGATATTGTTAAAATCATGGGCAATGCCACCTGCCAGGGTACCAATTGACTCCATTTTTTGGGCCTGTTTAAGCTGCTCCGCCATCTCCCCCATTTTATGTGTAACCTGCCGAGCGCTTGTTAAATCGTGGACGGTCGTCAAAATGCTAATTTGTTCGCCCTTTTTGTTTTTAACAATCCTAACCGTAATCTCAACGGGGAGACCAGTTGAATTGTCAGGATTATCAACCTCCATAATAATTATCGCATCACGTTTTTCTGTCTGAGCCAAGCATACCTGGCATAAATGTTCTTCACCATGGGGATGGAGAATAGCCTTAATATGGGTACCAATAATTTCTTCCACTGCCTGACCTGCCATCCGGGAGAATGCCTGGTTGGCTCTGACAACGTGACGATCTAAATCAAGAATATAAATTATATCGTCTGAAGCATCCATAGCGGCTGACCATTCCAGTCCAGCCTGTTCCAGTGTTTTTTCTGCATCCTCCTGTTTTTTTAATTGCCGGAGTAGACTTGCGCCGAGGCTAATGACAGCCAAAAAGCCAAGCAGCCAAATAAAAAAGTGGGCCACAATAATTCCACTCATGTTTTCGTCTCTGATCTCAAAATACGATGTCAGTGGCACTGAGCTACTTATTCCACCTCTTACATCACCCAGTTTATAGCCCTGGGCAGCATGACATTGAAGACAGCTCTGCTCGACTTTCAGAACATGCATATACCGCAAATAGGGGGAGTCTTGCCATGTTACCACTTCTGACAATTCGGTTTTTCCACTTTCAAATTCCAGCAAGGCCCCTCTTTCCCAACTGTCTGGTGCATTTGCGGGCCTAAGGGGATTAAGGCTGGTAATATGGCTTCGTATTCCCTTATAGTTACTCATTTCAAAAACCTGTCTAGTCATATAGGCAGGATTAAGCAAGGTCAGACGGCGGCCAGACGGAGTCAGAATATCTCGTTCTGGCATATTTGTCAGATACGGATTGGGTGGGGTTTCTTTGGTTATCGGGACATAAACACCACCATGTTTAGCAACCCAACGGCGATACAATACATCTTTCTTGAAGGAATTAACGGCACTTTGCCGGGCCAAATTCAAGACCTCGGAACTTTCTTTATTACTGTTCCACAGGGCTGAAAAAAACAACATAATGGTCCAAATAACTAATATTACAATTATATATATTTTGATTTTCTGTTGTGGCGTGTTTGTCATAATTGGGAGTGTTATATGCCTTCAGGTCTCGCTTGATTTTAGCACTTGTGAATGTTAGTACCTTAAAGATTGTTTTCTCAGAGTCTGCGCTTACCTGTTTTTTAGAAAAAAATTTATTAAGGTACTGGGTAAGCGTAGACTCCAATCCACCCTCGCAGGGTGTTAGTAATTACAGTCGTTGCGCCCCTCACTCTAATTATGGCAAATTATGATAATGAAACAAAGTAAAATATTCTTACCGCTGCTTATAATATTTTTTTTGTTCATCCACAGTTTTGATATTGCCTGTGCCGCAGATGATTCGGATTCAAAGGAGGTATATGACTACCTTTTGAACCTCTCCATGGACGAATTATCCAAGGTCCCTATTCAATCATCCGGTTTATTTGCCATGGCCAGAAATAAGGCCCCCGGTACCAATCTTGTTGTCACAAATAACCAAATGAAAAATTTTGGCATCCGCTCTCTGACTGAATATCTAAACCGCATGGCGCCCTCATTTACCACCGTCACTCATGGTACTCAGGGCGCAACCGTTGGTACCAGAGGAGTTCTTATTGACAATAGTTCGAAAACTTTATTATTACGTGACAATCTTAATCTGAATAATCGGTTTTTCGTCGGCATAAATGGGGCAGACCTGTCAAGCCCCTTGCTGGGAGACATCGAAAGAGTTGAACTATCACCAGGCCCTGGTGCCCTGCAATATGGTTCAGGGGCAATTAACGGCTACATCAATATGATCAGTGCCACTGGTGCCAGTAAAAAAGGAGTTCATACTAATTCCTCCTATGGCAGCGGTGACTTCAGACTTCTCGAAGGCAGCTATGGCAAGGTATTTAATAATGCTGCCAATGTGTTTTTCTATGCAGGATATGACAAGAGTGATGGCGTTCGCCCCCACTACACCTTTCCTAAAAGCCAATGGTCCGGCCTGAAGGAAGTGACAGGTACCCCCTCCGACACTTTTTTGGATAATGTCCGGGTAGGTAAAACTGACAATGATTACAAATTCTCCTTCCGGGGCCAAGTTGGTAACGAAGATGATTTCTTCCGATTAGACCTAAAGGGTATGCTTAGCCACACTTCAAATGTCGATCCAGCTCTAGGATATTATTTAAGTAACAGTGCCAGCTGGGCTGATGAGATCCGGCTGGCGGCAGATGGCAGGAATGGTCGTTATTCTCCATTCTACGAGCAACATTCCGACATCTTCTTAATATCACCGGAGATGCTTTTTCGCCCAAACAAGAACCACGAGATAAAATTCACCCCATTTTATGAGACGATTAAAACAACCTCCGTGTTCAGTGATTTTCTGATCAGCGAAGTTGAACGGTTAGGCATCACCCTTCAGCCTAAGCCAAATGGCACTGTTGACGATTGCCCGTCTCTTAATTGCGCTGATGAATACACCTACGGCGATGAAGCGCATATGGGTGCATCCATCATAGACACATACAGCGGTATTAAAAATCAAACCATCGCCTGGGGTGGCGAACTTAAATTTTTTAATTTTAAGAGCCGACCATGGAGTTGGAACACCATAGGCCTCTTTGCTGAAGACCAACTTGAATTTGGCAAATTCACCATCCTGCCGGGTCTGCGTTATGACAAAACCTATTTCAAAGACAGTATTGCCACAGTCCCTACCTTCACAGATGGCCCTTATAAAGCTCCCAACGATATAGACAGCTTAACTAAACGTCTGGCCATTACCTATCAGATAGAAACAAATGAAACCTTTAAATTATCCTATCAGGAGGGTTTTCGTTTTGCTGATTCCTGGCCGCAAATATGGCAGGCCCATCTAAACGTAAAAAATGGAACAAATATCCAGTTAAATCCGGAGGAGTCAATCCATTACGAGGCAAACTATATCGCCTCCGGGCTTTTGCAGGGCGGTCTAGACATCTCAACGTCCCTATTCTACAATGTCTATAAATACACCCAAGCCTGGTTTGTGGACTCCTTTTCCTTTGGTAATAGTTCCAAAAACATAACCTCATTGGGTGGCGAAATTACCTTGGAGTACAAGCCTAATAGTGCTTGCAGCCTGGGGCTGAGCTACAGCTACGCCCGCCCGTTAGATTCATTTGAACAAGATGCCAGGATCGCCAACAACGACAATTCCTGGACTAGATACCCCAATCATATGATTAAAATGCATGGGGGGTATAAAATCACCCCCAGATTCTTCATTGGCAGCTTGGCAACTATCGAATCACCTCGTTATGAAAAGGCTGCGGTCACCAATCCCAATGTCCGGAATCTCTTTGATAAGTGGTCTTTTGTGATGGATGCCAATGCCTGGTATCAAGTTGATCAAAAAATTAAAATTTCTTTTATTGTCAAAGAACTTTTATATATTAATTACAATCAATCTCCGGCATATTATTCAGGCACCCGTCCCCTTGACTCGCCCCGTGCTGCCAATCCTCAATATTATGTTTCATTGTCATATACTTTTTAGAGATCATATTTTGAATCGAATAGTTGGCCTGCTCACAAGAACCGCAGGTGATTCACCATGAGATTTTGTGATACCAGCATCAAGAAGAAATTAACCTTGATTCTCATGGCGACAAGTACCTTTGCGGTGCTGTTCGCCTGTATTCTTTTTTATTATCTGGTCGGCCAGCATTTTGAGAAAACCTACAAGAAAGACTTGAGTACCCTCACCCGCATCGTAGGATCTAATTGTCAGGTGGCCTTGGCATTTAATGTTCCAGAGGACGCAACCCGTCTTCTGGCATCTGTAAGAGGACGTAAATCTATCATGGCAGTGCGGATTTACGATAGAGATAATAGAATATTTGCCACATATAATAATACTAATTTGGCAGCCCTCCCCATAGCCTCAAGGGAAGACTTTTTAAAAAAATCTAATTATCTAAAGATAAGTCAGGATATAATCTTGGACGATAGGACAATAATTGGCAGTATTAGCATTTACGATGACCTCCGCGACATAAAATACAGCAAAAAAAATGGGTTATATATCTTGGCTACCACTAGTATATTTTCCTTATTATTCGCCTTCTTTCTGGCGTCCTTTCTAAAAGATATTATCTATAAACCAATATCTGTCCTGACAGAGGCGGTCAAGCGTCTGGCAGCTGGTGATTTTACGGTTACCCAAAGTATAACAATTAATACTCATGATGAAATAGGCGTATTATTTAAGGCCTTCACGGAAATGAGTAACAGGCTGCAGGAATCATATATCAAGCTAAAATCACACAGCCAAAATTTGAAAAAACAGGTTGACGAACGCACCATGGAACTTAGCAAAGCCGTGGATAAGCTTACCAGGAGCCAGCAGCAACTTATTCAATCAGAAAAATTGGCAGCCATTGGTCGTATGGTAGCAGGGATTGCCCATGAAATTAATAATAGCATAAATTTTATTTCCGGAGCCATTCCAATACTGCAAAGGCATGCCAATAATTTGCAGCAAATTCTTGCCGATAATTCTTCCTCATCTCAGGTGCAGCAGAATTCATCCGACAAAATAATTAACAACATTGGTCGATTACTTGGAAATGCCTCCGAAGGGGTAAACAGAACTGTCAAACTAGTTTCCGACCTTAACAGCTTTGCCCAACCCAGTCGCGGACATTTTGCTACAGTAAATTTACATCAAGAAATAGATACCGCAGCACTTCTGCTCCAATACGAGTTCAATGACCGAATTACTTTACATCGTGACTATGACGAAAAAATCCCGCCCGTAGAGTGTTTAAAAGACCTAATGAACCAGGTTTACACGAATATTTTGCTCAATGCCTCCCAGGCCATTGGCAGACAAGGCGAAATATGGATAAAAACCAGAACTTCCAATAATATGGTTAGTATCAGTATAAGGGATAATGGCGGCGGAATCAGGGCAGAGGTCAGAGACAAAATTTTTGAACCATTTTTTACCACCAAGCAGGTTGGCAAGGGCACGGGATTGGGGCTGTCCATTGCTTATGGCATAGTAAAAAGCCATAACGGTCATATTTTAATCGAACAAACTAGCCAGGCAGGAACAATTTTCACAATAACTATTCCCTTAAAGCAAGATTCTAATGCCGATATAAAAATCTACACCGCAGGTTTACTAAACGCCAAAAGCTCTGGGGAAAAGATGTGAGTTTTCCCTTTATTTCATACAAGAGCAAACCTTCTAGCTGCTGGATACCAGTACCTGCCGTACTAACTGGATTGCGCAAGTGTGGAGTCATCGCCTTAGGTTTGCTCATTTGTATACAGTGCTTCCGGCCCAGCATTTTGTGTGCTGCTACCAGTGCTTTACCTCCACGCCTCAAGCAGGATCAGATTAAGGCCGTATATTTGTATAATTTTCTAAATTTTGTTACTTGGCCTAATTATTCGAAAAAGACCTCAACAAACACAACGAGTAGAATAATTGGCATACTGGGTAAAGCGCCAATTAGCCGGGCCTTGCATGATTTAGCCGCTAGTTTGGCAGAGACGGGACGAATGAAAATTAAAACCATTGATTATGGCCCTTATAAAGACGGCATGGAACTAAAAAATTGTGATATCCTGTTTATAAATAACACTGAACAAAATAACTTTAAAAAGATAATTGATGATCTTTGTCAGGCACCAGTTCTCACTGTATCTGACAATAAAAATTTTGTTAACAAGGGAGGTATGATATCACTATTTGAAGTGAATGATCGGATACGTTATAGTATCAATCGCCATGCGCTAAGCCAGGCTGGCCTAAAAGCCAATTCACTGCTCTTAAATAGTGCTGTTAAATAAAAATGCAGGGAAGCGTAGAAACTTGCGAACTTGTAAAGTTAAATAATGTTTATAGATTTTAGAAAATAGGCAGAGTATATAATTTAACTTAAATATTCGGGCAGATAGCTGCACCCGATAAAAATAAACTAAGGAGAATAAAATGTTAAAGAGCAAAAAAATATTCAAATTGGCAGGATACGGATTAATCATTGGAATGCTTGGCCTGACAGGTTGTGCTAAAATGCATACCAGCAATACGGCTAGTACCGACTCCAACAATGCGACAGCCACTGCGAGCAGTGCCAACGAGCCATATTTCCCCACCAATTTTAATGATTTTGAGGTACCAGGAGAATTAAAATTAGACTCCAAACACACAATGTTTATAAATACCACGTCCTTTAAGGGGGGCATTGTGGCCTTTGACGGTCGGGTTGAGAAAACCTCACTAGCTGATTTTTTTATTAATTCAATGCAAAAAAATAATTGGCGTTTAACAGGTGAGATACGCTATGATAGCATATTGTTATCATTCACAAAACCAAACAAAAATTGTATGATATCTATTTACGATGATCCTTACGGCTATAAAACAAAAGTTAATGTGTATATGACCGAAAACAGCAACATTGAAGGTGGCCAATAAATTTAACACCACAAAAGGGGGTATCGGAGTCTCCGCTTACCTAGTGCCTCGTAAACCTTAAAGTGTCGCAAGATTACGAAGTGATTTGGCGTGCCAACAAGGCACGACTGGCTGAGCATATCAGCGCTATGTAACAGAAGTCGTAACGCCGTTGGTGCGTCAAATGACAAGTAAGA
>CAYTNB010000004.1:0-44267 GCA_964439085.1 uncultured Desulfobulbia bacterium | reverse complement strand
TGCCGATCTGCTAGTGTTACCTACAGCCAGTTTTCATAAATGTATGACAAATTACCCGGCCTTTTCAAGTACGATCATGAGTATTTTGGGGAGGTTGTTGACGCAAACTTTTTCAATTGTTGAAGGTCTGGTTTTTAAAGATGTTACCCAGCGTCTAATTGATTTTTTCCTTTATGAGTTGCGTCATAATGGTCGCACCTTACACGGGGGGCGTGTGGTAGAAATAGACTTGACTATGGAGCAGCTTGCCGCTGTGGTTGGTGCTTCTAGGCAGACGGTCTCTACCATTGTGAACCAGATGCAAAAAGCCGGAGCCCTCGAAAAAATAGGTAAGGATTATTTTATCCCCAACCCCGCTATATTGAAAGAATTTTCCAACTGTTGATTATTTTTTTTCACAAATAAAATACTATTCTGTCAGCTAGCTGACAGAATCTGTTTAGAATTTATCTTAAATTCACATATCATAGCAGTAGATTATGTGTCGACAAAATTCATAGACAAACAGGAGGAAATGTTATGGCAAAAGAAAGAAAAACTATCGAAGATAAATCGATTTGGAGTGATGCTCGACAGATGTTGCGCAAGGCGGAACAAGACGGTGTTGAGACCGCTTGGGATCGCTTGGAACATCAGACTCCTCACTGCACATTCTGCGAAAGCGGACTTTCTTGTCGAAACTGCACTATGGGGCCCTGCCGAATCAGTAAGAAAGCGCCTCTTGGTGTTTGCGGTGCCGATAGGGATGTAATTGTGTCCCGTAATTTTGGCCGCTTCGTGGCTGGCGGTGCTGCCGGCCATTCCGACCATGGTCGTGATTGCATTGAGGCTCTGCATGCTGTGGCCCATGGCCTGACTGAAGATTATACTATCAAGGATGAAGCTAAGCTGCTCCGCATTGCCGATGAGTTGGGAGTTACCACCGAAAAGCGAGCTATCCTTGAGGTTGCCAAAGATTTATGTGATCTGTTTTTCGCCAATTACGGTAGCGGCCTTAGTGAGCTCTCATTTCTATGCCGAGTTCCTGAAAAAAGAAAAGAGATTTGGAAAAAAATTGGCATCATCCCCCGCGGCGTTGATCGAGAGATTGCTGAAATGATGCACCGCACTCACATGGGTTGCGATAATGATGCCGTTAATACCATGTTACATAGTGCTCGCACCTGTCTGGCCGATGGCTGGGCCGGATCGATGATTGCCACTGAAATTTCAGATATCTTGTTTGGCACGCCAACTCCAAGGAAATCCACAGCTAGTCTCGGCGTTCTCAAAAAAGACCAAGTCAATATCCTGGTCCATGGCCATAACCCCATTGTCTCCGAGAAAATTGTTGAAGCGGTTAACGACCCTGCTCTCATCGCCTTAGCCAAGGGAAAAGGGGCAGCTGGCATCAATTTGGCTGGTCTTTGTTGTACTGGCAATGAATTAATGATGCGTCAAGGCATTCCCCTGGCCGGAAACCACCTGATGACAGAGCTCGCCATTGTCACCGGTGCGGTCGAACTTATTGTTGTTGATTATCAGTGCATTATGCCCAGCATGGTTACAATTGGCAATTGTTATCACACTAAAATGGTCACCACCGCTGACAAAGCAAAATTCACCGGGGCTGAACATGTAAAATTTGAGATGCATAACGGCATGGATCAGGCACGTAAGGTTGTGCGCATGGCTATTGAACGTTTTCCTTTGCGCAATAATAATCGGGTTGATATCCCCGATGGTACGATTGAATTGGTTACTGGTTTTTCCAATGAAGTTATCTTGGAAGTTCTAGGTGGCACCCTGACCCCATTGGTTGATGCAATTAAGGCCGGCAAGGTCAGAGGGGTTGTGGGTATTGTCGGTTGCAACAATCCCAAGTATCAACAGGATTACTGTAATGTCAACCTGACTAAAGAACTCATCAAAAAAGATATTTTGGTACTGGTCACTGGCTGTATTACTTCCGCAGCTGGTAAAGCCGGGTTGCTTGTACCCGAGGCCATTGAGATGGCTGGCTCGGGTCTCAAAGAGATTTGTGGTTCTTTAGGCATTCCGCCTGTGTTGCATATGGGCAGTTGTGTTGATAATGCCAGAATCCTCCAACTTGCGGCCCTCCTTGCCAATGAGCTTGGTGTAGATATTTCCGACTTGCCGCTGGCTGGTTCATCGCCGGAATGGTATTCGGAAAAAGCCGCCGCCATTGGTACCTACTGTGTTGCCTCCGGAATTTACACTCATCTCGGACACCCTCCCAATATTACAGGCTCCGAAGTGGTGACAAACCTGGCACTTGAAGGTTTTGACAATCTCCTTGGTGCCTGCTTCGGCATCGAACCGGATCCTTTCAAGGCAGCTGAATTGATTGATAAACGGATCAGACAAAAACGCAAGGCCTTGGGGCTATGTGAATAATTCAAATATTTCGTAAGCAATCGAAGAGGCGTTGGTCAGCTTATTTACTGGGAGGGATATGTGTATAATGTAGGATTGGGTTACGCTAAGTAGCTGAAAACATAAGTCTTTATTGCCGAAAGCACGCCGATTGTAGGTCTGTAATGGAATTTATGGCACAAAAACAGTAATATAGAACTAGCCTACAGGAATCGTCGAACCATCACATACCGTTGCCTCGCACTTCGCATCCGATTTTTTGCGTAAATTCAGTCCATTATATTCTTAATAAAGAAAGCGGTAGATTGGCGGCGGTCAACTGATGTACTTGAGTCAGCTCCTCCCGAATCTCTTCGGTCAAAATAGCTAGAAAAACATTACCCTGGATGGGGTATATTTAGCCCGATACTATAATAATGTTTTAGCGTGTCCAATGGTACCGAACTATGCCAATGGCCAGTGGTTAAGGCAGTAAACCATAAGCCGAGGAAAACTATCAGGATCAGAGCTGGTAGCAAAATGGCGGGTGTTTTACGGCGTGGGGCGATGGTCAGGCTGAGGCAGTCGGGAACGGGGCAGACTGCCAAACACTCCAGGCAGCCTATACATTCAGGTGCTCGGATGGATTCCTTGGCGGTAATGTTTATGGCGCCGGGGCATACTTTTTCACATTTCTGGCAATTTATACATTTGCCAGCTTCTCGCTCTACCTTAGATGGACTGAATAAGGCTAGTAATCCCAATAATGCCCCGTAAGGGCAGAGATATCGACACCAAAAATTTTTAGTAAAAAATGAGAGGATTATCAAAACACCCATGAACAGGATGGTTATTTTGCCAGGACTTAGAAAGAAAAAGAGCATCTTGACGTCAACAACCATATTGTAAGGGGTTTGTAAAAATCCTTCAATGGCCGCTAAATCCATTTTCCAGAGAATCAGATAGCTAAAAAAAGCCAATAAAAGATATTTCAAACTGAGTAGAGGAATATCCAGCCATTTGGGAGCTTGGCAGATGGATTTAAGCTTTCTGCCAGCCAGGGCGGCCAAATTTGAACAAAATCCCACCGGACATATCCAACCACAAAACCCCTTGCGCAGTGCTAAAGAGATAACTAAGGCAGCGATAAAGATGGTTAGCCCAGCTGGATGAACAAGGTCGTATTGGCCAGTTAATATTAATCGTTTTAAGGAGACTAGGGCGCTGATCGGTAGGAACGCTTCTACAGATGGAGGCCGCACGGTTTGAATTACCGATTTACCGATAGCCCATAGGTAGAAGTGGTAAAACTGCCAGCCGGAGTAAAGGCAAAAGAGTAAAAAACTGCTCTGGACGAGGCGGCGGATGTTAATTAAATTTTTTATTGCCATTTTAGATGTTTTCTTTGAACTTGCTCCAAGTAAGCGACTTTGAGACTGTGAGTTAAGTGGTTTCTGGGCCAAAGGGCTTCCAGAGCAGTATTAACTTTGGCAGCAGGGTAAGGGCGGCCAATAGGGCGGCAACCATCGCTAGGCCGGTAAATATGCCAAAGTAGATAGTTGGTTTGAAATTGGAAAAAACCAGGATGGAAAAGCCAATGACAATGGTAAGGGAGGTGTAATACATAGCCTTGCCAATACTGCCGTGGCAACGTTCCATAGTGGCTATATAGTTGTGATCATTGCTGAACTCATCTCGAAAACGGTGTATGTAATGAATAGTGTCGTCCACGGCAATTCCTATGGTGATGGAAGCAATGGTGATGGTCATAAGATCCAGGGGCATACCAATCCAGCCCATTATGCCTAAGACCATGGCGGCTGGCAGCAGGTTGGGAAGAAGGGCGATTATTGCCAACGGAAGTGAACGGAACAATAGGGTGAACATGAATAGAATGCACAGGAAAACCGCTCCGATGGTGAGAATTTGAGAGCGGAACAGGCTTTGGAGCATATTGTTGTACAAGACCAGCATATTAGTGAAGTGGATTTGCTCAGGAGCAAAATGCATTTTCTTGGTGAGAAAAATACGGATTTTGGCTAGTAAATTCTTCCGAGAAAGGTTTTTATTGGACTCCATAATACGCATAGTAATTCGGGCCTGGTTGTCGGCGATTGAGACGTATGGCTTTACGAGAAGATTTTTTACCTTCTCGGGCAACTTGTCGTAGATAAGCGATAATTCGTAATCATCCAGAGCCAGGCCATCGTTCAGGCGGGTGGCAATTTTGAAAAGGGTGGCGATTGATAGCACTTTGCCTGTCTCTGGCAGACTATCCAAATAGTCGTGCACCTTGTCAATCCGCTCCAATTTGTATGAGGTAAACCATGCGCCATCTCCTGAGACAGTTGGTGTAGAGTTGCTGACTTCCCCGGAAATGTCACCAAAATTATCCAACAGCATATCGTTCATGCTCGGCTCGCTGTTGGGTGAAGTCCCTGCTGATATCTTCTGTGGAGGTGGGGCAGGTGCTTTGTGGAAGTCAATAATGATGTCTAGTGGGGTCGTACCGCCTAATTTCTGATCTATAAGCTTCATGCCTTGATAAATTTCGGTGGAGTGTCTGAAATAGTCAATGAAACGATTCTCAACAACCAGCCGGGTTATGCCCACGACACTGAGGACGGTCAGGGTTATACTCACCAGGATAATCAATTTGCCGTGTTTTTTGGTGAATGTCGCAAACATCATGGTAAAGGGGGTGGATATATCCGTCTCGGCGGATATATGTTCCCGCTTAACCAGCATGGCACTGGCTGGGAAAATGAGAAATGTCAAAATAAATGAGACGACCAGCCCCACGGACATCATGAGGCCGAAATCCATAACCGGCCTTATTGAACTTACCAGTAGTGACGCAAAGGCTGCTATGGTCGTTAATGTGGTGTAGAAACAGGGAACTATTTTGTGACGGACAGTTTCTGCCAATAGTTCCTTTTGGGTTGCCTGGGGGTGTTTGAAGCAAAGCTCTCGGTATTTTACAATAAGATGGATGGTCAGGGACATGGTAATAATTAACATTAGAGATATAAAATTTGATGAAATTACCGTGACCCGCCAATCCATAAATCCCAGAGCCCCCACAATGGTTAAGGCTGCTGTAAAACAGCAGAGTACAGGAATGACTATCCAACGCAGACGTCTGAAAATGATGGACATGGTTATTACCAAAAAGATAAAAACTCCAAGCCCGAAGATTATGATATCGTTGCGGACGTAAGAAATCATATCGTCAATAATCATTGGTACACCTCCCAGAAACATGACGGCTTGGGTGCGGTATTTGTCAATTACCAAACGGATATCATCGACGGTTTTGTCCTGCATTTGGGTTAATATAGTTGATTGATGGCGGTAATCCTTTTCTACCTTTGCCAATTCGATTTGTTCAGGGCCGGATATAATTTCTTTGTGTTTTTTTATCCTAAGATCCGTCCGCTTTTTTAGTAGTGTGCGTAATTTGGGGTGAGCGGGCAGGTTGATCATAATGGCGGTGGTCCTGCCGTCAGCACTTAGTAGCTGTTTGCTGTAAATTGGATTGGTCAGAAATTCCTTGCGAGCTAAGTCTTTGTCGACATCTGGATCTTGCATTGTCCTGATTTTATTGGATAACTCTCCTAACGACGATGGAGGGCTGAACAATAATGGCGCATTAAGGATACTGAATACCGAATCTACGCCGCTGAGGTTAGTCAGGTCATGGCTGATTTCTTTCAGGGTCTTAAGTGATGATTTGGAGAAGGGGTCTTGCTTGGGGGTGAAGGTTAATACCAAATAGTCGTCTGAACCGTATTGAGCGGCGATATGACGATAATAGCGTAGAGCCTGATCGTTTTCTAAAACCAGTGAATCAGCCGAGGCATCTAACTTGAATTTAGGTATTTGGGTGCAAAAAAGGCCGACAATGAATAGGGTGACGAACAAAGACAGCCAGGGATGATCTAAAATAGTTTTTTTATACAAGTCTTTAAGCATAGTTTGTTAAATGAGAGATTTGATGTATCCGTAAAATGTCAGTAACACTTATCGCTGACAACATCTGGCTTGAGGTTGAAGGTTAGCGTATACGTTCGATAACGTATCTGCAATTAAGTTATAGATGCAGGATTAGTTCGGTATGACGAGTTGGGGGCTCCTACGTAAGTATCATTTTTATTAAGCGGGCACAAATGAAAATTTGCCTGTGTCCGTATCGTGGCTTTTTTCAGGTAAATCGGGTAGATTAACCGTCGCTAATATGACTAACACCCCACAAGGGGGGATCGGAGTCTACGCTTACTGTAAGTACCTTAATAAATTCTTTTCTAAAAAACAGGTAAGCGCGGACTCCGAGAAAACAATCTGTATTGTACTAATTCCGGGTTGAATATATTACAAAAATTTCTCTTTGACCTTAAAAAAATCACCACATAAATTATTCCTTGATAATTTATGCTAAATTATTCATAATTTGTTGAAGGCTATTTAACGGATTTGATGTTTGTATATTAACCAGGAACGCTGTGATGAGAAAAAGATCTCTAAAATTGTTTTATGCTTTTCTATTGCTGGTTTGTCTGATTCCAATTATTGCTCAGGCAGCTAGTGATGTTGATTTTGCGGATGACCTGGCTCAGTATAATGAGCCAGATGTCAAGATTAGTGACCCTCTGGAACCTTTTAACCGGGTTATATTCCAGTTTAATGATAAGGTCTATTTCTATTTTATGAAACCGGTCGCTAAAACCTGGTCTTATGTCTTGCCACAGGAAGTAAGGGCCAGTATTTGGAGTGCTTTCCAAAATTTGTTGATGCCAGTGCGGGTGGTGAATGATCTTCTGCAGGGACGGTTCAGCGAGTCCGGGATTGAAATATCTCGCTTCGTGATTAATTCCACTGTCGGAGTAGCGGGGCTTGGTGATCCGGCCAAATATGTTTTTAAACTTGAATCTTCTGATGAGGATTTGGGCCAGACCTTTGGCGCTTATGGCGCTGGTGAGGGCATGTATCTCTGTCTACCGTTTCTGGGGCCGTCTAATATTCGTGATACTCTGGGGATTGCAGGTGATTCATTCCTGGATCCGTTGAATTATATGACTTTCGATTGGAAAGGGACTTTGGCTATACATGCTGGTAAACGAATTAATTATACATCATTAAATATTGGTGAATATGAGCAATTTAAGGATGCCGCTTTTGACCCGTATATCGCAATGCGAGAGTTTTATACCAAGTATCGTCGAAAAAAGGTCAGCAATCGGATGAGCCATAGGCGTGAGGCTAACAATGGCAGTGGAGTTAAAAGGCTGGCCGGCCCTAAAACCATTCAAAAGGCGGATGGCTGTTCATCAGAACAAGTTGACACTAAACACTATTTTGTCCAGGTTGGGGCTTTCTTTGATCGTGATAGTATGAATGATTTGAGCCTTAAACTGTCTGCTCTGGGGGAGAAGCCTGTCGTGGCCATGTACCAGAGGGACAATTATGAGTTCTATGGCTTACAAGTGTCGGCAGGTTTGACCTTCGAGGCTGCCAAGCGTGTTGAAAAAAAATTAATAATTGACGGTTTTACTGAAACCACAGTACTAAAGCATGCCGTTATTTCTATCTAGGAAGCTGTCCGAGAATAGAGAGCCTACTAGCAGATAAGTGCAGACATCGAAGCCGGGGAATAGGCCCATTTTTCCGCTAGTTTTCGTCTAATAGCGCTGCTATTGCCCGAAAATGATCGAAAGTGATCGGAAAACTGGTCTCAATTCTCCAACTTTTCGCTACGGCTTCTATTCTCAGACAGCCTCCTCGTTTATTTAAAGAAAATGGATCGATCTATGAAGAAGTTTAAAATTCTGTTTATTGTAATCATCTACCTCTTGTTCTCGCAGGCAAGTGCTTATGCCGCATATACTGCCGATCAGCCAATTGCACAGATTAAGGCAACTGTTGATGAGGCCATGCTATTGCTGAATGACAAGAGCCTGAAGGGCGTGGATAAACATGATGCCAGGCAACGGCTACTCTTTAATCTGGTCGATAATCGTTTTGATTTTCAACTTATGGGACGACTTGCCTTGGGTAATGCCTGGGCAAGTGTGGACAAAGTCGAAAGGCAGCACTTTTTAAGCCTATTTGCGGAGTTATTGAAGAATACCTATGTACGGCGGGTTAATGCCTATTCAGGAGAAAAAATTATTTTTACGAAGCAAATTATCCGGAAGAATCTGGCTCTTATCTCTAGTTATTATGATAAAAATAACGACCAGTTTTCAATAAATTATAAGATGAAAAAAAATGGCTCTGGCAAGTGGTTGGTGTATGATGTGGTAATTGAAGGGGTCAGCGTTGTTAAACAATATCGTCGGCAATTCCAACAAATTCTCCAGAATGAGTCTCTGGTTGCATTAAATAAGCGCCTTGATGATAAAGTGAAAGCTTTGGTGCAGGCTTCCATTGCAAAATCTGCTAAATCCTAATTTTTTTAAAAAATGCTCGATTCACGTTCTGTGACCTCTATATCTGCTTAGCAAGTATATTTATGTCTGACTTGATACTCACTCCTGAAAATTCTTTTAGATGCAAAACATCTTGACATTAAGGCATAATTCCTTATAATTGTCCGTTTTCCTTTAGAGATGGTGTCTCGTGTTTGGCCGATTATTTTAAAGATGGCATAACCCCATGATACTGTTAACTTGTTTTTAATTTTATATATCAAATAACTAACATTTCTTTGTAAGAGAGGCATACTATGGCTTTACCAAAACACAGGCAATCACACTCTAAAACTCATATGAGACGATCCCACGACGCATTAAGTGCCCCAAATGTTTCCGCCTGCCCGGATTGTGGTGAGCCTAAACAACCGCATCGACTTTGTTCCGGATGTGGTTCGTATAATGGCAAAAAGATTATTAAATTTGATGAAGATTTTGAATAAATTTTTTGTTGGATCTCCCCCTTCAATTCTATTTTGCTTAGTAAATAATTCAGATGACAGAGGGCCGTGTTGAGAATCGCTCTTGATGGCATGGGCGGAGAACTTGGGCCTGCTGAGATGGTTGCTGGTGCTCTTGAGTCTGTTTGTGCATTTGGCCACCATGTGACCTTGCTGGGTGATCGTGAAAAGTTACAAAGTGCTCTTGGGCATTATCGTGACTCGGATTCCGGTAAATTGGGAGCTGGTAAAACTTCATCCAGTTCTTTAGACTCTTATATCAACATAGTTCATACCAGTCAGGTTGTGGAGATGGATGAGTCTCCCCTTGATGCGTTGCGCCGTAAGAAGGATTCATCAATACTGGTAGCCTTTAATCTTCTGAAAAAAGGTGAGGTGGATGCCGTGGTAAGTGCTGGTAACTCGGGAGCTACTATGGCGGCGGCAGTGAAGACGGTTGGACGTCTGCCTGGGATTGCCCGGCCTGGAATTGCCGGTGTGTTTCCTACTCTGAAAAAACCTTTGGTGATGATGGATGTAGGCGCTAATGTTGATTGTCGTCCTAAACATCTCATGCAGTTCGGAGTTATGGCCTCTGCCTTCTCCAAATCGTTGTTTGGTATTGAAACGCCCAGGGTCGGTTTGCTTAGTATAGGGGAAGAGGGGGGCAAGGGCAATGCCCTGGTCAAAGGAACCCATGAGTTGCTATTGAATAGTGCTCTGAATTATATTGGAAATGTTGAAGGCCGGGATATTTTCCAGGGGGAAGTTGATGTCATTGTCTGCGACGGATTTGTGGGTAACGTTTGCCTGAAATTAAGTGAAGGTTTGGCTGAGGCCATGGTTTCTATGTTGCGTGAAGAGTTCTCCAAAAGTCTGAAGTCAAAGGTGGGATATTTACTCACCAAAGGGGCTTACGCAAGTTTTAGGAAAAGGACTGATTATGCCGAATATGGCGGTGCTCCATTGCTTGGCTTGTGTGGTGTAGGCATAATTTGTCACGGCAGATCTAATGCGACGGCTATAAAAAATGCCATTAAAATTGCGGCTGAACTTGCGAAGCAGAGGGTGAATGACCAGATAATCGATCTTTTGGAAGCAAGCCCATCGCCTGTGGCTTAGGATTTAAACAATGGGCTCATTTGTATTAGGAACAGGATCTTATTTACCTAAACGTATTTTGACCAATTCTGAACTTGAGGAATTGGTTGAAACTTCAGATGAATGGATAACCACTCGTACCGGGATTAAAACCAGACATATCGCCGGAGCTGGCGAGGAAACCTCCATGCTGGCGGTTAGGGCCGCAAATAAGGCTCTGCAAATGGCAGGTCTTGGTGCCGGCGAACTGGATCTTATCCTGGTGGGAACAATCTCAAGCGAGGTGTCAATGCCCTCTTGTGCCTGCCTGGTGCAAAAGGAGCTTGGGGCGGTTAATGCCTTTGCCTATGACCTAAATGCTGCGTGTTGCGGCTTTTTATATGGCCTGGATATGGCGGATGCTTATCTGCACAGAAATCCAGCTATGAAAATTATGGTTATTGGAGCTGAAACTCTGTCATCGAGGACGAATTGGCAGGATCGTAATACATGTATTCTTTTTGGAGATGGAGCAGGGGCTTGTATCGTCAGCGGCGCTGGCCAGGGACATGGAATGTTAGCCAGCAAAACCGGTTCTGATGGGAATCTCCATAAATTACTGTATATGGATTCAGCCCGGGGCATGAATCCCGATTTATCAAATGCAGGAAACTTGGGTTCTTATATAAAAATGACCGGTCGTGATGTTTTTAAACATGCGGTGCGGGCCATGGCTGGAGCGGTGACAGATGTGATGGCTCAGACAGGGCTGGGCATGGAGAACATCAAGCTGTTTGTCCCACACCAGGCCAATCTCCGTATCTTGAATAGTCTTTTGGATCGTTTAAATATCCCGGTGGAAAAGGCCTATATAAATATGACCAGATATGGTAATACATCTGCGGCTAGTATTCCCATTGCTTTGGATGAGGCAAACAGAGATGGCTTAATCGCCAAAGATGATTTGGTTTTGTTGTGTGCCTTTGGCGGTGGTTTTACATGGGGAGCCGCCATTATTCGCTGGTAGGGGCAAACCTGTGTGTTTAGCCTGATCCTATGATACCGACTCCCAAAATGTCTGTACTGAACACTAAGAATAATAAGCAACGGGGTGAAATAATTGGACTATTTTTTGACCGAAGAACAACAGATGATAGTTGAAGTTGCCACGCAGATAACCAACGAAAAAATAATTCCCTGTCGTGCTGAATTGGATGAAAAAGAAGAGTTTCCCCGGGAAATCTTACAAGAGGTAGCAAAAGCCGATTTGGCTGGTTTGTATATTCCAGAGGAGTACGGCGGCTATGGTGGCAACACCTTTGATATGGTTTTGGCCTTGGAACAATTTGCCCGCGGATGTGTGGGGATTGCGACAACTATTGCGGCAAGTGCACTAGGCGCATATCCCATTATTATATCTGGTAGTAATGAACTAAAGAAAAAATATTTGCCGTCCTTGGCTACTGGTGAAAAATGTGCGGCTTTTGCACTCACTGAGGCCAATGCCGGTAGTGATGCCTCTGGAATCCAAACAACCGCCGTGCTGGATGGTGAGGAATGGGTGCTTAATGGAACCAAGCAGTGGATAACCAACGGGGGTGAGGCTAATATCTATTCGGTTATCGCTATGACTGACCCCGCCAAAGGGGCTAGAGGAGCCAGCATGTTTGTGCTTGAGGATACCGATCATGGTTTCTCTTATGGCCACAAGGAAAAAAAACTGGGCATAAGGGCTTCATCTACCCGCGAATTAATCTTTAAGGATTGCCGAATACCCAAAGGTCGGATGATTGGCCGACAGGGGGCCGGCTTTATAACTATAATGAAGACCTTGGATAAATCTCGGCCCGGTATCGCCATTCTGGGTGTTGGTTTGGCCCAGGGGGCACTGGATGAGGCGGTAAAATACGCCAAACAACGGGTGCAATTCAAAAAGCCGATTATCTCTTTTCAGGCTGTGCAGCATTTATTGGCTGATATGGCAATTGATACCGAGGCTGCCAGAGCCTTGGTTTATGCCTCAGCCGCCCATATTGATGCCCATCCCAAAGATATGTCTAAGGCCTCTTCTATGTGTAAGGTCTTTGCAACCGATGTTGCCATGCGGGTTACAACAAATGCCGTTCAGGTTCTGGGGGGCTACGGCTATATGCGTGATTATCCGGTTGAAAAGATGATGCGTGATGCCAAGATTTTGCAGATTTACGAAGGAACTAATCAGATCCAGAGAAACGTTGTGGGCCAGGAACTGAACAGGGAATATAACTGCTGATTAGCAGGTAAGCGAATGAAATGAGAGTTCGGGTTATATGATGAAAATTATTGTTTGTTTGAAGCAGGTTCCAGATGCCAAAAATGTTAAATTGGATCCTGAAACCAATACTATGAGCCGGGTAGGGGTGAAGAGTATAATGAATCCCTTCGATCAGCACGCTTTGGAAGAAGCAGTGCGTCTGGCCGCAGAGTATGGTGGTTCGGTCACGGCCCTTAGCATGGGACCTCCGCAAGCTGAGGATATGTTACGGGATGCCATTGCCTGTGGAGCGGATGCAGCTGTCCTGGTTTCGGATCGAGCCTTCGCCGGGGCTGATACCTGGGCAACCACCTATACCTTGGCGCAAGCTGTTATAACTTTGGGTGGAGCTGATTTAATTATTTGTGGCAAACAGGCCATCGATGGAGATACGGCTCAGGTTGGGCCTGGGTTGGCTAGAAGACTTGACCTCGCTTATGCCTCCTGTATCAAAAAAGTAGAGAAGATAGATCATGGTGCAATTATCGCCCAGCGGATGATGGATGATGGCTATGATGAGTTGGAAATTCCGCTGCCTGCTCTGTTCACAGTGGTAAAAGAGATTAACGAGCCACGCATTCCTTCTTTAAAAGGCAAAATGAAAGCCAAAAAGGCGGTAATAAAGGTACTGGATGCTGTCGGCATTGGTGCTGATCCCAAATTGCTCGGTTTAACGGGCTCGCCCACCAAGGTCGATAAGGTGTTTGCACCTGAGGCCAGAGGCGGTCGCACCATGCTTGTCGGCACAGTTTCGGAGCAGGTCAGTCAACTTGTTGAGAAATTAGAGGCGGTTTTAAATGCTTAAAATTGACGCCCAGTTATGTATAGGATGTGGCATTTGTGAAGATAATTGTGCCTTTAGTGCTATTTCTGTAGTTAATGGCTTGGCCGAGATTAACGAACAATGCACCCTCTGTGGCAATTGCGTAGATCATTGCGAGGCTGGGGCCTTGCGTATTGAGCAGGAAGATGGCACTGTAGCTGTAAAGGTTAATCTGGCTGATTATAGCGGTGTATGGATTTATGCGGAATTTCGGCAGGGTGAAATAGCTCCAGTTGCGTTTGAACTGTTAGGGATTGGCCGCAGATTGGCAGATGAGCGTGGCGTTAAATTGGCCGCTATCCTTATGGGTTATGACTTGCAAAATAAGGCTCAGGAATTGATTCAGCATGGTGCCGATGAGGTGTTTTTGGTTGATGATCCTGCCTTGAAAGATTTTACCGATGAGTCCTATAGCAATGTCTTGGCTCAGCTGATAAAAGAACATCAACCGGAAATTGTTTTGGCTGGGGCGACGGCTATTGGCCGTTCCTTTATTCCCCAGGTTGCGACTTCCATGGGGGCTGGTCTTACGGCTGATTGCACAGGTCTTGCCATAGGCGAGGATGGTAATCTTCTCCAAACCAGACCTGCCTTTGGCGGTAATATAATGGCAACTATTGTTTGCCCGGATACCAGACCGCAGATGGCTACTGTCCGCCCAATGGTTATGACCGCTTTGCCGCCTGATCAGGAGCGGCAGGGAGTAGTTAATAAAATTGATGCCAGTGCATTTCAGCTCAACTCACGGGTTAAGGTGCTGGCCAGTATAATTGCCACAGCCGATAAAGTTAAGTTAGCAGAAGCAGATATCGTTGTGGCTGGTGGCAGAGGTGTTGAGAGTGCCAAAGGTTTTGCACTGCTTAATGAATTGGCCGATTTAATGGGTGGGTCTGTTGCAGCCTCCAGGGCAGTGGTGGATGCAGGCTGGATTGATTATCCTTATCAGGTAGGGCAGACTGGCAAGACAGTGGCTCCTAAACTGTATATTTGTTGCGGAATCTCTGGGGCTGTCCAACATTTGGTTGGCATGCAGTCGTCTGAGGTTATTGTTGCTATAAATAAAGACCCGGCAGCGCCTATATTTGATATCGCCACCTATGGTATTGTGGGCAATTTATTTGAGGTGCTGCCTCGTTTGATTGATCAACTAAAAAAATAGTAAGTGCTCCATGAACACCCTGCTACATGCACTTAAGTCCCCCCAATATACAGAGGTATTATCGGAGGACTTAAGTGCGCACAGCAGGGCGTCCCTGAAACGCTTACATTCCGAGATGTTATAAAGTCAAGAGTGTGCTTTATTGAGCGCTTACAAAAAATAGACATATGAGCTTAACAGGTAAAATTACCCTAGTTACAGGTGGGGGCAGGGGGATTGGCCGGGCGGTCAGTATTATGCTTGCCTCATTGGGGAGTAAGGTTATTATTAATTATGTCAATCGACCAGATGCTGCTGATGCAACCGCAAAACTTATAAAGGCAGATGGCGGATTGGCCGAGACGATTAAGTTTGATGTGGCTGATGCCGGACAGGTGCAGGAGGCCTTTGGCGAAATTGTTAAACGTGAAGGGCACTTGGATATTTTGATCAACAACGCCGGGATTACCAGAGACGGCCTGATGATGAAAATGAAGGAAGAGGCCTGGGACGCTGTTTTGGATACAAATCTAAAAGGTGCTTTTAACTGCATTAAGGCGGTTTCACGAACAATGATGAAACAGCGTTGGGGAAGAATTGTCAATATTACCTCTGTGATTGGTTTTGTCGGAAATGCCGGGCAGGTTAATTATGCCGCTGCCAAGGCTGGTCTCATCGGACTTACCAAGTCAGCCGCTAAGGAACTGGCTTCCAGAGGCATAACGGTTAATGGTGTGGCGCCGGGGTATATCGAAACTGAAATGACCAGCGCTCTTCCCGAGGATGTTACTGATAAGATTAAGACCGGGATTCCTTTGGGAAAACTGGGTCGGCCAGAAGATGTGGCATCTGCTGTGGCCTATTTGGCATCCGATGCGGCTGACTATGTAACAGGTCAGGTTCTTCATGTTAATGGTGGAATGTATATGTGATGGACTCGTAAAAACTATAATTTACTTATTCTTCGTCATTCCCGCAGAAGCGGGAATCCAGTAGTTTCAATATGTTATGGATCCCCGCCTGTGCGGGGATGACGGGATTGGGGACTTTTTACGAGACCGTCATGTGTAATTGTCTGTAATTTTTTTGTGGCAGAAAAAATAAATAGTTTCTATTAGTTGTAAAACATTATTGTAATTTAAAAATAAAGGAGAAGGTATGTCTGTAGAAGATAAACTTATTGATATTATTGCCGAGCAGCTAAGTGTAGAAAAAGATAAAGTTGTTCCCGCCGCTTCATTTGTTGATGATTTGGGTGCGGATTCATTGGATCTTGTTGAGTTGATTATGGCTATGGAAGAAGCCTTTGATACAGAAATTACCGATGAATTAGCTGAGAAAATTTTGACGGTGCAGAACGCTATAGATCATATCAAGTCAATCCAGGCCTAAACTACTTGGGTTTGTGGGCAAATATAGTCCATATTAGGTAGTGTTTAAACGGCTCGAGAAACTTGATCAATTGGGCTAGGAGAATTTTGCGTGAGTAAAAGAGTAGTTGTTACAGGCCTGGGCTTGGTGACTCCCCTGGGAATAGGGGTAGAAAAATCCTGGAATAATCTTTGTGCTGGTAAAAGCGGTGTTGGATTTATTAGCCGTTTTGATACAGAGGCTTTTGCTGTAAAGATAGC
This sequence comes from uncultured Desulfobulbia bacterium, assembly GCA_964439085.1. Classification (GTDB taxonomy): domain Bacteria; phylum Desulfobacterota; class Desulfobulbia; order Desulfobulbales; family VMSU01; genus JAADIV01. The sequence goes on along the minus strand of CAYTNB010000004.1, from coordinate 28,037 downwards.
CGCCGAGGTTAAGGACTTTCAGATCGAAGACTATATCGATCTGAAGGCTGCTAAGCATCTTGAATTGTTCGCCCAGTACGCTGTGGCTGGTGCAAAAATGGCTATGGCAGATGCTAATCTTGCTATAACTTCTGAAAATGCCTCACGCATTGGGGTCATAACCGGTTGTGGTATGGGAGGGCTGCCAACTATTGAGAAATATCATCAGGTTTTCCTTGAGCGTGGCCCACGCCGTATTACGCCCTTTTTTATCCCCATGGTTATTCCTAATATGGGTGCTGGTCAAATTTCCGTTATTCTAAAACTGAAAGGGCCAAATCTTTCATTAAGTACTGCCTGTGCGGCTGGAACGCATGCGGTAGGTGAGGCATTTCATTCCATTCAACGTGGTGATTGTGATGCGGCAATCACCGGTGGGAGCGAATCCGTTATTTGTCCAATGGCTGTGGGTGGTTTTAGTAGTATGAAGGCTCTGTCTAAGAGGAATAATGAACCAGAAAGGGCGTCACGTCCCTTTGATAAGGATCGTGATGGATTTATAATTGGCGAGGGCGCCGGTATTATGTTGCTGGAATCTCTGGAGCATGCCAAGGCTCGCAATTCCAAAATTTATGCTGAGGTCTCGGGCTGTGGAATGACTGGAGATGGTTACCACATGGCTGCACCACCTGAGGATGGCGAGGGAGCTGTACGTTGTCTGCGGATGGCCTTGCAGAGTTCTGGTCTTCGGCCTGAAGATATTGATTATATTAATGCTCACGGCACTTCCACATCTCTCAATGATCTTGGCGAGACCCGAGCCATTAAGACAGTTTTTGGAGATCATGCCGCTAAACTTGCGGTAAGTTCAACCAAGTCTATGACCGGACATTTGTTGGGAGGTGCTGGCGGGTTAGAGGCCGTATTTACGGCATTAGCCCTCTATCATCAAATTGCGCCGCCCACTATTAATCTTGATACACCCGACCCCGAATGTGATTTGGATTATGTGCCCCATGTGGCCAGGAAGATGGAAATTAGAGCGGCCTTATCGAACTCATTTGGTTTTGGCGGAACTAATGCCGTTTTGGCCATGAAAAAATATGAAGGGTAAGCACTCTATGAAGCTGGCAATTGGATGTGATCATGGTGGCCTTGATTTAAAAAATGCTGTAGTCGAGTATTTGAACCAGAATGGCCATGAAGTTGTGAATATGGGTTGTGATACGCCTGAATCTGTGGATTATCCAGTTTTTGCTGAGTCTCTTTGCGAGGCGGTTGTGGGTGGTAAGGTTGATCTTGGTATTTTAATTTGCGGAACTGGAATCGGCATGTCCATGGCAGCAAATCGTCATGCTGGTATCCGGGCGGCTCTTTGTCATGAATCATTTACCGCCAAGATGAGCCGTGAACATAATAATGCCAATGTACTGTGTATGGGCGCAAGGGTAATTGGAGTAGGCGTGGCTCTCGAAATTATTAAGGCTTGGCTGGAAACGGATTTTGCTGGCGGTCGTCATTTACATCGTATTGAGATGTTTTAGTCTAAACCAGCAGTGTCCGGTTACAAAGTTGTGGGCACAATTTAGAACTATTTCAAGTCCTTAACCGGATACTTCTGAGCCTAAACATAATATTATCTTTTGATATAAGCCTCTTTTGATAGGGGAGATGGGGTAGATCGTGTCTTTTTTAAAAAATGTTGATCCTGAAATTTATAGTGCAATTGACCATGAGTTTGATCGCCAGGCAAACCAACTGGAGTTAATTGCCTCAGAAAATATTGTTAGCGAAGCAGTGCTTGAGGCACAGGGCTCTATTTTTACCAATAAATACGCCGAAGGGTACCCTGGAAAGCGCTATTACGGCGGTTGTGAAAACGCCGACGCCGTTGAAAATCTCGCCCGTGAACGGGCCATGAAAATATTTAAGTCGGAATATGTGAATGTACAAGCGCATTCCGGCAGTCAGGCCAATATGGCGGTTTATTTTACCATTCTTAAGCCTGGTGATAAGGTTTTGGGCATGGATTTGGCGCATGGTGGGCATCTTACCCATGGAGCGTCAGTTAATTTCTCCGGTCAGCTCTACGATTTTGTGTCTTATGGCTTGAATCGGGAGACAGAACGAATTGACATGTCGGAAGTTGAGCGTATTGCTTTACAGGAACGTCCTCGTTTGATTGTGGCTGGGGCCAGTGCGTATCCCAGAGTGATTGATTGGCAGGGCTTTAGGGAAATTGCTGACAAAATTGGCGCTAAGTTTATGGTTGATATGGCCCATATTGCAGGTCTTGTAGCGGCAGATCAGCACCCCTCACCTGTACCCTTTGCAGATTTTGTTACCACCACAACCCATAAGACTTTGCGGGGGCCACGAGGTGGTCTTATTTTAGCTCGTGAAGAGTATGGAAAAAAGCTTGATAGTAAAATATTTCCTGGAATTCAGGGCGGCCCTCTTGTTCATGTTATCGCCGGTAAGGCGGTGAGCTTTAAAGAGGCAATGAGCGAGGATTTTAAGCAATACCAAAAACAGGTGGTGTTAAACGCCCAAACTTTGGCGGAAACTCTAAAAAAACACGGATTCAGGCTCGTGTCCGGTGGGACAGATAATCACTTGATCCTTGTAGATCTTGCTAATAAAAATATTACTGGTAAGGATGCCGAACGAGCTTTGGAAGATGCGGGACTGACTGTTAACAAAAATGCTGTACCCTTTGATACTCAGAGCCGTTTTGTGACTGGCGGCATTAGAATTGGGACGGCGGCAGTTACTACCAGGGGCTTGAAGGAAAATGATATGATTCAGATTGGTGATTGGATCAATCAGGTCATTTCGGAGAGCACTGATTCTTCTGTCTTGGATAAGACTAAGCTTGCGGTGCGGGCGCTTTGTGATAAATTTCCCCTTTATCCTTACACCAGGCCGTAAGAAGTTCTTCGTATATGATGAAGCTATGGCGCTTGTCACCCTGCTGAAAAATAAAAATTATGTTACAAACCGTCAAGACAGAGCGTCCCGCATGGGAGCAATATTTTATGGGTATAACCGAGTTGGTTGCCCAACGTTCCACCTGTCTTAGACGTAAAGTCGGGGCGGTTCTGGTACGTGATAAGAGAATTATTGCTACAGGATATAATGGAGCACCTTCCAAGATATCTCATTGTCTTGATGTGGGATGTCTGCGTGAACAGCAGGGGATTCCTTCCGGAGAGAGACATGAATTATGCCGGGGGCTGCACGCAGAACAAAATGCCATAATTCAGGCGGCAAATCTTGGCTTCAGTGTTGAGGGCTCCGAGTTATATTGTACGAATCTACCCTGTGCTATATGTAGTAAGATGCTGATAAACATATCGGTTGCACGAGTTTTTTACCGTGAGGGTTATCCCGATTCTCTTACCGCCATGATGATGTCGGAAGCGAATATTTCTCTACATCAAATATAGTCTTTTACGTTATTCCCCACCTATAAACCAAACGTCGTTTAATAGCGATGCCATTCTTTTTGGATCAATTATGAAATGCCCATACTGTGCTCACTTAGATAATCGAGTTGTTGATTCACGTTTGAACAAAGACAACACCATTACCAGAAGACGGCGTTTATGCGAGTCTTGTGAACGGCGTTTTACTACCTATGAGCGTTTGGAAGTGATTATGCCCATGCTCATTAAGAAGGATGGGCGGCGTGAGGCTTGGGATCGTTTAAAAGTAGTTGAAGGAATGAAAAAGGCCTGTGAGAAAAGGCCTGTTTCCATGTCACAACTGGAGGACGTGGTCGATAACCTTGAGCGGGAGCTCCAGGATTTGGGCGAACGGGAATTGGATATATCCGTGGTTGGTGAACGTATTATGGCCAGCTTGCGGAAACTTGATGATGTTGCTTATGTAAGATTTGCTTCGGTCTACAGGCATTTCAAGGATTTGAATGAGTTTATGGATGAATTAAAGGGGATGCTGGGTGGTAATGGCAGGTAAGCGTAAGACTCCGGGTCAGCAAAGAAGCTCCAGCACCACAGTGTCGGAAATTGATGAGCCCTTTATGAAGTTGGCTTTGCACTTGGCCCTGAAAGCCAAGGGCCGCACCTCTCCTAACCCCTTGGTCGGAGCTGTAATTGTTAAAGATGATGAAGTTGTTGGTCGTGGTTACCATAAAAAGGCTGGAACGCCCCATGCTGAGGTTAATGCCATTCTCGATGCTGGTGATGGAGCGCGTGATGCCACTATTTACGTGACCCTTGAGCCTTGCAATCATCAGGGGCGAACACCGCCTTGTACCCAGGCAATTCTTCAATGCGGTCTTAGGAAAGTAGTTGTTGGTATGCTCGATCCTAATCCCTCGGTAGCCGGGGGGGGGTGTGCGTATCTAGTATCGCAGGGTGTGGAGGTGGTAAGTGGCGTTTTAGAGGCACGATGTCAGGCAATAAATCGTGCTTTTATAAAATTTATTACTACAGCTAAACCATGGGTGATTTCGAAGGCGGGGCTAAGTCTTGATGGTAGGATAGCTGTCAGTAGTGGCAAACCAGGCTGGATTACTAACGAAAAATCAAGGAAATATACCCACCGCTTGCGTGATCAGGTGGATGGTATATTAATTGGAATTGGCACTGCACTAGCCGATGATCCTTCATTAACTACACGTTTGCCTGGGCAGGGGCATCGTGATCCGGTGCGGATTGTTCTTGATCGTAATTTGCGTTTGTCGACAAGAGCAAAAATGCTTCTTCAAAATTCCGAGGCTGAAACCTTAATTTTTTGCGGTTCCACAGCGTCTCGATCCAGGGAAAAAGATTTAATTAAGGCTGGAGCCATTCCTATAGCAGTTGCGGTAGGGGAGGACGGCAATCTTGACTTAGAACAAGTGTTGCTCGAGTTGGGTAAACGGCAATTAGGCAGTATTCTGGTTGAGGGGGGGAGTAGGGTTCATGCCTCTTTTTTGCGGCAAGGTCTGGTCGATCAGGTAAATTTGTTTTATGGGTCGTTTTTTATCGGTGGTGATGGTATTCCAGTCGCTGACACTCTTGGTTTGGATTCTGTGGATCAGGCCCGCCGCCTTAAAAATGTCAGCAGTCGATGTTTCGATGATGACGTGATGATCGAAGGGTATTTTTAGTGTTTACTGGAATTATTCAGGGTCTAGGGAAGATTATCGCCGTCCGTCCAATGGGGGGGGGGCGTTCTTTTTCTATTAGCGCTGATTTTGATATAGATGATCCTGTGGAAGGGGAAAGTATCGCCGTGAATGGTGTTTGTTTGACTGCCAGAGAGATAAAAAATCGTGTCTTCTGGGCCGATGTTTCTCCTGAGAGTTTAAGTAGAACCAGCCTTGGTAGTCTGGCGGTTGGTGGAACGGTTAACCTGGAACGGGCTCTGCGGCTTAGCGATCGTTTGGGAGGACATCTGGTTAGTGGTCATGTTGATGCGGTGACTGAGGTTATTCGCAGAGATAAACCTGGAGAATTTACCCTTTTTTCCTTCAAGACACCACAGACTTTGGATCGGTATATTGTTGAAAAAGGTTCTATTACCATTAATGGAATTAGCTTGACGGTTAACTCTTGTGGGGGGCAGAAATTTGCGGTATCCATAATTCCCCATACCTTGGAAATCACGAATCTCGGGAGTTTAAGAGTCGGTAGTATGGTTAATATTGAAGTTGACATTATTGGTAAATATGTTGAAAAATTATTGAAATTGGACACTAACCCAGATCATAACAAAGATGTTGTAATGGACAAATCATTTTTGGCCGAGAATGGCTTTATGAAATAAGATGAGTTCTGTTTTCTTTAAGACAGACTCATCACTAATCACAATTAAAGCAGGATAAAATAATGACAGTAAATACGATTGAAGAGGCAATAGAGGATATTCGCGCCGGTAAAATGGTTATTTTGGTGGACGATGAAGATCGGGAGAATGAGGGCGATTTATGCATGGCAGCTCAGATGGTAACTCCTGATGCAGTGAATTTTATGGCAACCCACGGTCGTGGCCTTATCTGCATGACCATGATCCCTGAACAAATTGATCGTCTTGGTATTCCCATGATGGTACAAAAAAATGAATCACCTTTCGAGACCGCCTTTACTATAAGTATTGAGGCTCGTTCTGGAGTAACGACAGGCATATCTGCTGCCGACCGGGCCAGAACAATTCAGGTTGCGGCAAGGCTTGATGTTAAGCCGGGAGATATTGTTAGCCCCGGCCATATATTTCCCCTGCGAGCCAGGGTGGGCGGAGTGCTTGTACGTACCGGCCAGACTGAGGGATCGGTCGATTTGGCGAGACTGTCTGGTCTTAGGCCGTCTGGGGTGATTTGCGAGATTATGAAGGAAGATGGTAGTATGGCCAGAATGGATGACCTGAGAAAGTTTCGCAAAAAATTTAATCTGAAGATTGTTACTATCGCAGATCTTATTGCTTATCGGATGAAAATGGATACCTTGGTACACCGGGCTGCTGAGGCAGATTTACCAACTAGATATGGTGGTAAGTTTCGGGCTGTTGTCTATACCAACGATGTGGACGATTTCGAACATGTCGCCTTGGTTAAGGGTAATATTACTCCTGACAAGGATGTCCTGGTGCGGGTGCATTCAGAATGTATGACTGGCGATGTCTTTGGCTCCGTGCGTTGTGATTGTGGCAGTCAACTCCATAAAGCGATGGAAATGGTTGGGCAGGAGGGCTGTGGTGTGGTGTTGTATATGCACCAGGAAGGCCGTGGAATTGGTCTAATTAATAAAATTAAGGCCTATTGCCTGCAAGATGAGGGTATGGATACAGTTGAGGCCAATAAAGAACTTGGTTTTAAATCTGATCTGCGTGACTACGGGATAGGGGCTCAAATATTGCGTGATCTTGGTGTTAAGAATATGCGTATTCTAACTAACAATCCCAAGAAAATTGTCGGCCTTGATGGTTATGGTCTGAAAGTTACGAAACGAGTTTCTTTGGAAATGGCGCCTGGCCCCGACAATATAAAATATCTAAAGACGAAGAAAGAAAAGATGGGGCACATACTTGACTTGTAATTGTTCAAGTGGGTATCCTGAATAATTACAATTGACGTTAAGGGTTGTTTGTAGCCCCTCTCTGAACCGTTATCTTGATCTTTAATTATTGTTTTTGATTCAAAAATATTGGAGTAAATTATGAAAATATATGAAGGTAGTTTAGAGGCTAACGGGAAAAAATTTGCCATTATAGTCACCAGGTTTAATTCATTTATCTCCGATCGTCTTTTGGAGGGGGCAATTGATACCCTAAGCCGTTCCGGTGCTTCAAAAGAAAATATTGAAATTGCCAAGGTGCCTGGTGCCTACGAAATTCCCTTAATTGCACAAAAAATGGCTGGTTCTAAACGTTACGATGCAGTGATTTGTCTCGGCGCAGTTATTCGCGGTGCCACAGCTCATTTTGATTATGTTGCTGGCGAGGTTGCCAAGGGAATTGCCCAAGTCAGTTTGGATACCGGGGTGCCGGTTATCTTCGGGGTTCTGACTACAGATACAATTGAGCAAGCAATTGAACGGGCTGGAACCAAGGCTGGCAACAAAGGTTCCGATTGTGCCTCAGCAGCCATTGAAATGGTTAATTTGTTGGCGGATATTTGATGGGTATAAGGCGTAAATCGAGAGAACTGGCTCTTCAATCACTCTATCAGGCAGAGATGAATGATGGTGATATGATGGCTCAATTTACCGTTCTTTGTGAAAATTTTCATAATGCCAAACAGGCTATTCCCTATGCTGGCTCGCTTCTTGAGGGAATTAAAAAAAATCAAAGCCGCATTGATGAGTTAATTAAAAAATACGCCAAACATTGGCGGGTGGATCGAATGTCTATTATAGATCGTAATTTGTTACGAATTGGGGTGTTTGAGGTCTATTTTGCCAAAGATGTTCCATCTTCGGTGGCAATTAATGAGGCTATTGAAATAGCTAAACGTTTTAGTTCCGATGACTCCGCACCTTTTATCAATGGTATTCTTGACGCGTTAAGCGATGGCGAAGGAAAGAAATAAGTCTGAATTCCCAAGTATGGGGCAGGAAATAGCGGCAGTGCTTGGGCTGTTTGTTGCCTTTTTCCTTGTGTTAAGTCTGGTTAGTTATTCTCCATCTGGAACGTCCTCACTTTTCCCGGCTATGCCCCATAATTGGGGCGGTAGCCTGGGATATTTTTTTGCTCGCCTGCTTACTGGTATGTTGGGCATAAGTTCCTTCCTGTTTATTCCTCTCTGCCTTTTTTTCTCCTGGCAGCTTTTCCTGAAATGCTCTGCCCTTGATCGCCTACCATATATAATTGCTGGTAGTACCGGAATTATTTTGGCCAGCAGTTCTCTTTTGGCAGCCTTTTTTGGTAGAAAGCTGCTTTTTGATACTTATCCCGCAGCTGGAGTTATTGGCCGGGAATCATACGCATTAATCACACCGTTCCTGGGACGCCCTGGGTTTGTGCTTATTGCTCTGCTTATTTTGATCATTTCATTAATGGCTGCCATACGTCTTTCCCTATATCGTACAGGAACAAGCTGCTGGATATTTCTGTCTAATTGTTGTCAAAAAAAACGTGTTCGTAATATGGGTGATAATGGCTCCAAACAGGTGCCTGGAATTGACCTTAAAAAGCTGTCTGCAGTTAATAAGATGCGGGATTCGTCCGCAGAGCCGACGGTGCACGCCCTTGTTCAAATTGATACGGAGAAAGAATTTCAACCACTGCCAGTGGTCAAGGGCGAATTTGTTTTGCCGACCATTCAATTGCTCAACAAACCGGACATGCAGCCGAATGTTGATGTGGGGCGGGATCATTATCTGGAAGTTAGTAAGTTGCTGGAGGGTAAATTACGGGATTTTGGGGTAGATGGCAAGGTCATTGGCATCTCTCCTGGTCCTGTGGTAACGACCTATGAGTTCTCTCCCGCACCCGGTATCAAAATTAGTCGTATTGTGTCTCTTGAAGATGATCTGGCTATGGTACTTAAGGTTTTAAGTGTGCGAATTGTTGGATCTATACCAGGAAAGGCTGCTTTGGGGGTAGAAATTCCCAATCCGGTACGCCAGACGGTCTATATTCGAGAAATTTTAGGTCATGAAACATTTCAGAAATCCACTAATCCACTGACTATAGGCCTTGGAAAGGACGTAGTGGGGCAACCAGTTTGTGCTAATCTGGCTGATATGCCGCATCTGCTGATAGCCGGGGCTACCGGGGCCGGTAAAAGCGTTGGGATCAATACCATTATTTGTAGTATTCTGCTCAAGGCCTCTCCTGAAGAGGTGCGGTTGCTTATGGTTGACCCTAAACGCATCGAACTCTCTGGCTATGAGAACATTCCACACCTCCTGCATCCGGTAGTGGTTGATCCTAAAATGGCGAGCCGCGCTTTGCAATGGGCGGTTTTGGAGATGGAACGTCGTTATACCCTTATGGAAGAAAAGAGGGTGAAAAATATTGACGGCTATAACCTGTTGTCAGAGGAAAAATTGCCGCTTATTGTTATTATTATCGATGAGTTGGCTGACCTCATGATGGTGGCTTCCAAGGATGTGGAAGGATCGGTGGCCCGTTTGGCCCAAATGGCCAGGGCGGCGGGAATGCACCTTATTTTAGCAACCCAGAGGCCATCGGTAGATGTGCTAACCGGTCTAATTAAGGCCAATTTCCCAACTCGCATGTCATTTAAGGTTTCTTCAAAAATAGATTCTCGCACTATTTTGGATGCCAGTGGCGCGGAGCATCTTTTGGGTAAAGGTGATATGCTTTTTGTGCCGCCTGGCACCTCTTCAATGCAGAGAATTCATGCCGCTTATATTACGGAGCGTGAGATCGAAAATATTGTAAATTTTCTGAAGAAACAGGGCTTGGCGAAATATGATGATGAGGTAATCAAGATGGCCGCTGAGCCGGAGGCCAATGATAATGCCGATGCAAGTGACTATGATGAAAAATACGATGAAGCAGTGGAGTTTGTCTGTGAATCAGGCCAGGCCTCAATCTCAATGGTTCAACGTCGTTTAAGGGTGGGTTACAATAGAGCCGCCCGGATGGTGGAGATGATGGAGAAGGAAGGAGTGGTGGGGCCGTCTGATGGTGCCAGACCGCGTGAGGTTTTGGCTAGGCCTTTAGTGCCCTAGGGTCTGTAAAAAAAATAACCTGGCCAATCTTGATGCACTCGTAAAAAGTCTCGGGATGGCTAAGTAAAAAGTTTGATATACAGGTAAGCGTAGACTGCGAAATCCTCAACGTAGCCCTGCTACACCTGTGGTTTTGTCAATCGCCGCACCCAGACCTGGCCCAGATCTAAGCGTAATATCCGGCAGGTTGTTAGCCGGAATTCAGTGTTGCTTCTTTAATGATATGAAATAACGGTATTTAAAATTAACTATTTAAACACCGAAGCAATAGGTTGATTCTTGATAGCGAATTTAGCGGACAGCTTTGTGATTCACAAGTTATTGTCTTCATCAGCCCCTGCATTACCCGGATTTTTTTGATTTTCCGCATCAGATTTTTGACTCATCGGGCCGGTATATTCCCCATCTGTAAAAATTCCCTCATAGGTTTCATCGTCAGCTGTAACCAGGGTGCCAAGGCCATTTTCTTTGCCAGCAGCCCAATGACCGGTATATTTATCACCATTTGCAGCAATAAAGGTGCCCATCCCGTTAAAATCACCATCGACAAATCCGCCTTCGTAGCGGCTGCCATCGGCCATTGTCATCGTTCCTTGACCTGTCGCAGTGCCTTCCTGCCATTGGCCAAGATATTTAGAGCCATCCGCATAAATGAAATATCCCATGCCATCAAATTTACCATTATGCCACTGGCCTTCATATTTTTCTCCGGTAGCATAAGTTAGAGTTCCGTGGCCCTCAAAGTTGCCGTCGTAGAAGTTACCCTTAAAATGGCTGCCATCGGCATAGGTTACCGAACCTGGGCCAATTAATTTACTATTCTCCCAAATACCAACGTAAAACTCACCTTGTTTATTAAACATGGTGCCTTTGCCGTTATATTTACCATCCAGGAACTCACCTACATATTTATGACCATCTGCAGTGCTGAGTCCCCCTTTGCCGCTGTATTCTCCGTCTTTAAATCCGCCCTTGTAATGCTCGCCATTTGGCGCGGTATAGGTTCCCTGGCCGTTTTCAACGCCGTTTTGCCACTGGCCATTATAAGTTTCGCCATTGGGATTAGAAAATTCTCCCTGACCATTGAATTCATCGTTGATAAACTCGCCGACATAGCGGTTGCCGTTTGGAAATGAGGCTATACCTTTACCTGTCATGTGGCCGTTTTTGAAATTCCCGGCATATATTCTGCCATCGGCAAAGACCTGGGTTCCGTAGCCGTTTGCTATCCCATTAGTAAATAGGCCAGTGTGTTTATTACCATTGCTGCGGGTAAGGGTTCCCTGACCATTGGGCAGCCCATTGAGAAATTGTCCTTTGTATAGGCTCCCATCCGAGAAGGTAAAGGTGCCGGGGCCGTTGAAGACATCATTCTTGAATTGACCGGCATATTTCGCACCGTTTAGCTGGGTCCAGGTCCCCTGTCCGTCCTTTTTTCCTTTTGAGAATTGTCCTACATACCTTTCACCGTTGGCATATTGCAGTTCTCCTTGACCATCAGGGAAATCATTGCTGAATTGACCGTTGTATTTACTGCCATCCTGGTAAGTCAGTGTACCAAGACCGTCTTTTAACGAGGCGGTGAATTGGCCGCGATAATATGAACCGTTGGGAAAGGTTAGGGTGCCAATACCACTAAAGTCGTTATCTAGAAAGTTCCCCTGATAATGCTTGCCATCGGCGTAGTCCATTGTACCTTTGCCGTTTATTTTGCCATTCTTAAATTCTCCGCTGTATTTTTTACCATCGGCGAAGGTGAGAGTGCCTTGGCCTTCTTCAAGGCCATTGATAAAAGAGCCGATATACTTACGCCCATCCGGGCTTGTGAGGGTACCTTGGCCTGAAAATTTGCCGTCTTTGAAGGAACCAAGATAAATTGCGCCATCGTTGCGAGTCATGCTGCCGCTTGTCTGGTTGTTGGGGGCTTTATCTCCACAACTTGCCAGCAGGATCAAACATATTGAAAAAAACATTGTCAAGCGAAAATGAGGCCTAAAATGTAATTTGGCTTGCAGTTGCATTGTTGACTCTCCTGTATTTTTTTCTAGTGAACCAGTTTGTTCTGGTTACAATAATAATTGGTAAGCTGTTTAAATAGGTCATTGCGGCCGGTGTATATCTTGTTATCCGTATTTAAAATCTGATTTAAAGCCTCGCCGAAGCCATCTATGCCGTTAAGATACGGATAAATGGGTTTATTACCGCATTTTCCGTTAAGTAGTTTGTCCATATAATTATTTACCCTGGCCCAGTTTAGATAATTTTTGCGGAATCCGGAATTGTTTTTCTTCGCTTGCTCAATTTTTTTGTCAATCATTTCCTGGAGATCCTGTTGGAAGATATAGTTGTAAATGCTGCCAGCTATTTGGGTTGGCCCTTGGGTTGAAGTACCGACGGATTTATAGCCGCCGGTATTGGTGGTGACAATGACAATCATGGACATGTTTTTGTCTTTATACTTAATGCGGTTTTGGTATGGATTAAAATTGCTAACAAATAAGGAGGCTCGGCCATTGGGGGCGGTACCGGTCTTACCGGAAACAAGATTATAGTGGTTTTTAAATTTAGTCTTCATGCTTGCCCCGGAGCCGCGGTTACATACCGCCAACATTGCCTGCATCTCATCCTCTCTTTCTCGCTTGGATTCAAATAATGCTATTGGTTGTTGTTTCGTATCCTGTGAGGCATCATAAATAACCTTTTTGTTGATTGTAATTCGTTTTACAAAGGTAGGATTGCGGTAGTTACCATCCAGGAAGGCATTGTAAATGCCCAGCCATTTTTGAACTGGTACTGCTGAAGCCCCAATACCGAATGGCCAATACTTGGCATCTTCATGATTATACTCCATGCCAATTTTATCAAAGCCTGCCAATACGGCGCTCCTGATACTGCTTTTTGAGTACAATCTGGCAAAGATGGTGTTGATTGAAATAACCTGGGCCTCCAATAAATTGTATTTTCTGCCGAAATAACGGTTATTGCCATGGCCTTTGGCATCGTAAGGATACCAATTCCTGGGTATCCATACCTTATGCCCCACTCTCTCCAAATATTTATATTCAATGGGCTTATCAGCAAATGTACTTTGCAAGGTTTTGTTGTTAACCAGCATCGTGTTATAGGAAATAATCGGCTTTATCGTTGAGGCAGGCGCAATCCTGGCTTTGCGGTTCATTAGGTCAATGATAATGGCTTTACGGTTTAGCTGCAGCTCACTTTGCTCAGGCTCCGGTTCATCTCCACCAGTGCCGTATAAAAACTGTTTACCACCTACATAGGCAACGAATCTTCCCTGCTGATTGATCAACAAAACTCCAATATTTAAGTGTTTATATAGGTATACCATGAACTCCTTGAAATTATTATATGGTGGTATTAATCGTCTTTTTTCATAAAGTTTTTGATCTAACTTCCATATTTTTTTATTGCGTCTAACCAGGATTTGTTTAAATTTCTTGTCTTGTAGAAAAGATTTGATAATGTCTTTTATCTTTCCTATCAGGCCCAGGTTCACGTCTGTTTCAATAACTACGTCTCCTTTTTCATCAAGCAAAAGACGTTCTCCATTTATATTTCTGTTTCGAACCATGTAATGTCTGGAGGTTACCTCGTGGATTACATTCCATGAAGTCCATTCTTCTTCGCCATACAACGGCGAGCTATAACGCCTAAATCCGATGCGCCGGATAGATTTTTCATCAGATAAACGCCAGGCATCGTTCTCTGCCTGGCTGATCTCTCCGGTTTTTTGCAGGTAGCTTAGGGCCATGTTTACCTTGGCGATGGCCTGATGGGCGTGGCCACGATAAGACTCTGAAAGTTCATCGAAATTTTTGCCTCGCCATATTTCATAAAAGGCTAATTGGCGATTATGATTTGGAATAAATGAACCGATAGTCACTAATTGCTGGAAATTAAGATCTTTTAAATCCTTTTTGAAATAATTGTGGGCGGCGGCAGAAAACCCGTACATATTGGCTCCTACCGGTACGGTATTAATATAAAAATCAAGATTTTTATCCTTGCCGAATTTGGCCACCAACATATAAGAATCAATAATTTCCTCCAACTTATGGCTAATGGTACGCTTGTCGTTTGCCAGAATTTTTTTAGCATTTTGCATGACAATAGTACTGGCTCCTCTGGTATGTCCCATCAATGTGTCTTTTACCGCACCTATAAGATTTGGCCAGCTTACGCCGCCATGAATAAGGAAGGCGTTGACATACCAGGGATTATGAGGGGCGGGCAGCAAGTAATGGTCTTCACAAGCCAGTAAGGCCTTTTTCACCCGCTCTGGAATTTTTTGGGTTACGCTCCTCTTGCCGTAGGTCTTGATGATTGCTCCATGGGCATCAATGATCTTTGCTGAATGAGCGTAGGTTTCCAGAGCCTCGGGGATTCGAGGAATATTAGCTGTATCATAAATGGCTCGGGCAATGATAAATTCTGCTATGTGTTGAGTCGGTCCTGGTATATAATTGATTACGAGAATTGTAAAAATAATGGCACTGAACCATTTGCCAAAGATGGGACTCTTAGTCATCAGCCAATAAAGAAGTCTTCTTGTGGGGCTGTCCCATGGAAACATGGTCTTTTGGGTGGGATCTTTCTCCATATGGCTTAGATAATTATTGTAGCTAGACTCGAGATGCTCACTGTTTTTTAGCTTTTGCAGGACTATTTTTTCTGACAGACCACTCTGCAAGTCTTTCTTGGAAAAAGTATGTTGAAAGGCCTTGTACTTAATCGCCTTTTGTTTGAGATCGTATTGTTCGGTATTTGCTTGCTTGTTTTCTTTTATGGACATATCTGCTTGTTTTTTTGGGATAAATTTGTTGAAGCCATTAACCCAGCCTACCCTATCTTTTATTTGTGGAAAAGATAAAAAGATATCATCTTAAAAAAATGCCGTCTTCCTGTTGAAGATGGACGGCTCTTCTGCCGATATGTAAGGGGTAGCATAACCCACTTAACGTCTGTGGAATATCGTAGTCTGAGCTTGGCGAAGGGTACATGGAACATAACAATTATTAAAAGGAAAAATGGTGATTAAATTTCATTGTCATAGTTGTGGCTTCCATCAGGGGGTGCAGGAAAGACATAACGGTAAGACGGTGTCATGCCCTAAATGTGGTGAGCCGGTTTTAATTGGGAGGAAGGGGGACGTTGTTCTTCAGAATACTAATTACAAACCGGAGATTAAAAAGGGATATACCGTTTTTGATTGCCAAAGTTGCGGCCTTAAAAGAAAGGCGGTGGATAAGTTTCTGGGCAAGACGGTAAAATGCCCAAGATGTGCGAGCAAGGTCATCATCGAATGGCAGATGCTGCCGAGGATGGACGAAGCAAAGCCAAAAAAAAATAAATCGTGGACATCGCTCATTCTATCATTTTTATGGCAAACTCTAAAGGGGATAAAACATCGGCCCTTGATTTTTAGCGCTGCTACCTCGCTTATGGCCATTGTTGTTGCTGTTGGCTATTTATTTTTTACCGGTGTTGGTGATGGGCTTTTTGCTACTGATCTGCCGAATAAGGTAGTTCGTGATATGGGGCAGTTAAAACAACATAGGCAGGTTAATATTGATCCTGCCCGGATGTCTGCCATTACACAGGCCTTGCAGAGCAGTGGCGGTTTGCAGGGTAAAGACTTGAGCAAGCTTGATTTGCGCCGTTTCGATTTACGGGGTGTAAATTTACGGGAAGCAAATCTGGCTGGAACTTTGTTGGATCAGGCGAACTTGCGTAAGGCCGATTTGCGTGGGGCTGATCTGACTGGTGCCAGTCTCGAATATGCGGATCTGTCGCAGGCCAATTTAAGCGATGCGGTTTTGATTCAGGCTAGTCTGCGAGGGGCAAATCTAAATAAAAGCAGTTTAGAACGGGCTGATTTTAGTGATGCCAATATTGCTAGGGCAGATTTGGTCGCATCAAATTTACTGAATGCGGTTTTGGTGCGGGTAATTGCCTCAGAGGCCGATTTTAGTCTCGCCAATTGCCGAGGTGCCAAGTTTAATAACGCTCAGTTGACCGATGTAAATTTTAGTAAGGCCAAATTAATCAAGGCGCAATTTATTAACACTAATTTAACCAGTGCTAAATTGACTGGTGTTGATTTAAGTGAGGCGATCTTGCGGCACGCAGATTTGGCTAGGGTCGATTTGACCGGGATTAAGATGGTTAAGGCTGATTTTAGTCAAGCGAGCCTCTATGCCGCCAAGCTTAAGAATGCGGATTTGAGTCTGGCCGATTTAAGTCATGCCGATTTAAGTCATGCCCAGATGGAAAATGCCGATTTAAGCCGGGCCAGATTGGTGAATGCCAATTTAAATCAAGCAATTCTTAATCATGCAAATTTAAAATTGGTAAATTTGGATCAGGCCAATATGACGGAGGCGCATCTGGCAGGTGCTAACTTGAGTGGTGCTAACCTGCATAAGGTCAATTTGACCAAGGCGGTGTTGAAATCTGCGGAAATGACCAAAATTAACCTGGAGGGCGCTAATCTAACCGGCGCTGATTTGAGAGAAGCTGATATGAGTGGCAAGTCTATTATGAGTGGCGCAAATTTTACAAATGCCCTGGTCGGCAAGGCTAATTTGCGGAATGCTGATCTTAGCAGGGCCAATTTTACCAATGCTGATTTACGTGAGGCCATTTTGGTTAAGGCTGATTTGAATTATGCCTATCTAAACGAGGCTGATCTTACCAAAGCTGATTTGACTTATGCTGATTTGTCAAACGCCGATTTGAAATGGGCGAATCTAACCGGGGTGAATTTGACCACTTCCTTTAATTTTAATATTGAAAATTTTAAATTTGCGATACTGAATGACGCAACATTGGTGCGTTTTGATTTGCGTAATGCGGATTTAAGTAATGCCAATTTGGCCTATGCTGATTTGAGTAACGTGAATTTGAGCAGCGCTGATCTGACCAATGCGAATTTGAAGCACGCCAAATTAAGCGGTGCCGACTTGAGATGGAGCCTTTTAACTGGCGCCGATTTAAGCGCCGCCGATCTCAGTGGCGCTAACCTGAATGATGCCGACTTGAATCGGGTTAATTTTACTCAGACCAAGATGGAGGGGGTTCAATTAGATAATGTCAAAAATATTGCTAAATCCCAGCATTTGTCCGAAAGTTTAGGCCTTAGCAAAAAAATATTGGCCCAGGCAAAGGCTGAACAAATCCGTTTGGCGGCTAATCTGTCTGATCCGGTGCGGCGCAGCTTGGGCCAGGATCAACGGAATATTAAAATATGGGAGTTAATTGTCAAAAAACATGGTCGGATTATGATGACCTATAATAAACCCGAAGATTTGAGCAATGCCTATGAGGGATTAAGTGATGTCGAAATAAATTTGTTAAAACACCGGATGTTTTCTGAGGCCGCACACGGAATTGTCGGTAAGACCCGTTCCCGGATAGGGGTGCTGTTTAGCGTGAATTTTATGCCTGGCAATGTGGAAATCCCACTGGAGGTAAGTTGGGTGTCTCCTGAAAATAAGGTTGTTAAAACCGAAAAAATACAGGTTAAATATCTACAAAATCAGGTGGTGTCAATGCTTATGCCCGCTAAATCTGAACTTTATGGTAATTGGCGGGTTGAGTTTTTCTTTGCTGGCAATAAGATTGGCGGACAGGATTTTGAAATTATAAACGCCTCTCAGTATGAGGCCAATCTGGCGGTTGGGAGATCAAAGGGATGATTGTAAGGTAAGCGATCAACTAACTACACCTTGACATTCGCAGCCCCCCCCTAAACCGTAAGCGATTCAGGGACGCCGCAACGTGTGCAGGGTGGTGCACCAGGTGCACCTGGTAAACGATTACGATTTCTTTAACCACAGAAAGTTAAAAGAAAAAACAAAAAAAGGCGGTCGTTGTAACGACCGCCTTTTTCAAAACCTCACCGAGGTCTTGTTGGTAAGTTTTTGGCTGGTGTCGATATCTCGTAATTTTCTATATTTCCTCTGACAATGCCATAACCATAGCGCCTTTAGCGGTAGTATTCAGCGGGTCGTCAGCGATTCTTATTGTAGAGATATTAACTGGCAAGTCAACTTCTTGCATGGTTTTCTTGAACAATTCCTTAAAGCCGTTTGGTAAAACAGTACCGCCGCTTAAGGCAATGGGGATGGAGGTGTTGATCTTCGGTATCTTGTCCGTCTTACGTAGAGTGGTTTCTAAACTTTTCAACAGGGTACGCACCAATTCAATATAGTAAATTTCCAGGGCAGTCTCCACCCGGTTTTTAGGCGGTGCAGCCAAAGTAAAATCATTTTCCTTGATGGATTTGATGGTGGTGGCATTTTCGCCCACGGAGAGACCAACCATCGTGTCAATATAATCACCACCTTTTTGAATACTATAGGTAATAACCGGTACAGAGAGATATGACAGACAGACATTGCACATGCCGCCGCCCATGCTGATGCCGATGCCGGTGAAATTGTCATTGGCCAGTTCTGACATGACAGTGGCCAAGCCCTCGTTAATGGATGAGGGCTTATAACCAAGGCTGGTGAGATACATTTTGATGATAGATTCGTGATAGACCACGGAATTCAGATTGTCCAATGGGGCGCCTGGGACACTGAAGCAAATTATCTCGTTTTTGCCGGGGCTGCCTTTAATCAGGGTGTTAATGATAGATTTTAAGACGGTTATGCCCTCGTTCTCACGGGCACTTAACAGGCCTTGCTCCATGGTCCGACGGGTATTGGCATTAAACATCTTGGCAAAATTTTCAGCTGAAAATCCAAGAATATAGAATAGATCGTCTTTTTCGTAAAAACTTATATCATTCTCCACCAAAATCTTTTTGGTGAATTTTGAATACGGAATAGTGAAGAAGGCATTAAGTTGCTTTACTGTTTGAATTTGCTTGCCTTTATTCTGAGCCATTACAATATGACTTGTGCCGATATCCAGACCAACCGGCCCCTTGGGGTATTCGGCAGACTCTCCAATCTCTTTTTCTCGTGAAACTACAATCTTTTTTGATGCCTCAATGGCGGTATCAACATTTTCTAAATCACTGGCCATTTTGTTGCTCCCTAGCTGATTATCAATTTTAGCCGCCGCCCTGGATGTTTTATCTGCTGCTTGGGGGACTCGACCGGTTAGTGCTGTCTTGTTTCGATGTTTCATGCAAAGACCTTGTTTTGTAACATTGTTATAATTTATTTATTCGGTACAATGACGCATAATATTTAAAAATAATTGAAATTAAGGCATAAGGGACGCAGATAATTATTTTTATCCGAGTCCCTAAAACGCCATAACCACATCAAATGATACAAAATTAATATACTTATGGTCAATAAAATAAATTATCCAGCCCTCCCCATTGTCCAGCTAAAAGACGAAATTATTGCTATGATTATGGCGCATGATGTCTTGATTGTCGCTGGTGAGACTGGCTCTGGCAAGACCACGCAATTGCCTAAAATGTGCCTAGAGGCTGGCCTGGGTAAGAAGGGCGCCATTGCTTGTACCCAGCCTCGCCGGATTGCTGCCATGACGGTCGCTAAGAGGGTGGCGGAGGAAATGGGGGATGGCGGAGAGGATATTGTTGGCTATAAAGTCCGTTTTATCGACCATACCAAGCGCCAGACCAGGATCAAATTTCTTACCGACGGGATGCTGCTGGCTGAGGCCGCCAGGGATAGGAATCTGAACCGTTATGAAATGGTTATCATCGATGAGGCCCATGAACGTAGTTTAAATATTGATTTTCTTCTGGGCATCTTACGGCGTCTGCGCAATAAACGCAATAATTTCAAGATAATTATCTCCTCAGCCACTCTGGATACAGAAAAATTTTCTCGTCATTTTCAGGGGGCGCCGATCATTAATATACCGGGTAAGACTTATCCTGTTGAGGTGCGTTATTTGGCCCCGGAAGGTGAGTCGGACGGCGAGGCGCCCCTAAGTGAACGAGTCTCAAGGGCGGTTATTGATATAGGACGGCGGCCCGTGGGCGATATCCTGGTCTTTCTGCCTACGGAACGTGATATCCAGGAAAGTGCCGAGGTGCTTAATAATATGATGATAAGGGGCGGTAGCGGCGCCCTGGATGCTTTGGTTATGCCCCTGTTTGGCCGTATGTCAGCCAAGGAACAGAGCCGGGTCTTCCAAAGTCAGAATAAAATGAAAATTGTGCTGGCCAGTAATGTGGCGGAAACCTCGGTTACGGTGCCGGGCATTCGCTATGTGATAGATACCGGCCTGGCCCGCATATCCAGTTATAATCCCAGGGCCAGAACAACAAAATTGCCGATAACGCCCATTTCCAGAGCTAGCGCAGATCAGCGGAAGGGGCGTTGCGGTCGGGTTGGCCCTGGAATCTGTATTCGCCTGTACAGTGAAGAGGACTATCTGGCTCGACCAGAATATACTCCGCCAGAGATTATTCGGGCAAATCTGGCCGATGTTATTTTGCGGATGGTGGATTTAGGTCTTGGACAGCCCGCTAAATTCCCATTTCTTGATCCACCTAAATCACGCTCAATTAAGGATGGTTTTAATCTGTTACACGAATTGGGGGCGGTAAAGGGTAGCATTGACAAACCATTGCAACTCACTAAACGTGGCCGCATTATGGCCCGTCTTCCCTTAGACCCCATGATCTCCAGAATGATCTTGGAGGGTAAGGAACGAAATGTTTTGCATGAAGTTATGGTGGTCGCCGCCGTTTTAAGTATTCAGGATCCGAGAGTGCGCCCTCTTGGCCGGGAAAAGCTGGCTGATGCGGCGCATTCCAAATTCTTGGCAGCTGGTTCTGATTTTCTCACCTATTTGAACATTTGGTCGGGGTACCACCGTGTTGCCCGTAAGGTAAAGAGTCGTAATAAACTTGGTAAATATTGCAAAGAAAATTTCCTGGCATACCAGCGGATGCGGGAGTGGTGCGATATTTATGAGCAGATATGTAAGACCCTGGACGAGAATGGTCGATATAATATTGCTATAGGTGATGTGGCAGTTGACGCAATTCATCAGTCTATTTTGAGTGGAATTTTGCGCAATATCGCTCAGAAAAAGGAAAAGAAATATCGGGGTGCTCAAGGTCAGGAATTGATGATATTCCCAGGCTCCGGACAATTTGGTAAGGCTGGCCAGTGGATTGTGGCGGCGGAATTGGTGGAGACCTCGAGGCTTTACGCCCGGACGGTGGCGACCATTAATCCGCAATGGTTGGAGGGATTGGCCGGCAGTCTATGCCGATATTCGTATTCTAATCCTCATTGGTCCAAAAAAGCGGGTCAGGTTGTGGCTCTGGAGAAGGTGACTCTCTTCGGACTGGTGATTGAGGCGGGTCGCAAGAAGAATTTTGGGCCTATTGATCCCGGTGAAGCTCGGACAATATTTATTCAGGTGGCCCTGGTGGAGGGGGAGGTCAAGAGGGGATTTGATTTTTTACAGTACAACCAACGCTTGATTACTGAGTTGAAGGATATGGAAGACCGGGTGCGGCAGCGGCATATGGTGGATGATTATCAGATTTATAAATTTTACGACGAACGTCTGCCGGAACAGGTATGGGATGCCGCGGGCCTGCGCCGAGTTTTACCGGAATTAGGCAGGATGCTTTTTATGAGTGAGGCCGACATCCTCTGGCAGGAGGCAGATCAGGAGAAGCTGGCCCAATTCCCGGAAACAATGCAGGTAAATGATTTTCAACTAAATTTGTCTTATAAATTTGAACCTGGATCTAGTTCTGACGGAGTGTCGGTGCATATACCAGCAGAGATTCTGCCGCATCTGGAGCCGGATTTTTCCGATTGGCTGGTGCCCGGCTTGCTCGAGGATAGGATTAATCATATTCTGCGGGGCCTGCCCAAGGCTCTGCGCAAACAATTAGTGCCCTTAAATCAGACCGTTCAAGAGATAATGGATAGGTTAGAGTTTGGGGGGGGGCGGTTCTATTCAGCCCTGACCGCCATTAGTCGCAGGCGATTTAATCTTGAGATTCAGCCTCGTGATTTAAGCGGGGTCAATCTGCCGGATCACCTTAAAATGCGTTATTGCTTAAAGGCGGCAGATGGCCGCATGATTAAGGTCTCCCGCATATTCACCGATCTCTTGGGGCTGGGCCAGGTTCCGGCAATGAGTGAATCATTTAAAGATTTACAGGGTAAATGGAAGAAACGCAAATTCCAACTGGAAAACTTGGAGGATTTGACCGAAAAAATCCCAATTAATGATAAAAAAGGACGGTTAAGCGGCTATGCAGTGCCGGCTCTGACTGTAGTTGGCACGGATCGGGTCGGGGTGCGGTTATATTTATCGGAGGATGAGGCTCGGGCTCATAGCCGGGACGGACTATTGTTGCTTTATCGTGAGGCTATGCCTCGTCATATAAAGGATGTGGGTAAACGCTTTGCCCTGGGGCAGACGGATTGGCCCCTCTTTGAATGGCTGGGGACAACACAGCAGGTTAATGCTGCTATTCATGCGTTTATATTGACGCATACATTATTAGCTTACGATGACCTCCCCAGTAGCCGAGCTGATTTTGAGGCCAGTGTGGCAGAGTTTAAGGGGGGAGAATTCTTTAGCCAGGCTGGTAAAATATTTTCTATGTTGGAGGCAGCGTTGATAGAACGTCGGCGTACCCTGGAGACTATTATTGACTTTGAGCGTAAGGCTGTGGTCAGTAAGGTGAATCAAGAGCGTTTTAAGGAATATCATGCTCAACTGCACTATATATTGCCGGCGGAATTTTTGACTGAGTTTACTGCAGAACGTCTAGCTTTGACGCCCCGTTATTTGAAGGCCCTGCGGATTAGGGTGGAACGAGCCAACTCAAATCCTGGCCGGGACATGGAGAAGGGCAAAACTCTATTTGTGTTTGAAAATCGTCTGCAAGAGGCGCAGGAACACTTACTAGAGATTAAAATTCCCCGACAGCGTGCGGAAGCGGCTCGTCTCTTGGCTGAATTTCAAATGCTGGTGGATGAATTTCGTGTTTCGCTGTTCGCTCAGGAGTTGAAAACGGTGGTGCCGGTGTCGGTCAAACGGCTTGATAAAAAAGAGCAGGAACTATTGGAACAGCTATGAGGAAGGGGATGAATCAAGACCAAAATATGACAGGTTCTGAAACATGGGTCGGCCAAAATAGAATAATTCCTGACCTAAACTTAAGTTGTATTGCTGGACGGCCGATTGGCGGGTGCTCAGATCGTTCTCGATTATCTCTCGGCAGGCATCCCTAATGACTGAAGTTTGATTATTCTTCATTCGCATACGGTCGTGGTCGCACCGCTGCGCGGTGGTAAGACGACGCAGATTTTCGTAGGGGCATTCGTGCTCATGCTTTGCAATCATTTCAAGTAGTGGGTCGTCTTTTTTGATAATATCAAGACGATTGATGGTGTTTTTAAAAATAAGGTTAGTAAGCTCATTTGTGTCCCAACATTTCAGGATACGGCATTCAAGGGGGCGGTGAGGATAAATGCCGCATGATGAATCTCCGCCCTGATAAAAACAGCAGGACCATGAATTGTCTGTGCCGTTTAATTTGATAAGTTCCATTGCCGCTGGCTCAACTTGATCGGATAGTGGTGAAAAAACCGGCTCGCCTTGGCGGATGGTGATTAGGCTATGTGTGGTTAAATGTCCATCGGCTAGTAAAGGTAAGTCTGCAAGGTGGAGCGCAGGGCCACCATTCTTGCAGCAGGTGCCGCATTTTTTGCATGTTTTAGATGTCATAAATATGTTATTTTTTGATATAATGGGGATTGCTTTTTTGTTGAAAACTTAGTCAGCGTTTGAAGTGATTATTGTTTGGGCTGACTAGCATCATCGCTGTACAGGCTCCCAACATCGTCAGTTGTAGTGAATGATACATCGCTCCGTCAAAAAGGCCCATGATTAAAATGCTTATCCCCCCCCCATACCCAGCTACTTGGTAGGATGAAAAAACGGATTTTCTGGTGGACATGCATTGCCACCCATGCCATAAGATGGTTAAAAGGATTCCGCCAAACATAATTGCGCCGGGAACGCCCCATTCAAGGACTGATTGAATAATCATGTTGTGGGGCTGGACAAAAGGTATGTGCGCTTGGAAAGCCTTTATCCTAAAGACATCTGGACCTATTCCAACAATTAGCTCTTTGGGAGAGGTTAGACATTTAATTGCAAAATGCCAAAGGGTGATACGACCGCTTGAAATAGCATCTAACCCTTCTCTAGCGTTTCGTGCCAGAACACTATCCCATCCCATCGAAGCATTGTTGGTAGGAGAGCAAAACGATAAACAAAGGCCTATAAATATGGTTGCGCAGGCAAGAGTTATGTATGAAATACGTTCTTTTATGCTTTTTAAATAGGGTGTAAGGTAAAAAGTACTTATGCTCGCAGCAAGAAGTCCGGTGCGAGAGCCGTTCCAAAAAAGTATCGACCAAGCGATGCTTGACAAAAGAAAAGGGAGATGGCCTTTTTGGAGTTTGGAAGCTGATAATTGTATTGAACCTACAGCCAGTAATACACACACAATGGCAGCGTAGGCACCAAAATGTCTAATGTTAGTGAAATGGGGTATGTCTGTCGCCAAATTAAAGCCAGAGAGATTTGGCAAGATACTCAAAAAAATAACTATGTCCCCGCAAACTAAAAAAAATCCACCTATAATAATCCAAAACACTCGTTTTCCTAATGAAGGATATCGCTGTAATATTATAGTAAGCTGGATTATAAAGATTGTTAATACGGTCCACTCCATTTGCCTGAGGCATGAAACTATAGGATAAGCAGAGGTCGCAACGCAAATCCATCCCCAAGCTAACCAGAGTATAACTAATATCTTGAACCTTTGTGGAATTTCTAGGTATAGGGGCTGAAAGCAGAGGCTCCCTGTGACAATCACAATTAACTGCAACGATATGACTACAATTCGGTAGTCAGGCGTATTACCTGGGTGGAAAAATGCCTGTAGCCCTAAAAGAAGCGTAAGAACTATTAGATATGAATATATTCTCCAAATTTGTTCACAAGGCTCTTTTGATAAAATTTTCATCCAATCAATACTCGTATTCAAAATCTGCTCCTAGCGTGCATATTTACGAACATTTTTTTCCTTTTTATTTAGCACTTTTTGTTTCCTACTTTCTACAGGTAGCCCTTCACTTTGCAGCTTTTTTTTTATGCCAGGATACTATTGATGTCCTCCTGCCAGCGAAGGTTGTGCCAACTCTTATTAAGCAGGCCTTTGCCAGTCCTGTAGTGTGGGGCTTTTTGCTCCGAGGGCTTGCGGGGCATTTATTGCTGCTATTAATGGTTGCAATACTGTGTGCTTACCTAACCGTATATCTAAAAACTGTTAGCCATAAAATTGGTTTTTGGGTCAGTTTGCTGATTGCAAATACCCTTTGCTTTGTATTGCCTCTTTCCCTAAACACAATATATTTCCCGCACTCTAAGGTGACCCTTTCCAGTATTTCTCAGGCGATGATATTTTTCGTTATCTCAGGTATCCTGGTGTCCTTTTTCCTTGCCGCCGGAATAATGAAAAATCTTAGGGAAGGTAGCTTTAAAATTGCCATAATGCCTTTCGCACTAGCAGGATTTTTTGTCTGGTTTGCCACTCCAATATCTTTACCTGAAAAAACTATCACGGGACAAGAGAAGAGTAAAAGCCACCGTCCGAATCTGATTTTAATAGGAATTGATTCTTTGCGTCCAGACGAAACTACGATCTGTAACCCGATTAGCAAAATTACTCCATATATTAATCAATTTCTAAATAAAGCAGTAGTGTTTCCAAATTCATATACACCTTTGGCACGTACATTCCCAGCATGGGTAAGTATAATGACGG
Source organism: uncultured Desulfobulbia bacterium (assembly GCA_964439085.1). GTDB lineage: Bacteria > Desulfobacterota > Desulfobulbia > Desulfobulbales > VMSU01 > JAADIV01. The sequence continues at coordinate 2,072 of CAYTNB010000004.1, read as the reverse complement.
GGGAGTATCCCTGGAGTGTCGGGGTACCCTTTAATCTTACCCAACCAGAATCAAAGGCATATTCCTTATCAATTCCAAGATTATTGCAGAAAAATGGGTATAGGACTGTCTATGCGACGGACGAAAAACGTTTTAGTAATATTGATTCAAAATTTGGATTTGACCAGGTTATTGGTCCGACAATGGGGGCCGCAGATTTTCTTTTTGGCAGTCTTAACGATACTCCTCTTGGTAATCTCTTTATTAATGGACGTTTCGGGAAATGGTTTTTCCCATTCTCGCATGCCAATAGAGCGGCCTGGGTAACCTATTCTCCTAAAACATTTATCCGTCTTATTGGCGGAGAGTTAACATCCCCTTCATCAGCTTCTCTGCTCTGTGTTCACCTCTGTCTCCCCCATTATCCTTATCTCTGGCAAGATGCCCCAATAGACAAGGATGTTAATGACCATGGTGCCAAAAATGCCTACCGGAATACTCTCCGGGCGGTTGATTTGCAATTTCATGATTTGCTAAATTTGTTAGAAGGCCAGGGATATATGGAGAACGCATTAGTTGTTGTTTTTTCTGATCATGGCGAAACTTTTGGAGATGAAACATCCCTTGTTAATATTTCACCCCCTTCATCTCAAACGGGGGAAAAGCCCTCAGAATTAGCATTTTGTGGGCATGGAACGGCAGTATTGTCTAATAATCAGTATCATGTTGTTCTTGGTTTTCGAAAATACGGTTATAATAATTGGCCGAGCGGTATTCGTAATACGAAGGCTATTCTATCAGATATCTTACCAACATTAATAAATGCAGTGGGCATATCGATGTCACCAAAGAAAAGAATAGGACTTTCACTTTTACCGGCTATCGAAAAAAATATTATTATGGACAAACGACCGTTTTTTCGTACAACTGGGCTTAATCCTAAGGAAGTCCATATAACAACGGAAAGGCCAACCGCAGATGAAATTCAAGCTGGAATGCAACTCTATAAAATTGATCCATACACTGGCAGGCTCTTGCTGAAGGCGGATGCCATTAAGCGTTTCAAAAAAGAACAAGAGTGGGCTGTCAGTAGCTCCGGCACCTTACTTGCTGAACTTTTTCCTATGCGAAAAGAGAACGCCTACGCAATAGGAATTCGGTTGAAAAGTAATGGTCGGACTCGCATCTTAAACTCCCCCAAACAACTTTCAGCGGAAAATCGTAAACTATTTCAACTTTTAGAAAAAGAGCGTAACCACCAATGAAAGGCCATAATTTTAATTTAGTTCATGATATGGCTCTCTTAATTGCTCATTGTTTGGCAGAGATATTACTCATTGTTCAATCATATTGCTGGTTGTGTAAACCATGCCGCTGGCCATGATGGTAAATTTACCCCCGTAGGGATCTTGAGGAATGGTGTCCATGAGCCCATTTTCAAGCAGTTCTTTAAGGTCGTCGGGCAGGCGGCCTGTTATTTTTTTAAACTCCTTAACCTTGTTCTCAAGGTGATTAATCATCTGTAAGGTTATCAGCCTTTTTTTAAGATAAGCGTGGGTTTTGGGATTGCTGGTGCTTTTTAGCAGGTCGGCGAGAAAGACAATGCCCAACTTTGTTTGATTCCCATAGAGACTGAATCTGGCCGCTAGGCCTTTCAGAAAGGCCGGTGCGCCCGGCATGGTAGCGGCCCGCCGCAAATACGGCGCAGCCTTTGCGGCGTTATGTTCAAAATAGAAGGCGTTGAAACCCAAGAAATAAAAGGGCTTGAAATCATTCGTCCTATACTTGACAGCCTTCTGCAATAATTTGTCCGCCTCAGGCCGCATATTTGCCTGCCAAGGGAAAATTACCTCAGCGAAGAGGTAGGGATCCCAGAACATATGATCAAGATCGGTTACCCCGCGGAGCATGGTTGCAGCCTTATGCCATTCTTCTTTTGTAGGGGATGAATGTTCTTGGAGCCGTAGGCCAACATAGGTTATGGTCTTTAAAAACATAAAATCAGACGCTATTCCATGAAATTCCAGGGCCGCAGCTCGGAGCATAGTGGCTGGCATATGGCCGATATTGCCCATGCTCTCATTATTGTGCCT
>CAYTNB010000003.1:33635-51557 GCA_964439085.1 uncultured Desulfobulbia bacterium | reverse complement strand
CGAAATTTTCGCAGTCTACGCTTAGCTACTTAGCCATCCCATTGGTTTTTACGAGTCCATCAACCTTGATGAAATTTCCCAATATTAACGGGGCGGCTAAACAAGCTGGCATGGCCAAATTGTTACCAAAAAACTTGATTTCTTATTTTTTAACTAGAAAAAGTTTTATTAAGGTACTTATCCCCTATTAGGAGGCTGCCCGAGAATAGAAGCCGTAGCGAAAAGTTGGAGAATTGAGACCAGTTTTCCGATCATCCTCAGCCAGCCTCCCAGGTGGCTGGTACAAAATCACCGTACATCATATGACAAGTATAATCGCACCAAAAAAGGTTGGAGTTTTACTGGGAGGCTCAGGCCTTATCGGCGGAGCAATTACCCATTATTTTAAAAAGATAATGGGCCGGGAAATGGACCTTTTCTCACCAAACAGCAAGAAGCTAAGCCTGCGCGTCTCTAATGACATTAAGCAATATTTCAAAAAAATCAAACCAGATTTTATAATAAATACCGCCATAGCCTCCATTGATTCAGACCCGCAGCTTGCCCTGGAAACAAATTATATCGGCTGTATTAATCTAGCCCGCGCCGCCATCAGTCTGAATATTCCGTATATTCACTTCAGTTCATCAGCCACCATGCCCAACGGCGTTAATCTATCCGAAAATAACAACTTGGCGTTAACTCCAGAACTAGGCAATTACGCCAAGTCAAAACTAATGGCAGAGATGACCCTGCGCCATCTTTGGGAGACGAAAGAACTGGATTGCACCATAATAAGGCTTGGCGTGGTTTACGGAAAACATGATCACAAAATCCAGGGTTTTCACCGCCTGCTTTACTCCATAGTTGACCAGGCCATGCCATTTATGATGACAAAGCCAGGCACATTGCACTCATATACCAATGCGCAAGAAATTCCGTCTTTTGTCCACTATATTCTAAGCCACAGAGATGAATTTTCCAAACAAATTTATAATTTTGTTGATCGTAATCCCGTTGATCTAACGGAACTTATTTTGACCATAAAATCATATTTACAACTCAGCCTGCCCAAGGGAATTTACATACCTTATTCCATGGCCAAAGTCGGCAGGGCTACCCTGTCCTGGTTAATTAATAAATTAAGTTATATAAGTATAGAAGCCAGAATCCCCCCTGAATTAATGTTTTTGGAAAATTTTTACCTTACACAGACACTTTCAACAGACAAATTAGCCAATTCAAGTTATGGTCTTCCCGCAGCCGGGAAAACAGTTTTTACAGAGTTGCCAGCCATGATTGAATACTATCTTACCCGCTGGGAGCATCTGAACTTAATATCATCGTTCAACGAATCTTATTTTGATCCAGCCATGCTCGGTGAACGTTTTTCAGCCGCCCCTGAAAAACTTTTAGAGGACGTTAACAGTAACAATTTAAAAGAATTAGAAGATTTTACCGAATTACAAAAGAGCAACCAATACCAATAATAACTGAAGTTTCCCGTTTTTTAATTTTATGCTACAATGAGTGGCATGACCTATCACCCTGAAATTACGGCTATTTATTTTAATCGAAAAAATCCACGTCCAGAGGTAATATAATTGCTTTTTGCTATACACGAGGCAAATCTTACTAAAATTAATCCCAATCCCCAAGCTTACAGGCAAATTGGCAAGCTTAAAAGCGTGAAACTTCAGCAATAATAAAACAAAGGCATCAAAAGGTAAACATCCAGTGGATAAACACGAATTTGCCAGATTTAGAAAGATTTTAGGAAAAACCCAGAAAGAGCTGGCCGAATTGTTAGGAATTTCAATTAAGACCCTGCATAGTTACGAACAGGGATGGCGCCATATACCCGCTCACGCTGAGCGACAGATTCTTTTTTTACTTTCGAGGACAAAGGACAAGCTCGGCGTCTTAAAACCATGCTGGGTAATTAAAAATTGCCCCACCAAACGCAAAAAGGCATGTCCGGCCTGGGAATTTCAGGCAGGCAAACTTTGCTGGTTCATTAATGGCACCATCTGCGAATGTAGCGCCCAAAAAGATTGGCATAAAAAGATGGATGTGTGCAGGAAATGTGCTGTGCTAGACTCATTCATTCCAAAGGATGATGAATAGGTTTCAGGTGCCCATCTTATGGGTAAATTTTGTAACCATTCATAAGCACCCCGTCTTCGCCTATTCGGAATCTTCGCATAACCACTCCTCTCAAATACGACTAGATATTCTGCAAAGTCAGAAGACGGGACGATCCTAACTAGTGCCTCATAAACCTTAAAGTGTCGCAAGATTACGAAGTGATTTGGCGTGCCAGCAAGGCACGACTGGCGGCGCATAGCAACGCTATGTAACAGAAACCGTAACGCTGTTGGTGCGCCAAATGACAAATAAGATGCAACACTTTAAGGTTTATGAGGCACTAGTGGCAAAACATTAATTTGGTCATAGACTACCGGAGTGGCTGTTAGAAGTAGTACTCCCTGATTAAAGGTAGGTACAGGGCAGGACATACACCGATATGTTATTTTAAGAGCAGCTCCCCCCCTTCATCTACCCCAGTTTTCTCCCCTCTACCTTATCATTTGTATTACAAAGCAGCTAAGGCCCTAATTACTCGGGTAAATTTTGGTGTTTTCTGTGCTTATTTCTTTATTTTGTGTTATGAGAATAATTGCCGATGAGATTGATATTTCTTAACACTATTTTAAAAATGTTTAATTCGGAGAATAAAAAATGCGAAAAATCACTGCTTTAATAGGTATTTTGGCCTTTTTCCTGGCATGCTCCATTACCTCAGCATCAATTTTGGATGCACCTCATAACGAGACAAATAACATTAGCTGCGGCGACTGTCATGCATACTCCCTATGGTGGCAATATTCTCCGGCGGCCAATAGCACTGCCCCCAACTATAGTGCGATAGCAGATGCGGTGTGCAGCAAATGCCACAGTCAAATCGGTTATCCTAACAAGATTGGGCATTCTTTCTCTTCAATGGCAGAGATGCATAATCCTGCCACGGGTAACTGGTCGACAAAATGCGTCGACTGTCATGATCCTCATCATCAGCGCCAGCTTGACTGGCTTGCCACTACCCCGAGTCTCGCAAGTGAAATTTATCTGGCCTCTGGCACTGTTGATCTAATCACCAACACAACCGCCACCGAGACTACCTTCTCATACTCCGGCGTCACCACCAAACCCGGCTGGGCAAATCCGGCCGATTGGGCGGCCAAAAGCATACCGGGCCGCGGCTTAATGCTTCTGGTTGCTGGTAACACTTACGAAATCAATGCGGCTTCTGCAGGCACTACCGGAGCTGGCTCCATAACTATTCAGGGTATTATTGGCACAAGTACAGAGGCTCTGCCTTTCAATCTAATTTATGGACAATTAATAAAGTCTGTCATCTCTACTCCCAACCCAGTAATTCCTGCGGAGACAGATCGTAGTGTTCAGTTTTTCGATCCCAAAGGTAGCGTTGGTAAGTTTGTTGATCAGATCAATACCCCGCCAGAAGGTATTTGCCAAGTCTGTCATACCCTTACCGATTACTGGCATGCGGATGGAACTCTGGCAATTCATAACACCGATAAAGTTTGCACAAGCTGCCACGATACCAGCCTGGGCTTCAAGCCAATTAACGCAGATCATACTACCCACGTAGGGGCCGGGCCAAACGATGGCACCTGTATCACCTGTCACACTGGCACCGATGTAATTTTAGATATTCACAAGGGCAAATGCGAGTACTGCCATACCAACCCACCCACCTTGAAATGGACACCACCTAACCCTACGGGCATTAATTATTGTACGGACTGCCATGACAGTAATGGCCCAGGGTTATACGATGAAGCAGGTAATTTCAAAAATCATCCTAAGGCATTAGACCATACGGGCCAGGTAATTGCGGCCCCGCAATGTACCACCGCCTGCCACTTCCATAATAACAAGGATCTAATCACCCAAATCCATGATCCCAACAATACCGGCGATCCTTGTAACCACTGTCATGACATTGCTAATGGCGGAATTTTAAGGCCCCTGGCAGCGGCAGGCCCTGGCGACTGCACCAATTGCCATACCGATATAGCAGCCTATATCCCCAACCATCCAAATGCCAGCACCCACGCCGGTCAGGTTACCAGCACCCCAGATTGCGTACGCTGTCACAAACTCGATGCCCCCAATCCTATTAGTACTGATCCTACCATCGGCAATGTTCATGGCAATAACTGCGGTTACTGCCATGATGGCACGACATGGGCACTAAAGAGTATAACCGCCACTAATGGCCCTGGCGACTGCGTTCATTGCCATGGTGATTTTTATCTGCACACGACAGCCGTTGCCCTTAACCCGGCGCTACACGCTACCCGAGTAACCAACGAAGCCGCCTGTTCAACATGCCATGACCAGGCCGATCCGGTTGCCGATATTCATTTTAACAACTGTTATGACTGCCATGATGCACTTGGTAATTTAATAAATGGTGCCAATGGCAACGGCAATGCCACCGGGCATGGTGTTAATGATGCAGGTTTTGGAAATCCAAATGTCTGTACAACCTGCCATACTGATCCCAAGTGGGCCAGTACAACCACCCACCCGGATCACAGCGCCATGGGTGCCAATAAAATCCTCCCGGAGACAAGTTGTGTAAGTTGCCACACCGGAGACCCTGTTGAGGTTGTACATAACAAGGGCGGGGAATACTGTTTGATCTGTCATCTGTCATTAAAACCAACCGAAATTCACATCCTTATCGGTTCCGCCGCTGGTAATAATCAGGGCGGTAACTGCGAAGTTTGTCATACTCCGGTTCCACCGGCCACCGGATATTTCTACAGCCATAAAAAATCAGAGTCCTATAAGCACACCGGGCAGGTTCTCCCCACCGGCACCAACTGCACCACTTGTCATCTCGGAACACCAATTCTACAAATTCACAAAATGGCCTGTAGTAACTGCCACTCCGTTGATGGGGAGCTGCATGGCAGCGCAACTGGTAAAGGTACCGGCAAGCCTCCCACCACAGGACTAAATTGTGTGGACTGTCATTCTATTGGCTTTGATCCACTGCACACCACATCTGGTAATGTTAATTTAAGCCATGCCACGCAGGTAACGGCAATGACCCCGCAGAGTTGCACGACTGCTGGCTGTCATGATGAGGTCTCCATTTTGGGGGCTGGTATTTACGTTGGTAGCAACAGTGCCCATACCAGGAGCAAATATATAGGTACGGATAGCTGCCTGGCCTGCCATGATTCGGTTGACGGCACCTTGAAACTACCAGCAATCCCGTTGGGAGGAAATTGTAAATCCTGTCACACAAGTACCTTATATGACGCTTATCCTCATCTTTAAGTATTAAGAAGCTTCCACCATTTATTAGCAAAAAGGCTCGATCATTACTGATCGAGCCTTTTTTTATCCCAATCTCAATTTCGGAATAATTTGACAAGCCCCGCAATGATCTTTATACTTTGGGTCACGGTGGATGATCAATCATCAAGCGGTTTACAGCACCTTAATTTAGTCTATAGAAAAACAAAGCCTGTCCTTGTCTGTGCACCCCACAAGAGGGCATCATGCTCCCACATTGTCGAGGTTTAAAATGCAAGAAACTAACTATTTGAAAGAAAATAAAAAGGTTCTTGATCTCCTAAAACGAATCAAGAAATTTCAGACCTTTTCAGACGATGATTTGGGCTCATTCTTAGAGGTTGGCAAACTAAGATCATACGACGCCGGAGAGACTATCATCAAGAAAGGGGATAGAGATCACTGGGTGTATTTTCTGGTATCAGGCCAGGTAAAAATTGTCAAAGGCGAAAAAACCTTCGCTATTTTAAAGCATGGCGGAGACTTATTTGGTGAAATGGGAGTAATCGACCAGGAACCTCGTTCCGCCAGTGTCTGGGCTCTCACCCAAACGATGGTTCTCGGCCTTGATTGTTCACATCTAGATCAGGCAGAAAAGGCACATGGCAGCGTCTTCCACTACACTATCTTTCGGCTATTTGCCGAATCACTGGCAGATCGGCTGCGAGTGACCAATGACGAGATCATGAAACTGCAAGCAGAACTTAAAGAAAAAAATAAATTATTGGCCAAACTCACCGACGATGTCCCCACAGATGAAACGCTCTGGGTGTAGCTTGGCCAACGTATTAAGTCACCACATGAAACTATTTATCAGCAGCCTTTTTCAGCTCACTATCTATAATATTCTTAAAACCTTCCAGTGATCGTTGTTTTAGGCGACGACCATTAACGAAGATGGTTGGAGTGCCGTGAACTCCCGCAGCAGCTCCGCTTTGCATGTCAAGCTGTATGCGCTGCTTCGCAGAAAAATCATTTCTGTCTTTCTCAAACTGGGGCATATTGAGACTCAGTTCCTGAGCAAATCTCTTTAGCTTTTCCTCACTCAAGCTACTGTAATTTTCAAAAATTTTATCGTGCATCTGCCAATATTTGCCTTGCTTCCCCGCTGCAATAGCAGCCAAAGATGCCGATTGTGAAAAGCGATGGCTCCGCAGTGGAAACTCCTTATAGACTAATTTAACCTCTTTGGGGTATTGCTTGAGCACCTGCTCAAGTAAGGGATTAACCCTTGCACAATAAGGTCATTGATAGTCACTGAACAGGGCAATCACCACCGGCGCATCGGCAGGGCCTTTAAAAGGAGATCCTTTTATATCAATGCCCTGCACAAAACTTACCCGCATGACATTGACCTTTTTGCTGACAGTATCAGTCAAAAAGAGGGTATCACCAGTAGGAGATGCCGCAATACGATCAAACTTACCATTTAATTTTATTGAGTCCTTATGCTGACCGTTGGCATTATAAATTTCCACCGCCATTTTATCGGTTAAGACAAAAACCAATTTGCCATCTGCTGAGACCGCCGTGTCGAGCGGTGCAGCTGCTAGTTGCATAGTCTGAACCTGCTGCGTTTCTACCTCGGCTTGAGCGGAAATCACCGGCAATAACATGGGTACGGCCAGGGCGTAACCAAGCATCATTTTTTTTATCATAGTCTCTCCTTCCTTAGTTTAGATGAATTATTTTCGTGCCAAGAATGATGGTCTCGTAAAAACCAATGGGATGGCTAAGTAAGAATTTAAAATTACTACTAAAACAAAGCAGTTACAACTGTAACCAGGAGGCTGTCCGAAAATAAAGAGCCTCCTACGATTAAAGCAGAATGAACTCATTTCAATACCACTTTGAAGTGGGCAATGTTTTCTTGTTCTTTCTGTAGTATTTTATGCCTTCAAGCCTATATCATTTCATCCTCTTGCCATCCCCCCCCGCCACGCCATCTTGAGATCCTCAAGAATCATATAAAGAGCCGGCACAATCACCAGCACTACCAAGGTGGAAAACAGGATACCAAAACCCAGGGAAATGGCCATGGGAATCAGAAAACGGGCCTGCCTGGAGGTCTCCAATATCATCGGAGTCAAACCGAAAAAAGTAGTTAGGGTGGTCAACATAATCGGCCTGAAACGAACAATTCCGGCATTAACAATCGAGGAGTATGGCGTTGCCCCGTCCCACACTTTATGGTTCGCAAAATCAATCAATACCAGAGAGTCGTTCACCGCAACACCGGAAAGCGCAACAATCCCAAACATACTCAATATACTCAAATTATAGCCCATCAACAGGTGACCAATAATGGCCCCCACTATCCCAAAGGGAATACTGATCATAATAATAGCAGGCTGAATATAGCTTCTAAAAGGGATAGCCAACAGGACATAAACCATGAGCATGGCGATTAGGAGGCCCCGAAACAGGGCTTGCATACTTTCCCGCATATCGGCCTGTTTTCCCTCAAAACTAAAATTCAAGCCCGGATATTTTTGCTGTAGTTTAGGTAGAACATTGGCCTTTAAGTCATCAATAACCTGACTGGCCCGGCTGACTGGCGTCACATTCGCCGTTGCGGTGAGTACCTGCCTGCCATCCCGGCGACTGATACTGGTGTAGGCCCGGCCTTTTTTTATAGTAACCACCTCTGCCAAGGGCACATCTTTACCCTTTGGCGTGTGAATAGTCATGTTTTCCAGATAATACGCCTTATGCCGTTCATCTTCCGGCAAACGCACCATGATTTTGATTTCATTTCGTCCCCGCAACTGCCGAATAGATTCAGAGCCGTAATAGGCATTCCGAACCTGCCGGGCCACTTCGCTGGGAGTTAGTCCCAAACGATAACCAGCAGGCTTTATCTTAAAATCAAACTGCACCTTACCAGGAGAAAAGCCATCATCAATATCGGACACGGCCGGAAAAGCCGCCAATTCCTGCGCTAAATCCGCACTAGCCGCCTCAAGAGCGACAGAATCACGATTCTGAAGCTCCACGGTTAAGGCCGGGCCAGACCCCGGCCCTCCCCGATCAGATACAAAGCGTAAAGATTCAAGCCCGGCAATAGAACCAGTCGCTTGCCGCCATTTTTCTACAAAAGCGGCGGTACTTATGGGACGTTTATCCGGAGCAGTAAGATAGGCCTTAATCCAGACCATATTCCTGTTCACCTTGGCAAAAATACCCCCAACCAACAAATCACCGCCATTGGCATTTTTCACCTTAATAGCTGCGTCTATAAGCCGTTGTTCTACCCGGCGGCTATGTTCCACCGGTGCGCCATAAGGCAGGGAGGCACTCACATAGGCGTAATCAGATTCTATTTTGGGGAATAAAATAACCCCTATCCGGCCACTCTTAACATAAGCCATAGTCACCAATAGCAGGATGGCCCCAAGAGTAACGGTAACATAACGATAACGAATCGCCAGTTTCACGCCTGGCCCGTAAACATTCTTAACTAAGATAGTAAAACCGTTACTAAAGGACTGTTGCCGATGATAAACAAATTGCATTATCCGATTGCGAGACTTACGACTCTGACGGCTGAGATGAGCTGGCAGAACAAATAAAGCCTCAAATAGAGAAATACTAAAGGATGAAATAACTACCACCGGAATATAACGAAAGATCTTGCCCATAACGCCGGGCACAAAATAGAGGGGAAGAAAGGTGACAATATTGGTAAGAACACTAAAGGTGACCGGAGTGGAAATCTCCCTGGCCCCTTTAATAGCAGCATTTAAAAAGTTCTCGCCCTGCTGACGGTAACTATAGACATTTTCCCCCACGACAATGGCATCATCCACGACAATACCTATGGCAATAATAAAGGCGAAAAGGGATACCATATTAATACTGGTCCCAAAGAGCGGTAAGATCAGGAAGGCCCCCAAAAATGAGGTTGGGATGCCCATAGTAACCCAAAAGGCCAACCGGGCCTCCAGGAAAAGTCCCAAAAGAATAAATACCAGAGCAAGTCCTGTAAAGCCGTTAGTAAGCAAAAGAGAGATGCGCTGCCGATAATTATCCGAACGATCATGAACTGCCGCCACCCTAAGTCCCGCAGGCAGGGTCTGACGCAAACGGGCGATATGCCGCCGCACTGCATCTGAAACCTGGATGGGGGTTTGCTCACCAATCCGATAGACATCAAGGCCAATAGCAGGCAAACCGTTGTAGGTCAGATATTCTTCTGTATCTTCAAAATCGTCTTTAACCACTGCAATATCGGCCAGAGTAATAATCGCCCCGGTCTGAGTCGTAACAATGGGCACCTTGGCAAATTGCCGGGCATAATCACGCCTCTCCTTTACCCGTAATAAAATTTCTCCGCCCGCAGCCTTAATCCCGCCGCCTGGTAAATCCAGCGAAGCACCCCTAATTTTAGCAGCAACCTCCGCCAGCGTCAGGTTATAAGCTCGCAAGGTAGCCATGGGAATTTCTATCCGCATCTCCATGGGGCGATCGCCCTCAAGGTCAATATAGGTAATATCCTTATCCTGTAGAAGCTGATCCCGGACAAATTCGGCCCGTTCCCGTATGACCTGGTCTGTTTGTTGACCATATATAATCAGGGTTACCACTTGGCGACGACGAGCCGGAATTACCACCAGGGGTTTTTCTGCATCTTCCGGAAATGAGGTGATCCGATCAACCTCATTCTTAATATCTGTCGCCAATTGCTGAATATTAGTGCCGCTCAGCGCCTCTACTCGCACACTACCGCTACCCTCGTTAGCGGTTGAGGTGATTTTTTTAACACCCGCAACGTCACGTACCGCTTCCTCAACAGGCAGGACAATACCATCCACAACCTCCTCCGGACTGGCACCGGGGTAAGATACTGAGATATTAACCATATCCAGGGTAAATTCCGGAAAAACTTCCTGTTTAATCTGTGTGATCATAAACAGGCCGCCAACCAAGAGAAAAAGCATCAATAAATTAGCGGCCACCGAATTATCGGCCATCCAGCCAATGGCAGATTTACGGATTGAATCGTCTTGCGTCATTGCGGCTGTCCTGCAGTTTTAACGAAGAGTTTACGTTTACCGTCCTTGTTACTGCCTTTCCTGTATATTTTAGCAGCCTTGTTTTTAGCCATCCCGGCAATTGTAAGCGGCATCCCTGCCACCGGTGCAGAAATTTGAGATAGAACAAGCCGCTCACCTTCCTGCAAACCATCCTTGACATAGACCCAGTCGGTATCCTTCCAGACAATAGTTGGATGCCTGATCTCCAAGCTGTTATCCGGCGCAGCAAGCAAAACAAATTCAGATTCCCACACCGCACTCCGGGGAATTTTAAATACCCCGGTCAATGGTCGGCCAGATATTTCGGCACGCACAAAACTCCCGATAATCAACGGCACCTCATGGCCCGCAGCCAATGGATTCTGCACGGCAATTAGCAGCCTGCTCATCAAGCCCTCCTTGTCAAGATCAGCAAGGAGATTAACAATCCGCCCCTTATACTTCTCCCCATTGCCACTGGTGGCCTCTACCACAACTTTGGCTTGAAAGGAATTTGTTTCGTCCAAACCAAGCCAATGTAAATTCTGCACCGGGATCAAGGCCTCCAACCAATAAGTTTTCACGCCTGTCAGGGTAATAATGGCAGTTTGCGGAGACACCTGCGAACCTAAATCGACATATTTTTTGCGGACAACGCCAGTAAAGGGCGCCAACACACGAGTCCGCCGAAGATCCAACTTGGCCCTGTCCAAGGCTGCTTCCGCCTGGGACACCGCCGCTTCCGCCTTAGCCAACTGCGGCTTACGCAGGGCAAGACCGCTGTCCTGATCCAGCAAGGCGGCATTTTGTTCACGCACCAACTGCCAGTCACCCTGCGCCACCACCTGCTGCCCCAGTTCCAATTCCAGATTGGCCTCTGCCAGCTTAAGGGCTGCCTTTTTTTCCGTCACAATAATGTCAAAATCCCGCCGATCAATCTCGGCAACTATCTCGCCCTTCCTGATCATGCCGCCTGGGTGAAAATTAGGATGCAAAGTCGTAATCCGCCCGGATATTTCAGGCTTAAGCTCAGTCTCTCTGGCAGGTATAACACTCCCCAAGCCACTCACCACAACGCGGGTATTGATTTTATGAAGTTCATTTACCTGCACCAGCAGCTCAGTCTTTTTATGATGGCGCTTTTTAGCCTTAGGTTTGGAATGCAGTAAATAACGGGCCACCGCCAGCCCACAAAGCAAAAGAGCGATAATAATGCCCACAGCCAATAATCGCTGCCGTAAATTGCGTTTGGGAACGGGGACATGCCCATTCACCTTAACAGCGGTACGATCATGATTGTATGCGGACGTATCTGTTTCCTGGCTCATGGTTTCCAATTCCCCTGATGCTCACTTGTCGCTTGTCTTAGGGACGCAGATAAAAATAATTATCCCATCTTACTTGTCTTTTCGGAGTCTCGCAGACTCGCTTACCTAATCATCTTCTTCGTTGCGGAAATAGGCACATAGCGCTGCTATGTGCCTATTTCCGCTCCTCGAATATGACTAAAAATCCGGCGTAATCTTGGGATAATTGTTTTTATCAGAGTCCCTTATACCATCTGCCTTCCGCCTCAGGTTTTCCCCTCCCATGGCTTTATTCAAGCCAATTCTGGCGATTAGCAGGTCAGCCTTCGCCTGTATCTTTTTTTGCCGCCAATTGAAAATACTCACCTGCTCACGAAGAGCGGGCAAAAAATCACTTAAACCGCCCACATAACGACGTTCTATATCCTGCGTGGCTGCTTGCGAGAGCTTAATCTGCCGACCGATCGTCTGCAAAGTTTCTCTCTGCTGCCGCTCAGAGGTAAGGGCGTCTTCAACTTCTGAAAAAGCAGTCAAAATATCTTTTTTATAAGCTGCCAATTGCTCATCCATTATCGCCTTAGTGCGTTTAACCTCGGCGCTGCGGCGTTTACCGTCATATATCGGCCCCGTCAAATTAGCGGCCAGATTAAGCAGCCAATTATCAATAATGTCAGAAAGTTGATCGGCAGAATGCCGATAGCCAGCAGATAAACTGACCTTGGGAAGCAACTCGGCGCAGGCCTGGATATTTTGCCAACCCGCCGCCCGCAAACGAAGGAGTGCAGCCCTGATATCCGGTCGACGAATAAGTAACTCAGCCGGCACACTGACAAGCGGGTCTTTTAACGACGGGAAATCGCCACTAACCACCAATGGCTCCTGCGGCGCCCTGCCAATTAGTAAAGATAAACGATGTTGCAATAAACTTATTCTGGCCTGCGGTACCGCCCTGGCATTATCAATACTGGCAATATTTTGTTTTTGCTGATTAATATCCAAAATACTGGCCTGGGATTGTTGATATCTTACTACAACAAGCTTCAATATCTCTTGGTTAAGCCTCTGTTGCTCGATCAACAAAGCCAATTTTTTTTGGGATGCAATAATCGATACCCAGGTCTCGGCGATTGCGCCGCTGATACTTATGAAAGCGGTAGCAAGATCCTCCCGGCTGGCTTGGGCGTTCAAGGATGCCCGACGCTGGCCAGCTCGTACCCTACGCCAAAGATCAACCTCATAACTCACAGTGAGCCCCAACGACCAATCATTAATCCCGGTATTAGCGACCCTAAGGCGCTGCTCAGTCCTCTCATAGCCGGCAGTTCCGTTTACCGCAGGCAGCAAATCCGCTCCGGCCTGCACTGCCTGTTGCTCCGCCTGTGCCAATCTCGCCCAGGCCTCCGCCAAAGTTAAATTATTCCGCATAGCCTCATCCATCAAGCCGTCCAATTCATTACTATGCCATTGCCGCCACCAGGGCTGACCATCCACCCTGCCCTTAGCCGGGGCAGAGAATTTATCCGGCACCGCAACAAACGGCATCTGTGGCTCAGAAAAATAGGGAACACAGCCGCTAAAAAGTAATAAAATAAGGATAAATATTCTGCTCATATTCCGTAAATACAATACCGATCAAGAGATGTTCTTATGATTCTGGTAGTAATTCCCGTGTTTATTATACCCCCAGGGGGTACCAAATTAAGTGGCAAAACTTTGGATGATTCGCTTAATATAGAGCCTTGACTTTTTCCAGGCCTGGCCGTATCCCCAGCTTATCTGAGTTAGAGCCACTAATTCAGTGCTTTAAGTACATTAATTGCGTGCCATGTTGATTCAAGAAAAGGCACTGCCTTAATATTTCTTGAGAATCCTCCCACGGCGGTTTGGCATGATAGAATAAACTGGGTCGCCTCTTTCATATTGAAAGGCCTATCCTTTAAAAGAGACAAGGTCGAAAGACAATAATCACAGTTTTCTATAAATGATGTTGTTCCAGGATAAAAGCCAAAACCACCATCGTAATTTTGACATTTTTTCAGCCAATCTACCACATTTTTTCGGTGTAATGAATCAGGCTCTGGGCACGATAAAACGTTATAATAGACATCCTTACAAATGCAACGTCCCAAAACTATTGGCGGTATTTTAATGCCCCCTATAACAGGCGAGCGTACAAGCTCCGTAGTGCAGTATATTTCGGTAAAATCAATTTTCTTTACATGCGTAAACTTTATAACATCAGTAAAATCTTTTCCCAAAATAGTGCTGATTTTATGCAAATAATACCTTAGTCTTATTGGCAAAGAGGATTTCTCTTCCGCATGTTCTCTTATAAAATTGGCAGTTTTTTCTGGCATGATTAAAGAAATTAAATTTATATTTTTGTCTAAACGATGCAGATTTTCGATTATATCTATGGCATAGAAAGTATCTTCAATAGTAGACGGCAAACTGGGAAAAGCCGCAAATCCGCCATCTTTTTTATACCTTTGGAAAACAAACTTAATTAATTGATCAATATCTATTTTTTTAAGAATATTCATTTATTACCATCCTTTATCCTGCTCAGGGCAAGATAGGAGGCTGTCCGGGAATAGAATGCCTACTGTAGATAAGCGCAGACATCGAAGTCGGAGAAACTGGTCTCAATTCTCCAACTTTTCGCTGCGGCTTCTATTCTCGGACAGCCTCCTAGCATTTACACTAATTACTCTAACACCCCCAAAAGGGGTATAAGTACCTTATAAATTCTTTTCTAAAAAACAGGTAAGCGGAGCGAAGCGTAGACTCCGAGAAAACAATCTGCAAGGTTCTAATTGTAGAAATACAATTTTTACCATAAAAAAGGGACTAAAATTTTATGCCGGAACTTCCAGAAGTAGAGGTCGTCTGCCAGGGTCTGCGTCCCATAATTATGGGACGATCCTTAAATTTTGCCAACTATAGCGGCAAACGTTTACGCCTGCCAATGCCAGAGAAGGCCATTAAGAAGATGATCCTAAATCAAACAATTACTGAGGTACGGCGGCGAGCCAAATACCTTATAATTGTTTTAAGCAATGCGGCCAGATTAATTATTCATCTGGGGATGACCGGTAAATTGGGCGTCTTCCCCTTTGGCAGTACTCCGGCCCGACACGACCATCTCCGTTTCAGGATGGATAATGAGATGGAATTACGCTTCAACGACACAAGACGATTCGGTTCGATTCAAGTGTTAAATAACAAAGCCGCCGAGTTGATTTTTTTTGCTACTTTGGGGCCAGAGCCCCTGGAACGGGGGCTGACAACGGAGTACTTACTAAAAAAAGCAGCTAAACGTCAGCAGCCATTAAAAAACTTTCTAATGGATAGCCATGTAGTGGTGGGAATCGGTAATATCTATGCCAATGAAATCCCCTTTGCGGCAGGTATCGCCCCGCAAAGACCAATTGACAAAATTACGCAGACAGAATGGCAACATATTATCCGGCAAACTCGAACAGTTCTTAAACGGGCCATTGCCGCCGGAGGTTCCACAATCTCGGACTTTATTAACGCCAGCGGGCAGCCAGGCTATTTCCAGCTTCAGCTCAAGGTCTATGGCCATGCGGGGCAACCATGCAAAACCTGCGGACAAATAATTCAAAAAGCTGCCGTAGCGGGCAGAGCAACGTTCTGGTGCGATAAATGCCAGAAATGAACAGAATCAACACGATATGCCAGGCTAGTGCCTCGTAAACCTTAAAGTGCCGCAAAGTTACGAAGTGATTTGGCGTGCCAACAAGGCACGACTGGCGGCGCATAGCAGTGCTGTAACAGAAGTCGTAACGCCGTTGGTGCGTTAAATGACAAGTAAGATACGACACTTTGCGGTTTATGAAGCACTAATGCCGCACACCGTCAACATAGATAGCTTCTAGGTAGGAAAGTTTTCTTGGCAGCTGTTGCACCGTGCCCCGGGCAATCAGGAATGTTGCTTGCCGCCCAGCCATAAGCGTTCCCAACTGCTCCATACCGAAGAATCTAGCACCATTTTCCGATGCACATCGGATGGCCCCCTCCCGTGAATAACCGGCCTTGATGAACAATTTTATCTCCTCAGCCACCGACTCGCCGTGGAGTATGCCAACACTGCCAGCACCGCTTCCTACAGCCGTTGTCACGCCAATTTTTCTGGCAAAACGCAGTTGCGTTAGTTGTTCGGCAACCACCTTTTTCCAAAAAGCCTCCGCACCGGGGATCGGCTTTCCCGGTGCCACATAGCGATGGGAAAAACGACAACACACGTCCCCGCCGGTACCCACACAGTCTAAGGCATTCTTGGCCCGCAATACGCCAGGAATCCACAACACATTCGTCTCCGCCATTTTTCTGAGATTGTCCTCGCCCATAGCATATCCCTGTTCTATGGCATCGCACCCTGCCTTAAGCGCTTCCTCCACCGGCCGCAGGCCATTGGCCACCACTACCGCCGTTTTCCCTCCCCTATTCCGCAGAATGTGGCACAGATCTGCATGGTTAAGCCCAGGGTGTGGAGCTTTCCCGTCTTCGATATTGCCGGAATAACCGATCTTCAGAAAATCACAGTCTGCCGAATTGCCAGATGCACAGTGCCTGCTCCGGCAGAGGCGACCAGATGTTCGTATGGTTATGCCCCCCTGAACCATCCTCTCTTGATAACTTTCCACCAGGTCGATAACACCGCTGTCGGCTATTCCCAGAACTCCGTGCGCACGGCAGTAGCTTATATGCCTATCCAACATGGATGCCTTTTCCACAAGGTCGGCCTCTTCGGTGGATAACCGCACCCTCCAGTCCACAGAGGGCGATCGAGACAGGGAGATGCTGCAATCAACAAGCGCTGGCAAAATGGTACAGTGCGAGAAGTCATCAACTGCATCCCCGTCATTGCAAGGAAGGTCTGCTGCAGAACCAATGGCGGTAATAATGCCGTCTTTCACTGCCAGAAAGATATTCCTGCGCACATCGCCACCACTACCGTCGATAAACCTTCCCGCTATTATGAATCGTGTTTTGCACATGATCTTGGTTATTGCTAATGTTTATAAGCAGATGATCTTAACTCTAACACCCCACGAGGGGATATAAGGACCTTGTAAATTCTTTTCTAATAAACAGGTAAGCGCAGACTCCGAGAAAACAATCTGTAAGGTACTATTGCCCCGGTGGTTAAATATCTCAAAGTAGGGCCGTCCTTTATAAAACTTTGGGAAAATTTAAAAAAGGAGTGTTGATTGCAGTCAAACGCATAAACCGAATAATGTACCAGATTCTTAGGCAATTTTACATGTGAAAAAAATAATTGAGAGGAAATACAACCCTTAGAAACTCTTATCTGACGGTCAAAAATATCGGTTTTTCTGAATGGGGCTTTTTTGTTTTGGTCACAAAACAAAAAAGCCCTCAGCTCACAAAGAGCCAAGGGTCTGATGTTGGATGGGGTAAAACTTGCGCACAAGTCAACACTAAGTCAGGTGGAATCCATCAGGAATATTTTTCGTGATGGATTCTAGATCGTAACGATTGTATTACATGCTTCCCCCACCACCACCGCTGCTACCACTTACCACTGTTGGTACTGCCGCCAAACCAGTCGCTTGGACAGGTTGTAGCCCCGGGATTACCGTTGAGAACAGGGATTAGTCTCCCTTTAGAGATAAGGGTGTTGTTGTTGTACTTCGAACTAGTACTGGAAACGGGCAAACACTTGAAATTGAAACCAGGTGATCGGTAATCTCCATCACGATATACGCATCTATCTCCTCCTCTGCCAGACATTGATCGTCCCGTATTACGGGCGCGGCCCTCTCGTGCAAAGATGTTAAATACCCCTTGTCCTGGCCCCGCAGAATCGCAGTCGCTCCCCATAAACGCACTACCATGGTAGGGTTGTACATTTGGATGACAAGCAAAACAGGCACCGAAATTGGTAATAGCACCCGTATTATTGGCATGAACCGGGGCCGTAATAATAGAGCCGCGTTTGGCAACCCTATTATTGACGATATGACACTTACCACAAACCAGACCGGTAGTGGGGGCGGCATTCCAGGTCCGTGTATCTTTATGACAAAAGATACAATTACCTGATACAGCATTAGCATTCGGATGGTGAAAATCTGCCACCACGCCGGTATGACAATTCTGGCAGTTCACCGCCGTACCAGCCCGACCGCTGGCAATGGTATTAAGCACTGCGGTCTTGGTGGAAGTGTGGC
>CAYTNB010000003.1:0-33535 GCA_964439085.1 uncultured Desulfobulbia bacterium | reverse complement strand
GCAGGAGAATCCGCTTCTCAGCAGTGCCTATATCGTGGCAGCTTGCGCAGTTGGTGTCACTGTTGAACATATCGTGCACAACGGCAACGGTCGCCGCTGTGGTGCCGTGGATGAGCGCCGAGCCGCTGCCACCGGAATGACAAGACTCGCAGTTCACCGCCGTGCCAGCCCGACCGCTGGCAATGGTATTAAGCACTGCGGTCTTGGTGGAAGTGTGGCAGGTGAGGCAAGCGGGATGCAGGAGAATCCGCTTCTCAGCAGTGCCTATATCGTGGCAGCTTGCGCAGTTGGTATCACTGTTGAACATGTTGTGTAACGAGGCCGCATTTTGATGGTTCGGGAAGTATGCGTTGTGGCAGACCGTACAATCACCGCCGCCATCGGTGCCGCCGATGGTGCCGCCGTTTGGCATTGAAGCTACATAACCATTCGCCGTGGGTACCGTCACCAGCTCAACATTCTTGGTGGTAGTATTAATTACATGGCAAGTTGTACAGGCATCATGTACTTTCGGGTCTGTCGTGCTCACCGGCACATTGTCAACCCCACCAGCAGTGACGGTATGACAGCTGATACAGAACGTAGCCCCCGCAACCATGGTTGTATGGTTCCCGGCATGGCCGGTGGCGGTGTTGTGACAAGTCGCCGTGCAATCACCGCTCACGGCAAAAATGGTGTCGTGATGGATCCATGGTTTTGGATATGTAACACTAGGATGACAGTTCAGACAGGTTGCGATCTTGAAATTAATCAGGGCAGCGCCCAATTGCGCATTACCGTCACCGTTAACGCCGACGATTGTGGTACCGCGACCGCCCGACGGGTTATTGTGGCACAACGTACAGGTATTCTTATGTACACCAGCAACTATGCCCTCACCGCCGTCGGTGTGGCAGGTATTGCAATCACCAGCCCAAGCAAAAGTCGTGTTTGTGTGACCGCCTGGTTTAAAACCTTTGGCGGTATCATGACAAGCTGTACATCTGGTGGAGGTATTATGGTTATTAAGCAAACCATCTTGAGTCCAATGAGTCGTCTTGGTATGGCATACTTGGCAGATACCGGAGGGGGTAACCTCCTGATTGGCAAACCCCCCCGTAGCGTATAACATATCTGGGTTAAAAAACTTAACAGGCCTTTGATTTGGAGTATTTGCTGGAGGGTTAGGCACAGTAATCTGAGATTTAATCAACTGGCCATAGATAAGCCCAAAAAGCTTAGTCACAGCCATGGAAGAAACGGCACCTTTAACGGTAATAGTCGTTGCCGTGGCCGACACTACCTGATAAGTATTTTCAGCCGTTGCTGTATTGACAACCAGAATTAGCCCGCGGTTAAAATTGGGATTTGCCTCTTTATTTCCCCATCGAGCCCGGTTAGTCCAGTCACCTGTCAAGTTGTCGGGTGGCACACCGCTATAGCCTACATCGCTGGTGCCATTACCATTATCCATAACCGAGTCAATGGTGCCGCTTATCAGATATAAACTGGCAGCATCGGTTGCGGCCCAATCTAGCTGGGCTTGATAATGCGGGTTATGGCAATCGACGCATGACGTTTCCCATGTCCCTGTCGTTGAACCCGTATTCGTGCTGGAATGGGAGAGCATAGTAGGATAGGCGGAATGATTCCCATCATGACATGTATTACATACCGCTGAGGCAATGGCACCATGGTCATTTGGTGCCGCATTTTGCGTGCTTGGTGAATACTTCCACCATAATGAGTAAGTGTGGCATGTCGAACACTGCACCCCATTAGTTTCATTATGCGGTGCATCAATAATTGATGCCTGGACCGAAGTAGCCGCAAACAAAACCTGAATGCTTAAGCATACTATGGTCAAGCTCCACATCTTCATTACATATCTCCCAATTTCTGTTTATAATTTATCAAACTGATGCAGCCGTAAAAGGTCCGGGGATTGCGTCATTATTGGTCTGGTCACAGTTTATCCAGTTCGAGGCTCTCAGGAGGATGGGGACTGTGGAAAAGGTTCTTTTTGTTGAAGTACCTTACTGAGCGAGAAATATGACCATAATTTTCCGTACAAAAGCCCGATAAATTTATTTTATATTCTTATTATAATACTTTACATGTAAACGCTATTACAATGTGGCATATTGTCGCAGGCTCTTAAGCATTAACTTAAATGGAGCATTCCATACTTAATTGCGGAAGGGGCCGTTTTTATGAAGAATGGACTAATTGACGGAACGTCACTCCCCATTAATTGGACAGTTGCAATGCGCAACTTAATCCTGATACCAAAGCAACGCAAGTACACCTTAAGAACGTAGTAACTAAAACATGCAATATCAAGTTATTTAGACCAACTGCATTAAGGAGGCACCGTTGTATTGGCTTAAAGTCGTGACCCATAAGGACTTTTTTGTGTATTGCCTTTTACCGCTTGCTCCTTTGCCTGAAAACGGGAGGCTGAGCCACTTAAAAGAGACTGTAGCTATCATATCGGCCTTAACCCATTATTCTGTTTAGTTGTACGGAGGGGGCAATGTTGGGTTTAAATAAAGTAAATAATGGTATGGCAGTGAAGAAAAACATGGATAATAGCACAAAGTTGATGGTGTCATAAAAAGTTTGATATACAGATAAGCGAACAGATAGTTAATTTTAAATACCGTTATTTCATATCATTAAAGAAACAACACTGGCTGTATCTTTTAGATATTTAACCACCGGGGCAATAACCTATATTTTTTTGTTTCTCAGCCGCAGGGCATTGGTTACCACTGAAACAGAAGAAAGGCTCATGGCCGTCGCCGCAATAATGGGACTCAGAGTTATGCCGAAAAACGGGTACAATACCCCGGCCGCCACCGGCACTCCTATTGAATTATAAATAAAGGCAAAGAACAGATTCTCCTTGATGTTCGCCATGGTGGCACTAGATAGTTTCCGGGCTCGGATAATACCGACAAGATCCCCCTTTACAAGGGTGACACCAGCAGACTCCATGGCTACATCGGTACCTGTACCCATAGCGATACCAACATGAGCCCGAGCCAGAGCCGGAGCATCGTTAATTCCGTCACCAGCCATGGCTACCATGCCGCCTTCATCCTGAATTTTTTTAACTACCGCCGCCTTTTGATCGGGCAGCACCCCAGCCACCACCTCATCAATATTAAGTTTAGCGGCCACCGCCTGAGCCGTAGCCTCGTTATCGCCAGTGAGCATCACCACCCGCAACCCTTCAGCGTGCAGCTGTCTAAGCGCCTCCGGGGTACTACCCTTAATAGGATCGGCAACGGCCACCAGACCGCCAAGACGACCGTCAACACCAACGAACATCACGGTCTGAGCCTCTTTCCGCATCTCGTCAGCCCTGGAGGACAGAACGGTTACATCAATGGCAAAATCCTCCATCAACCTCAAATTTCCAAGCAACACTACCCGGTCGCCAATGGTTCCAGATACCCCTTTACCAGTATGGGATTCGAAATCCTTTACCTCCCTGAACACCACATTGCGGCTTTCAGCACCTGCGACAATAGCTGCGGCAAGAGGATGCTCGCTGCTTTTCTCTAAACTGGCAGCCATGGCAAGAAGCTCATTTTCCTCCATATCAGCTGGCACAACGGAGGTTAATTGAGGCTTGCCCATCGTCAGGGTTCCGGTTTTATCCACCACCAGGGTATCAATCTTACGCATGGTCTCAATGGCCTCGGCATTTTTAAACAAAACTCCCATTCCGGCACCTCGGCCGGTGGCCACCATAATAGACATGGGAGTAGCCAGCCCCAAAGCGCAGGGACAGGCAATAATCAGTACAGAGACTGCGGCGATCAGGGCCATGGCGAGGTGCGGTTCCGGCCCGTAAAGGAACCAGACACCAAAGGCAAGAAGAGAGATCGCAATGACTACCGGCACAAAATATCCAGCTACCATATCCGCCAGTTTCTGGATGGGTGCCCGGCTACGCTGGGCATCGGCCACCATCTTGACGATCTGAGCCAGCAGGGTATCACTGCCCACCTTTGTGGCCTCCATAATCAAGGCCCCGGTGCCGTTCACCGTGGCTCCAATCAATTTATCACCAGCCTGTTTTCTGACAGCAAGGGGCTCACCAGAGATCATGGACTCATCAACCGAACTGCTGCCCTCCAGTACCTCTCCGTCCACCGGCACCTTCTCACCGGGGCGTACCCGCAGTTTATCACCTGCCTTGACATGCTCCAGAGGGATATCACTTTCGCTGCCGTCATCCTTTATCAGACGCGCTGTTTTCGGGGACAGACCTAACAAGGCCTTGATAGCGGCACCGGTTTGACTACGGGCGGCAAGCTCCATAACCTGCCCGAGAAGAATCAGGGTTACAATTACCGCCGCCGCCTCAAAATAGACCGCCACCGCCCCATCCGGAGCCCGCATGCTGTCAGGGAAAATTTCCGGGAAAAAGACAGCGACAACGCTGTAGATATAGGCTACAGCAACACCGAGACCAACCAGGGTAAACATGTTGAGACTTCTATTAATTACCGACTGCACGGCCCGCACATAAAAAGTCCACCCGGCCCAGAGTACCACCGGTGTGGCTAAAAAAAACTCCAGCCAGTCCAAAGTCCCGAGCGAGGCAATATTCTCCAAAAGTCGGCCGCCGGGCAGTATCTCACGCATGGCAATAAGCACCAGCGGTACTGTAAGAATGGCCCCGAAGATAAAACGCTTGCGCATATAATCGTATTCGGGGTTTCCTTCCTCCTCATTACTAACAGTCATGGCCTCCAGAGCCATACCGCATTTAGGGCAGCTCCCTGGTTTATCCCGCACCACCTCCGGATGCATGGGACAGGTGTAAGCGGCACCATTATTATCCACCACCGACTTATTGTCTCCCTTATCAACAGCGATATGACTCTGAGCGGCAGTAAAGGAGCCAGGATCAGCCTTAAATTTATTCATGCAGTTATCACTGCAAAAATAATAAATTTTATTCTGATGTTCATAAGGCGTAAAAGCGGTTTTATCGGCGGTACTCATGCCGCAGACCGGATCAACATAACCTGGCAACTGGTGTTCATGATGCTGGTTTTCATTTTTCATTTTACGACTCCTTTTACGGTAAATTTACAATCCATCTGAGCAGTTATATCTCGGGATAATACTTATTTACGGGCATCATCCGAATAGTTACTTTTTATGTAACACCCACGCGAACCACCCCGACTTGCACAACGAAACGTGAAAGCTGTAGTCCACTCGCAAGGTGGAACGAGACTTTCATATAAACTATTCAGACAGGTACCCGCAGCTAACAATAACCACCGGACTTAACTGTTCAGATGTGCCCTGAGTTCGTTCGTTTCAGCCTCCGAGTCAGCTAAGCGAAGCAGAGACTCCGATACTCCCGCATGTGAGGAGGCAGAACAGTTTTTATATGTATATAAATACGGGCAGCCAAAATCCTTTGGCTGCCCGTTGCGGTTTCAACTCATTTAATAAAATCTGTCGGATTTGCATCGAATTTTTCCCGGCAATGCTCTGAGCAAAAAGAATAACCGCACCCTTGATATACGCTGTTAATGGAATTATCCCTGACAGTCATGCCGCACACCGGATCTTTACCGTCCATACCATGATGATCCATTCCGCCATGTGCGGTTTCCTGCGGCACATCCCGGTCATGAGAACCATTATCACCATGGCCGTGACCGCCGTGATCATGGCCGCCGCAACAACCCCCACCAGCACCACCGCCTCTCATCATCAAATAAATAACTCCGCCAATAATTACAATCCAGACCAAGATCCCAAATCCCATCATAATACACCTCCTTGTTTTATTGTAACTATCCAGCGACACCCCGCCTTCGTCCATTTAGAGCTTCCCGGGCAGCACAAGTACGCTTCAGATCTTTAAAAAACAAATCCGGAGCATATCTGAAGTCTGCGCTTGGTCTACCTGGACAATTACGGTCCGGAGTTTAGGGCAATTTGTTACCCATGCTGAATAATCATGTTTTATTTACAGTAATGTTCGTGTTTCTCACAACCGTCCAAGGCCCTAAGAATTGGACAGTCATCCGCCGATCCGTGCCCATTACAGGATTGATTTAAATCTTCCAAGACCTCTAAAATATGACCAAGATCTGTAATTTTTGTCTTTATATCTTGAATCTTGCGTTCAACTTTACTTTTAACATCTTTTTTGGTGGCCTCCGGTGTATGACGCAAAACCAGCAGTTCCTGGATCTCTTTAAGAGAAAATCCCAGAGACTTGGCTTTTTTAATAAACTTAAGCCGAACAACCTCACCCGCAGAATAGATACGATAGTTGGATGCCGTTCTATTCGGTTCAGCTACCAGCCCCCGTCTTTCATAAAAACGCACTGTGTCAATGGTAACACCGGCCTGCTTTGCTAATTTACCGATAGTTATTTCTTTCATATTCCTTAATCCTCCATCTGTCTTGATCTTACCCATATCATAAACATTGGACTATAGACAATGGTCAATGGTTTATTATTTTTATTTCAGATTAATGGTTCGTGACTTGTATGATTCCGCAATAGAAAAGTTTTTAACTTTGTTGGGTAAATAAAATATAACAAGCCACCCAGCTAAAGGATGATATATGTTTAAGCAATAACAAAAAAATGTCATGTCAGAACAGCGATAGTGGCTCCAGGTTACTGATCAAAGCATTGCCGCACCCAGATGACGTTATTGTTGTTCTTGAACCAACAGGTGGTTTATGAGGAAGAAGTTATAGTCGGCTTGGGGAAAAAGCTCGTTACAACGTCATCTTGGCCAATGCGTTAAAGGTTCGTAGATACGCTCAAGCGATGGGTCACTTAGTAAGAAATGATTCTATAGACAGCTATGTAATTAAAAGCTTTAGTGAAGATCTCTATCCAAAAGGTAAACTACCCATCCTCTCAGATAAAACTGATTAATTTGGGGACCTGGAACTATGGTTAAATCGTAGTAAACAGCTTATTACATTAATTACAACCGCCATCCCCGAATATTTTTATCGGGGATCCAGGAAGACTGTTTTTTTGCCGCCATACAGGCTGTATCTTTTAGATATTTAACCACCGGGGCAATAGTAAAATATATATAGTCAACAAAAGGAAAGGTGGTTAATTTAGGAAAACCTCTCCCTGGTGCCGCCGACGAACCTGGGTATGAGAGAGCGGGAACAACGTTATAAAATGACCGACTCGGCCTTAAACAACCAAAATGAGAGGAGAAACAACATGCCCAAACGATGCCATGAAGTAGATTACAAAATTATTGGTCAGGATATGCAGCTAGTGGAGGTAGAACTAGACCCCGGCGAAACAGTAATTGCCGAAGCCGGCGCCATGACATACATGGAGGAGGGAATCGATTTTGAGGCCAAAATGGGTGACGGTTCAGCAGCAGATTCCGGTTTTTTCGGTAAACTAATGCAAGCTGGTAAACGGGTAATCAGCGGCGAATCGTTGTTCATGACCCATTTTACCCATAGGGGTACGGGGAAAAGCCATGTCGCCTTTGCCGCCCCCTATCCCGGTTCCATTATTCCAGTTGATCTATCTCATATCGGCGGCGAACTTTTGTGCCAAAAAGACGCCTTTCTGTGCGCCGCCCTTGGAACGAAGCTTGATATAGCCTTTACCAAACGCATTGGCGCCGGTTTTTTCGGTGGAGAGGGTTTTATACTGGAACAATTAAGCGGCGATGGTATGGTCTTCATCCATGCGGGCGGCACAATTATTGAGAAAAAGCTGCACGGCGAGACCCTGCGATTAGACACCGGCTGTTTGGTAGCATTTCAGCCGTCCATCAACTATAACATAGAGAGAGCGGGAAACCTGAAGAGTATGGTATTAGGCGGAGAAGGGTTATTTCTGACGACACTGCAAGGTACCGGCAAGGTTTGGCTGCAAAGCCTGCCCTTTTCCCGGATGGCGGACAGGATTATCGCCAGTGCCCCATCCGCCGGTGGCAACCAACAAGGTGAAGGCTCCATGTTGGGCGGTATAGGGCGGATGATTGGTGGAAATTGAAGAGTAAAACCATTACCCCACTGGAGATCTACAAGATATTGCCGCAGAATAATTGCGGCAAATGTCTTCTACCCTCCTGCCTGGCCTTTGCTGCCGCAGTAGCCTCTGGTCAAAAAAAATTGTCTGGCTGCCCTGATATTTCTCCAAAGACAATAAATAAAGCAGCTACGGCATATCGTCCATCGTCTGCCAGAGAGGTTGAGCAGGCTGAGTTTGTGGATAAATTACAGGCCAAGGTTGCAGTTGCAGATCTGGCATTAATTGCCCCTGTAATTGGGGCAAACTACAAGAATGGCGGGTTAGTGATAAACTCGCTAGGTAAGGATTTTATTGTCGACCAGCATGGTCGTTTAAATTCAGAATGTCACATTATTCCCTGGGTACAGGTGCCTTTATTATCGTATATTACCAACAAGAGTCATACGGATATAACTGGCGAGTGGATTTCGTTCCGCGAAATAAATGGGGGGCTTGACTGGCAAGGTCTTTTTACCAACCGTTGCGAAACACCTTTAAGAAAACTAGCCGATGCCAACCCCTCGCTTCTGGAAGATATAATTGACCTATTCATGGGTCGGGTTATTGATTGGTATCAGGCCGATATTGCCCTGATTTTGTACCCTCTGCCCCACATTCCCATTCTTGTCTGCTATCAGACCCCAGAGGATGACATGGAGTCGGTTCTTACAATTTTCTTTGATCAATGCTGTAAGAAAAATCTTCATATAAAATCACTTTTCACCCTGTGCTCTGGTCTGGTACAAATGTTTACTAAAATATCCGAGCACCACCTGTAAGTCCTTTACTGGCAGCAAGGAGATAATATCACAAAGTAAAACGAACTGCTCACAGGGCACCGGATCTGCTTTGTTATAGTCCTACTCACCAGTGCTATTAGACGAAAATTTGCGGAGAAATGGGCAAATTCCCCGGCTTTACAGCAAGGCTCTCTATTCTCGGACAACCCCCTAGGCATCATGCGATGCTGCCTCCCATTGCTCATTTTGCTCTTCAAGATATAGAGCCACGGTTTCCAGAAGATCAGGGTCACCATACTGCAAACCATTAATGGTCAACCAGAGGTAGGGATCTTTATCGTACCAACGCTGGCGGGAAAATTCCAGGGGGAAATCCATAACAAATTTTTCTAGCAAGTCAGGGTTGTCTTTTCTGATAATGTACACGACCCCCTTAATTAAATGATCCCGGCGACTCGCCGCCATGTCCTTCATTGCATCGATATAATTCCCCAATTTTTCATATTTATCATACCAGCGACTCATATCATCTCCCTAAAATTCATTATTGCTAGTTATTGTTCTGGCCGTGCGAATACGATTAAAGCTCTTTCAGCGCCAGACAACGGCAAGGTGAAGCACTGATGGTCAATGAGCGTGAAAGGACTGCCTGTGGTATTTCGCCATGCCTCTATTTCCATCTCCGCCTTCAAGCCCTTCATGCAAATAATTTTATTCCTTCCCGAAGAGACCGTGAGCATTGCCAGAAAGGACTTGATATCTGCCACAGCCCGGCTGGTAATAATATCCGGCTGGCCATAATTACTCCGAAAAGTCTCTTCATCAACCGCCAGCCGTTCTTCCCGCAGATCAATATTCGTCAGATGCAAGGTTCTAATAATATGTTTTAAAAACGAAACTCGTTTTTGCCTTGGTTCAACCAGAATCACCCTTAGCCAGGGGCAGACAATTTTTAAAACCAAGCCAGGGAAACCAGCCCCGCTGCCTACATCCAACAAAGAAGGGGATTCTTCGGTCTCATAAGGTTCGATTAAGGGCAGCAGAGTAAGCGAATCGAGAAAATGATTTTCAATAATCTGCCCCGGCTCGGCCTTGGCCACCAAATTTATTTTGCGGCGCCATTTATCCAATTCAGAAAAATACACCCCCAGCGTCCGCAACTTGTCGTTGGCAATAACATTTTTAGAAAGTGCCAATTGCCGCCATCCTGTCTTAAGAGTTGCGGCAAAATCCACCTTATCGATTTGACTCATTTTTCACTCGAATGGCAACTGACAGAGCGTGAGCCGAGAGGCCTTCCAGATTCGCAATCGCTTGAATATCATCGGCATCATTCAACAAGGCCTGGCGCGAATAAGAGATCAAACTGCTTTTCTTTAAAAAGGTTTCAACCCCAAGCGATGAGGAATAACGGGCCGTGCCCATAGTAGGCAGAACATGATTCGGGCCGGCCAGATAATCGCCGGTAGCCTCTGGCGAGTTATCACCTAAAAAGATGGCCCCAGCGTGTTTGATACGGGTCATCCAGTGAAAGGGCTCATCGATCATCAGCTCCAGATGCTCGGCGGCCAAAATATTGGCAAGTTCAATTCCCTTCTCAACATCCTGAGCGATAAGAATCACCCCCCTCTCCTGTAGTGATTGCCGGGCAATTTCCTGCCGGGATAGTTGTGGCAACAGTTCAGTCAGCTGTGCATTAACCTTAACAGCCAGGGCCTCCGAAGTGCTTACCAGTATGGCCAAGGCCATGGGATCATGCTCCGCCTGAGCCAACATATCAGCGGCAATATAGGCAGGATTCGCGGAGTCGTCGGCCACAATAAGAACCTCACTTGGCCCAGCAATCATGTCAATCCGCACCCGGCCTGAAACCTGTTTTTTGGCCTCGGTAACAAATTGATTACCAGGCCCTACCACCACATCAACCGGGGCAATACTCCCAGTACCATATGCCAGAGCGGCAATTCCCCAAGCGCTGCCCACCTTATATATTTCATTGATCCCAATCTGGCTGGCAGCGTAAATCAGGGCGGGATTTATTTTGCCCTCAGCATCGGGCGGTGTAAGCATCACCATACGGTCAACCCCAGCAATGGCAGCGGGAATACCATTCATCAAAACCGATGAAACCAGCGGCGTCTTACCACCTTGCCCACCCGGCACATAGAGGCCAGCGGAGTCCACGGCATGCACCAGACGACCGGTAATAGCACCATCATCTCTGGTTACCAGCCATGATTCCTGTTTTTCATGTTCATGAAAGGCTCTAACCCGGTTTATAGCCTTGTTGATCGTCTGCTTGAATTCCCCTGAGACCTCGGCCTCAGCGTCGGCGATCTCTGAGGCACTTACCTGCAAGCGGTCAATTGTAAGAGCAGGCGAATCAAATTTATTGGTATATTCCAGCAAAGCCTCATCTCCACGCTTGCGAACGGCGGAGATAATATCTTCCACAATCTGGCGGCGTTCATCCCCTGCTGTTTGATAGCGACCCCGGAGATCGTTAATAAGTTTTTGCCCCTGTTCAGATGAGGCCTTTATTGCTTCTATGATCATAATTTTTGTCCTTGATTAAATATCATTTCATCCCAATATTGTCGACAGAGCCAGGCACCCAGTACCTCAGCACCTCATACCTATATTACATCACGGTGCGGGAAGTCTCGAATAAATTATTGCTTCGGTGTTTAAATAGTTAATTTAAAATACCGTTATTTCATATCATTAAAGAAGCAACACTGGATTCCGGCTAACAACATTCGGGGATTCAGGAAGGCTGTTTTTTTGCTGCCATACAGGATGTATCTTTTAGATATTTAACCACCGGGGCAATATTGCACTTTAAATTATGAGATAATTGTAACGAAATTTTGACATGAAAACCATGCTAATTTTATAATTATACGTTTTTTAAAGTCGATTTTTGGTGTAAAAAGATGGTAGAGATGAGTTGTCTCATCGAGCATACCTGTTTAGTACCTTACAGATTGTTTTCTCGGGGTCTACGCTTCGCTCCGCTTACCTGTTTTTTAGAAAAGAATTTATAAGGTGCTAGGTAAGCGTAGACTCCGATACCCCCTCGTGGGGTGTTAGGACGTAATAATTCACCTTAACCTTAGACCACCTTGAGTCTATTCACTTGAACTCTGCAAAAATAATTCTGTCAGCCCGTGGGCTTAGAAAAATATTTGGTAGCCGGCAAGCGGTATGCGGCATCGACCTTGACATATATCAAGGCGAATGTTTTGGCTTTTTGGGTCCCAATGGGGCGGGCAAGACCACGACAATTCAAATGATTATGGGACTTGCCCTGAAAACAGCCGGCGAACTACGAATTTTTGACCTTTCCGTCCCAGAGTCTTTGGCCAAGATAAAGAAACGGATCGGAGTTGTTCCGCAGAATGACAATCTAGACCCTGATCTAACCGTTTTGGAGAATTTACTGACCTATGCCGCCTATTACGGCATAGGTGCAAAAAAGGCACGGCCGCGAGCGGATGAGATGCTTAGCTTTTTCGCCCTTGAAAATCGCCGGGACGAAATCATCCAGCATCTCTCGGGAGGTCAGCGACGACGCCTACTTCTAGCCCGCGCCTTGATTCATCAGCCGGAATTACTGATTTTGGACGAACCAACAGTGGGATTAGATCCGCAGGCCAGATATTTGATTTGGCAGCGTCTTCGGGAGTTGCAAAATGAGGGATTGACCATGCTGCTCACCAGTCATTACATGGATGAAGTCAGTCGTCTGGCAGATCGGGTAGTAATTATTGATCAAGGTCTGATCGTGGCACAAGGTGAGCCTAAAAAGATGATTAATGACATGGTCGGCACCGATGTTTTTGAGATAATTTGTGACGAGCATGAGGCTCTCGCACTGGCTAAAGCAGCCAACTCGTGTCAGGCCCGCACGGAAATAATGCCTGAGGGTCTTTTTATTTATATCAATAACGATTGCCCAGAGCTTGATTCTCAAATTCGCTCAGTATCGCAATGGCTGCGCAGGCCCGCCAATCTTGAGGATCTTTTTATTAAATTAACTGGCCGTTCTTTGAGGGAGTCGTAAAAAAGTCATGGGCGCCCTACGCATTGTGCAGAGAAACGCCAGAGTCTGGAGAAAGTTTATAGTCTCCAGCCTCGTCGGCAACCTTGGCCAACCCCTTCTTTTCTTACTAGCCTTTGGCTTTGGCATGGGGCAGGAAGTGCATCCCATTGCCGGTTATTCGTATTTGCAATTTATCGCCCCAGGGCTGGCGGCCTCGGCCATGATGTACAGTGCCGCTTTTGAGACCACCTATGGTTCCTTTACGCGCCTTGGCACACAAAGCACCTTTGAGGGAATTCTTATTACTCCCATCACCACCATTGAGCTGGCTTGGGGAGAGATGATCTGGGGGGCCTTGAAAGGACTGCTGGCGGGCGGGATTATGATAGCGGTAATGCCGCTTTTCGGTCTCTGGCCCTCGATGTGGGCCCTGGCGTTGTTACCAATTCTTTTTGTGGCAGGTATCTTTTTTGCCGCCATTGGCCTTATCATGACAGCTTTGGCGCAGAGTTATGAATTTTTTAATTATTTTATTTCTTTAGTCATCACACCGCTTTTTCTCTTTTCCGGCATCTTTTTTTCTTTTAAAGATATGCCCGCCACCGCCAGAGTAATGATGCAATTTCTGCCCTTGACCCCGGTGGTAAATCTTGCCAGGATGCTCTGCTATGGCGAAATACACGGCCCCTGGCTTATGCAAACAATATGGCTTTTGATAATTACAGTAGCCGCCGCCTGCTTGGCCGCTCGACTCCTCCGCCAGCGTCTGATTAAATAGTCGGGCTCGTGCTGGATGTACTGAGAAGCGAAACGCCTTGCGCAAACAGAAGAAATCTTTACCAATCTTGACTATCGAAGTCATAAGAGGACGTCATGTCAGATAATAATTTAAGAATTTTACCGACAATTCCCTTGGCGCAAGCTCCTGAGCCTGAAGATGACGCTCCATGTTGAGGCCCAAAAACAGATCCTCGGTCAGGGGATGATGAGCGACCCGGCTATAAAATCTTATCCTTTGTCAATGGCTTCGTCAATTCACCAACAGGCCCAATCCCCAGAGTAAGAACCCACCTAAACACAGATGATATTATTGGCTCAATGTGCGTCCGGCTGGGACTTTACCGCAACCGTTACAAGGTTGTGCCCGGCCTCTATGGCGCTGGCAAGCCAAGTCCCGAATCTCCCGTACTGGTAACCGCCAATTATAAGCTTAGTTTTGACTCCCTGCGCCGAGAGCTTGGTAATATTGACGCCTGGATACTCGTGGTGGATACCCGTGGTATAAATGTCTGGTGCGCAGCAAGCAAAAAGATATTTTCCACTGCCGAGGTTGTCTGGCAAGTCAAGAAAGCACGTTTAGCCAAAATTGTTTCGCATCGCCGCTTGATCCTGCCCCAACTCGCCGCAACCGGTGTCACCGCTCATAAACTTGAAAGAGAATGTGGCTTCAAGGGTATATTTGGGCCAATCAGAGCCGCCGACCTGAAGGAATTTTTAGAAAAAGGCACAGACGAGGCCATGCGCTCCGTCACATTTTCAATATTGGAACGTCTGGTGCTTATTCCCGTAGAGATCTCTCTTGTCTGGAAGATGTTTGCCGTGATTTCCCTCTCCGCCATTATAGTGTCTGGAATTGGCCCCAATTATTATTCTTTAAAAATGGCAGGTCAACGAGGCCAGGTAGCCATCGAAGCTATAATGCTTGCCGTTTTGACTGGTGCTGCCGCAGTACCAATCCTTCTGCCCTGGCTCCCTGGCCGACAATTCTGGATAAAGGGGATAATCAGTGGCGCTTTGGGCTGGTTGGTTTACTCGTTTGGAGGGAATTGGAGGCATAGCCCCATCGAATCTACGGCTCTTTTTTTCTGTGTCACCGCTCTCTCATCATTTATGGCCATGAACTTCACCGGTGCCACACCCTTCACCTCACTATCCGGGGTAAAATATGAGATGCGACGGGGGCTCTTTTTTCAATGCACGGGGACACTTCTGGCCATTATATTATGGATTATCAGTCCTTTTCTTGCCATATGAGACACCAGCATGACTCGAAGTCTCAGCAACTGAGGTTACCCGGTCATAAATAAGTTGGAGATAGATAGATGAAAGAATTTAGATACATTGACGGGGAGGCCATCCTAAAGCTAAACAGCGATCTTTGCATTGGTTGCGGCAATTGCGCCACAGTCTGTCCGCACCGCATTTTTTCGGTAAAAGACCACAAGGCCCAAATTAACGATTACAATGCCTGTATAGAGTGCGGGGCCTGTGCAAATAATTGCCCCACCCAAGCCATTTTCGTTAACCCCGATGATGGTTGCGGATGTGCTGCCTATATCATCAACAGTTGGCTCTCTAAGGGGAAGCAGATTAATGCCTTCAGTTGTTAGAGTACATAACGCCCTGCGACGAACTGCCCTTTTAGCCACAGACACCTTCAGTTCAATACCCCCACGGGTACACAGAAAACACAGGACGGTTATTTCCAAAGATTCAGCAGTAATTTCCCGAACCAGCCACCATCCTTTTCCTGATTAGCAGCAGCATCCTTTTTTAAAGCAACAACCCTCTCATCATTCGGCTTGGCTAAGAATTCCACCCCAAGCTGGAAATAATGAACTTCATCGCTATCGTCAAGATTAAACCACACAGGTCGCACCGGAATTGAAAAGAGTTCCTTCTCCTCCGCTCTCCGTTCAATATACAACTGAAAATTGGGGTTATCATCAGGTCCATAAAACAGATGATAACCATTAAGGTGGATTTGGTTCAGGATAAGCCCAGCCCCGAAAGATGACAAATCACTGATAAAACATGGAACAGGACCTGCTAAGAGCAATGAGGCGGAATCATCACGCAAAAACAAGTCTACAGTCAAATTCTTATTATACCTTTCAGCACGACGCTTTATTTTCCCCATGCCCCATTATCCCCATAATTTTAATACATAATTTGTTGTATCATAATTTTTCTAATAAAAAAAGCTTGATCGTAAATCTTTTACTTGACACCACTTTTATTGATTGATTAATATATTATTAATAATAATTATCATTTTATTTATCCTACGTATACGGTCGTGGCCGTACCGTTAATTAACACCCCACGAGGGGGGGTATCGGAGTCTACGCTTACCTAGTTCCTTATAAGTTCTTTTCTAAAAAACAGGTAAGCGGAGCAAAGCGTAGACTCCGAGAAAACAATCTGTAAGGTACTAAACTAAGGAGAGATTATGAAGAAACGTGAATTCAAGAAGATGCTGGCAGGAGTAGGTATTGCCGGGTTACTGTCAGGAGCGGGCATTGGTTTAAGCGCCAGTTCCGCAATCGGAGCCAGTGGTTGAGGGAAATCAAACAGTGCAGGTAGCACTGGCATGGCTTCAAACACTTCCGGCGACATGATGATGCATAAAAGCATGGAAAACCACAATAGTGATTTGGCTACAGATATGCACAAAGATAAGATGCCCATGGCCACCGACAATGCTATGTCAGGCAGCATGATGAAGCACGAAGGCGCTA
This sequence comes from uncultured Desulfobulbia bacterium, assembly GCA_964439085.1. Taxonomy (GTDB): domain Bacteria; phylum Desulfobacterota; class Desulfobulbia; order Desulfobulbales; family VMSU01; genus JAADIV01. The sequence goes on along the minus strand of CAYTNB010000003.1, from coordinate 17,190 downwards.
AGCACATGACAGATGAAGCGGAAAAAGTGGCTGAAGATGCCATGCCGAACGGCATGAAAATGCACAAGAAAGATATGCCAATGAAACCAGCCAAAGGCGGCAGCGGCTGAGGACCTGGCCATTAATGTGCGGTCGCACATCTTAATACAAAAAGGGGGGAGCAGGAATTTTATTCTGCCCCCCTTTTTGTTTCAGCCACTGACGCAACAAGCAGGCCTACAATTGTGTGCTATATTGAACTGAAGGGCCAAATCACAGTCGATACAGATAAGCTGCACCACAAATATTGTGGTCGTATCTGCCAGTTTATTGTCATAAGGATTTTTCGTAATAGTTCACTGAGGGTATCATATCCCTGATTTTACTGGTTTTTCATTAAAAAATCGAACCAGGCATCCATGCCATCCCCTGAGGAGGCCGACAGCGGCATTACATGTAAAGCCGGATTGAGATTCAGGGCATCGGCACTGGCCTCGGCAATATTAAAATCGAAATAAGGCAGCAGGTCGGTCTTCGTGATCAAAAAAATTTGTGACGTAAGAAAAGCGCTGGGGTATTTCGCCGGTTTATCTGATCCTTCGGGTACAGAAAGAAGTACCACCCGTTGATGTTCTCCCAGAGTGAAGGTCGCAGGACAGACCAAGTTACCAACATTTTCAATGACAACAAGATCAAGGCCGCCGCCATCTATTTGCTGCTCCAGGGCATCAAGCCCCTTGCTGACCAGGAGGGCATCCAGGTGACAGGCTCCGCCAGTGGTTAATTGAACTACCGGCACCCCTTTAGCCCTGATCCGAGCGGCATCACGCTCGGTTTCAATATCCCCCTCAATTACTCCTATACGCAGTCGATCACCCAGGAGTTCGATGGTCTTTTCAAGTAAAGTTGTCTTACCTGAACCGGGACTGGACATCATATTAAGCCCCACTGCTCCCATGGCCTCAATACGATGTCTATTTTCATGAGCCACCTTATCATTCGCTGCCAGCAGGCTTTTATTCACTTCAACAACCAGAGGTGAGGATGGGCTATGACAGCCGCAGGTATTGCACATATTTTACTCCTTTAGCGGGATTTGGTTGACTTTGGATTAGGGCCTCGGCAAGAAATAAGCACCCAAAGATTGCGCAGAATTCCGGTTCGGCTTCAAAGCGCAGCAAGGGGTGCTTAGCAGCGCAATGTAACCCTTGCTACAACGCAGAAGACGGGCCGAAAGGCAAGGCAAGATTGGATGATTATTTTTTTGCTAAGGCCCTTAACTCAGCCTTTTATTCTTTATCCATCTCAACTTGCAAGAGGATAATATCGCTGCCACCCTTTGGCATTATCATTTTAGATTGACAGGCGGAGCAATTTAGCGGTCTATCCAAACAGAGCCGCATTATATGGTTACAGTCAAGGCATTGATATTCTGCCGCAGGTGTCTTTATAACCAGTGCCGCCCCGCAGGTTATGGATGACTCAGCGGCCAGGCAGGTAAAACCAAACTCAAAGGAGTCCTGCACAATACCCGACAGCGGCCCGATTTCTACCGTGACCTTCACAACCCGGCTTGCCCCGTTCTGGGCCGCCAGGTCATAAAGTTGGTTCAGCAAGCTCTGGGCCAGCGACAACTCGTGCATTAGTCCACTCCTCTATTTGCTGGATTACCAATTGACTGATGGCGCCAATCTTATTTTGCAAAAGAGGAGAAAGTTCCAAACCCAATTCCACCTTATCAGGAATAATACCAATAACTTTAATTTCTTCCGGCACCCGCCCCCGCAGACGACAGATATCTATAATTTCCAACAGGCCAACCTGATGCGGCGACATGCGAAGCTGTAGGCCTGCGCCACTTAAATCACAGCCGTCAAAATGATGAATCTCACCCGCCGCACCGTCCATGGCCAAAACATCGATTACCAACAGACGGCGGGAATCCTCCACTATCGGAGCCAGATAAATGCCAGAAGTACCACCATCCACCAAATCAACCCCCAGAGGCATTGTATAATTGTTCTGGAGGTGAGTGATCAGTTGAGGTCCAAAACCCTCGTCCCGCATCAGTAAATTGCCAACCCCTAAAATTGTAATCATATTCAGTGCCTTATAGCTGATGTTGTCATCATAAATTGAAGTTTCCCGTTTTTTAATTTTATGCTACAATGAATGGCATGACCTATCACCCTGAAATTACGGCTATTTATTTTAATCGAAAAAATCCACGTCCAGAGGTAATATAATTGCTTTTTGCTATACACGAGGCAAATCTTACTAAAATTAATCCCAATCCCCAAGCTTACAGGCAAATTGGTAAGCTTAAAAGCGTGAAACTTCAGATCATAAAAACAGGCCAGCAAAACTCCGAGATATTAAAAAAACTTTAGAACTGAAGATTTGCCCCTACCGTTAAAGCGCCTATCCATTTCCTAAAATTTTCTCGTTTATCGAGGTTTGATCCTAATCTATCACAGATTCAAATAACTGGGCGATGAGCCGGATATGCCCCTTTTCGGCCTGTGCCAAATTCAAAAATTTCTCCGCCTTGTCACCGGAATAACTATTGGCCAGAGAACGATATAAATCGTAAGCGGAATACTCAATTTCCAGGGCCATTTCCAAGGCATTTATGATGCTGTCTCCAGACAGATCATCCAGCTTTTGGCAAGCCTCTTTCAGTGACATACCACCCTCGATTATGTCACCGCCCAAGTTATTGAAATAATCCTGAAAACCAGATTCACGATTTAAAAATCCGTATAACAGCCTGGCATGCGCCGTTTCCATTCCCGCAATCTTTTCTAGCTCCGCAGCCATGGGAGTAGTTGCAAATTTTTCCATCATAGCGAAGTAAAAGAGGAAAGCACCCTTCTCCAAATTCATGGCCATAGGAATAAGGTCAGATAACTCCGGTAGATCCTCAAAATATTTGACCTTTGGAAAATCAGGCAGTACAGCCCCTTTCCAGGCGGAAATACCGCCCGTAAGGCTATACATTTTCTGTGGGTCAAAACCACTGTCGGCACAAAAATCGGCGGCCACCCTTGAGCGAACTCCTCTGGCACAATAAAAAAGCAGATCCTTGTCAACAGGCAGATCAGGTAATACGTTGGTGAGCGTTTTTAGAGGAACCAATTGGGCTCCCGGGATATGTTCCCTGGTGTATTCCTTGGGCTGCCTAACGTCCACCAAGAGATAATCATTTTCATTATGCTGTTTAAAATACTCCCGTAATTCACCAGACCATATAGATTTGATTTGTTCTCGCATTGTGTTATTTCCTTTTATACAATGCGGCAAGCTCAGTGAGCAAAGATATAGATTTCAGATAACCGCATTGTCCTCTGTTTCCTGAGTCCAGAATCAGCAAATACGCGGTAGCGGCTCACCAGTGAGGGCTGTCACCAACCGTCGTCCCCCTGCCAAGGTCGTTATTTCTACCCGGCCAGCCAGGCCGCCTTCCACTCGACCAATAATTACCGCATTTTTGCCTTCCGGCCTTTGCCGCATTATCCGAAGAGCGTCATCAACAAAATCTTCGGCCACCACAACCAAACACTTCCCCTCGTTGGCCAAATAAAGCGGTTCCAGACCAAGTAGTTCACAGGCGCTTTGCACCTGAGGACGGACAGGAATCGCCGCTTCGTCCAGAATCATCGAAACTTCGGCCGTTTCGGCTATTTCACATAAGGTGGTTGCTACACCGCCCCTAGTCGGGTCTCGCATGGCGTGCAGTGCCCCATCTGCCCGCTCGCTCAAGGCAGAAGTTAAATTATGCAGGGCTTGCGTATCACTGCTAAGATCACCTTCAAAGGCCAATTTGTTACGAGCCACCATGATCGTTATACCATGGTCAGCTATGGTGCCGGAAAGAATAATTGTGTCACCTGCCCGAACTTGTCTGGCCCCTAAATCTAAGCCCGCAGGCACTATACCAACGCCGGAAGTATTAATGAAAATCTTATCGCCCTTACCATGCGGCACTACCTTTGTATCGCCGGTTACTATCGGCACCTTGGCTTTTTTACTGGCCAGGGCGATACTGTCGATGATTTTCTTCAAATCTGCCAGAGGTAAACCTTCCTCCAGGATAAACCCCAGGCTCAAAGCCATAGGCCGCGCCCCACGCATAGCTAAATCATTAATCGTACCGTGTACTGCTAAATCACCAATATTACCGCCGGGGAAAAATATGGGATCAACCACGTAGGAGTCGGTGCTGAAGGCCAGGCGGCCCGGCGGCATATCGATAACCGCACAATCTTCCAACTCATTTAAGGCAGGATTGTCCAGGCAGTTCATAAAACCCTTGATGAGCTTCTGACTCGCCAAACCGCCGCTACCGTGATCTAAAAGGATTGTCTCCACCATACTATCGTTGCCTCATTATGTCTTAATTTCCTGCGTATCTATAAAAGGCGGCACAGGTGCCTTCACTAGAGACCATACAAGGACCAACTGGACTTACTGGAGTGCAGCACGTTCCAAATAAAGAGCAGTTCTTTGGTGATTTAAGTCCTTTCAATATCGCTCCACAAAGACATCCTGGCGGCTCAGTTGCTTCTACAGGTTTCAAGTCAAGCCTGCTCTCCGCATCATATTGTTCGTACTCCGGTCGAATCTCCAGGCCACTGGCCGAAATTTCACCCAAACCCCGCCACATTGCAGCCCCTGGTCTAAACACCTTGTCAACTACCTGGCGTGCCCGGACATTTCCCTCCCAACTTACCACCCTGGTATAGGCATTTTCCACCTTCGCCACAAAGCTTTCATGCTGCTTGATAAGCATAAGTAAGGCCTGCAGAATATCTGCCGCCTCAAAGCCTCCCACTACACAGGGCAACCGAAACTGGGCAACCAACGGTTCATAGGCCTGTGCACCGATAATTGCACTGACATGCCCCGGACAGAGCAGACCATCAATAGCCATATCCTCGTCAAAAAGGGCGGTTAGAGCAGGCGGCATAAGTTTTTGGACGGAATAAACGGCGAAATTACCAACCCCAGCCTCTTGGGCCGCCAAGATAGTCGCTGCCACCGTCGGCGTGGTGGTCTCAAAGCCAATTCCCAGAAAAATTACCAATTCATCAGGGTTGGCTTGGGCTATGGCCAAGGCCTCCATGGGGGAATAGACCATGTCAATTTTGGCGCCATTGGCCGCCGCCTGGGCTAGAGAGTTGCTCTGGACAACAGCAGTGCCCGGTACCCGGTAAAGATCTCCGAATGTGGCAAGATGAATACCCGGTCTCTGAGCCAGATCGATAAAACTATCGATATGACCAGCGGCAGTCACGCATACCGGGCAGCCGGGTCCAGAAACAAGTTCAATCTTTTCCGGTAACATAGTGCGTAAACCGTGTCTAAAAATGGCCATGGTATGAGTGCCGCATACCTCCATGATCCGTATAGGCTCTTTTATCCGCCCGGCTATTCTCCCCAGAAGCTCATTAATCAGCTCTCTGTCCCGCATATGCCCCAGACTCTCCTTGATCTCAGCCATCACCATCAAGCCCCTCCGCCATTTGATACATCAGGTCAAGATTTATTTTAGCCTCTGCAGCCGACAGGGTATGAATGGCAAAACCGGCGTGTACAATCACATAATCCCCCGGCTCTGGCCAGCGGTCAACGATATCCAGCCTCACCTCCTGCCGCAGCCCCTCTAATTCTACCTGGGCACTGGGCGAGATAATAAGTTCATCCTCCAAACCTTTAACCTCAATAACCCGCATGGGAACAGCCAAACACATAAAGACCTCCTCCTATAACGGCCTGCCCAAGGGCCAGGCCGCCATCATTTGTCGGGATTTTCTCCCCGCTATAGACAATTTTATTTTGCTGCCCCAATAAAGTTGACAACCCGGTAAACAGTAAATTATTTTGCATACAGCCACCTGCCAGCACCAGTGGCACATCTGGTGGTGGGGAGATCTCTTTAAGCAGAGCAGCCACGGAATAACAAAGCCAAATATGAAAATGCAGAGCCAAACGCTCCGGCTTGTCATAATGCGATAATTCTAACATCTTTTGCAACATGGGCACAGTTTGAATTATTTTTTCATCTCTTGTTATCTTTACCGGCAAACAGGACTCTGCCATCAAGTATTTTGTTATAGGCCGCCCAGCCATTGCCTGTAAGGCCAAGCCCTCAAGCTCTATGGCAGCCTGTCCCTCATATTCAGAATTCTGCCTGACACCCAGGAGGGATGCCACAGTATCAAAAAGCCGCCCAGCACTGGAAGTAAGAGGGCTATTAATTCCTTTAGTCAACATATCGTTAATAATTTGCTGTTTTGATATGGGAATTGCCCGTAATGCCGGCGGCAAATCACTCCCCGCCAGACCTGTGAGCCAGGCTGCCGCAAGCCCCAAACGCCAGCCCTCCCGAGCTGCCCGATCCCCACCCGGCATGGGTAAGGTTTGTAAATGCCCCAGGCGCTTATACCCTTCTAAATCTGCCAACAACACCTCACCGCCCCATACGGTATTGTCAGGCCCCCAGCCCGTACCATCCATTACTACGGCCAGACATCTGTTCAGCCCATGTTCTGCCATAACCGCAGCAGCGTGGGCATGGTGATGCTGCACCTTGATGAGCGGGAGGCCCAATGCTTGCGCATAACGACTGCTCTGGTAATCAGGGTGTTCGTCACAAACTGCCGCCACCGGCGTAATATTAAGCAGCTTTTTCAGGTGATCAATGCTCTCAACGTAAAAATCAAGGCTTGCGGCACTATTCAAATCACCAATATGCTGACTCAAAAAGGCATTATCGCCCCTGGTCAAACAAAAGGTATTTTTTAACTCCGCCCCGCAGGCAATAATCTCAGGCTGGTGGCAAGAAAGTTTACAGGCTTGCGGCACATATCCTCTGGAGCGTCTGAAAATACGGTAAGTGCCAGCCATATATCGGCCCACTGAATCATCGGCCCTGGTTAAGATTTCTCGATTATGCAGCAAAAAGAAGTCAGCAATGCCGGGCAATTGAGCCAGGGCCTGCTCATTACTGGTGCATATTGGCATACCGCTCAGGTTACCGCTGGTCATCACCAAGGCGACAGGGGCATCCGGGACAGCAAAAAGCAAATAATGCAGGGGGGTATAAGGCAGCATGCATCCCAATTCCATGATTCCCGGAGCTAGGTTCACGGCCAGTGCCATACCTTCTTTTTTTCGGAGCAGCACAATAGGCCGCTCCGGAGAAACGACAAGGTCTTCTTCCGCCAATGTTATCCGACAATAACGCCGCAGGGCCATCAAATCTGCAACCATCACCGCCAAGGGTTTTGAGGGCCGTCCTTTACGGTGCCGCAGATTCTCTACCGCCGCCGCATTTTCAGCATCCACTACCAGGTGAAAGCCACCCAAGCCCCGAATAGCGATAATTTTGCCATTTTTCAAGGCGGCCGATGCCTGCATAACGGGTTCCGCGACGGGCAAATGCTCACCATTGGCCTTATGCCAACTTAAACTCGGGCCACAGTCCGCACAGGCATTAGGCTCGGCATGAAAACGACGGCTTGCGGGGTTCTGATATTCCGTGAGGCAGGGGCCGCACATTTTGAAGTTGTGCATGGAGGTGTTGAGCCGATCGTAGGGAATTTGCGAGATAATCGTAAAACGGGGGCCGCAATTAGTACAGTTAATAAAGGGATAATGATAACGCCGGTCGCCTGGATCAAACAACTCCCGCCGACAATCCGGGCAAATGGAGGTGTCGGGTGGAATGACGCCATGGGAACCACACCCGGCCTGGCTTTCTCGAATAGTAAAAGATGTGCTTGCCGCAATCAGGCAGGGGCGCTGATCAATCGCCGTGATTCGAGCCATGGCTGGGGACTTTTCACGCAGAGCACAAATAAAATCAGCTAGCTTGCCCCCAGGTGATGAAAGCTGGATAACTACACCGTTGGCAGTATTGGCCACACTGCCGGTTATGGAAAATTCCTGGGCAAGGCGGTAAACAAAGGGCCTGAATCCTACCCCCTGCACAATGCCCTGGATATGCAGCTCAATATCTATGCTTTCTGGCAGCAATTATCCCTGTATTTTTCGTGGTTTAAACTTATACCCACCCAGCATGGAAGAAAGCATGCCTTCTGGTTGTTTAATCTCATTCCAGATGATTATATAGACATGCACCATCGCAAATATGGCAAAATACCACATTATCAAGTGATGAACATAACGGGCCGATTGTTGAGGACCAAAGATAGCGAGTCCCCAGCTTTGCCAGAAGGAACTTTCCGGGAAGAGCATATAAAAGCCGCTGATAATTTGTAATATGGCAAGGCTTACGGTCAGGCAATAAGTGATCGTTGCCAAACCATTATGTCCCAAGCCCTTATGTTGGAATTTTTCAAGATAAAGGTAACCACGCAAGGCCAGCCAGCCGTCGGCAATATACTCAGGAAGGTGCCGTACCAATGAGCACAGACTCTCCTGCCGATTACCGAAAAGGGCTAGATAAATTCTAGCTATAATAGCGCCGCTGAATAAAAAAGCGGTAATAAAATGGATATAACGTATATCGGCCATGGGGAAATGCCCACCGCCGGTAAGACTGCTGGTTATGGGGTGATGAATATAAAGCCCGGTAAGGGCCAGAACAAGTACAGACAACACCATAACCCAATGATACAAACGCAGCAACCAACTCCAAGCCAGTTTTCTTTCATATTGCATGACCAACTCCCCCTTTCCAAGGTTTATGGTTTTTATGCCTTCTGCCTAACGACCTAAACCGCCTTTACCTCTGCCATTTCCCGTCCGCTCGGATCAAGCGTATGGACGGCGCAGGCAATGCAGGGATCAAAGGAATGAATAGTGCGCAGGACCTCAAGGGGCCTTTTGGCGTCAACAATGGGGTTGCCAACCAGCGAGGCCTCGTAGGGGCCGGGCTGACCGTCCTGATCACGTGGACCGGCATTCCAGGTTGAAGGAACTACGCATTGATAATTCTTAATTCGCCCATCCCGAATAACAATCCAGTGCGAGAGAGCGCCACGCGGGGCCTCATGGAAGCCGTAACCACGCTGTTCACCTTTGGGAAAGGTGGGAGGATTAAAAATTTCAAGGTCGCCCCGGCCAATATTATCGACCAAAAGCTGCCAATGATCAAGGGCCAGATCAGACAGCATAGCCGCCCGGATGGCACGGGCCGCATGGCGGCCAATAGTGGAATGCAGGGCGGCAGGCCCCACCTGTACTCCTGCCACGGCACTTATTCTCTGTAGGGTGCTATCAACGTATTTTTGAGTCAACTCATGCCCCGAGGCATAGCCAACAAGAACCTGGGCCAAGGGGCCAACCTGCATTGGTTTTCCTTGAAAACGCGGGGCCTTAAGCCAGGAGTATTTACCATCATCCTGAAAATCGGTATATTTAGGAATGGTGTCCTCTTCGTAGGGGTGACGACTCCAGTCGCCGTCGTACCAGGCATGGGCAATAGATTCCACGATGTTGTCACGGAAATAATCATCATGAAAACTTTTAATCAGCTTTACGGTGCCGAGGTCACCATTCATTATGGTGCCGCCGGGCAGGTCAAATTTAGTACCCGCCGTATCCAGCACCATATCCGGCACCGCCAGATAATTCGTCACCCCTGCCCCGTATTGCGTCCACTCTTTGTAGAGGGCACCAACGGCAATCACATCGGGCAAATAAACCTGCTTAATGAAACCTTGCACCTCTTCCATCAACTGCTTCATCCAATAAAGCCTCTCCATATTGAGCGTAGCCTCATTGTCCAGATTAATAGCCGTGGTGACGCCGCCCACGGATAAATTTTGGATATGAGGGGTCTTACCGGTGATGATTGCCAGGGCCTGATTGGCCTTGCGCTGGTAATCCAGGGCCTCAAGATAATGGGACACCGCCATAAGATTGGCCTCCGGCGGCAGAGTCATGGCCGAATGCCCCCAATAGCCGTTAGCAAAAGGCCCAAGCTGGCCGCTATCCACCAGGGCTTTGACCTTTTCCTGAACCGCCTTGAAGCGCTTCACGCCATTGCCCGGCCATTCTGAAAGGCTGCCTGCCAGAGCGGCGGTTTTTTTGGGATCCGCTTGCAGGGCTGAAACCACATCCACCCAGTCCAGAGCGGACAGGGCATAAAAATGGACAATATGGTCATGGAGAGTATGAATGGCCATAACCATATTTCTAATATATTGGGCATTTAAGGGGATCTCCAGACCCAGTGCGTTTTCCACCGTACGCACGGAGGCCAGGGCATGTACCGTGGTGCATACCCCGCAAATCCGTTGAGTAAACAACCAGGCATCACGAGGATCGCGGCCCTGCAAGATAACCTCAATTCCTCGCCACATTTGACCGGAAGACCAAGCCTTGCTTATTTTACCGTTTTCAACCTCGGCATCAATTCGTAAATGCCCTTCAATCCGGGTAATGGGATCGACTGTTATTCTTTGTGCCATGGTTTAGTCCTCCGTTGTCCGGTCGTGGTCAGACCCTTTTTTAATCCGTTTACCAATTCCCACTGCGGCGTGAATACCAATGGCCGCCGCAGTGACAGCCAAAATTTTCTTACCGGTCGATTCAGCCCCGGCAACAATGCCCTGACCGCCACCTGGAATTTTCACACCAGGCAGCCGTTCATAAAATGGACTCATGGTATCCCAAAATGCAGGCTCGGTGCAACCGATACAGCCATGCCCCACTCCCACGGGCCAGGCGCCAACATCACAAAAACGCACCACAGGGCAATTGGAGAAGGTCTCCGGCCCCTTACAGCCTACCTTGTATAGGCAATACCCCTGTTTATGTTTGTCATCACCAAATTGTTCAACAAAACGGCCCTCGTCGAAATGAGGCCGTCGTTCGCATTGGTCATGAATCTTACGGCCATAGGCAAACATGGGTCGCCCCAATTTATCCAAAGCAGGGAGTTTGTTGTAAGTCAGGTAGTGGAGAACTGTGCCCAGGAACGAAACAGGGTTGGGAGGACAGCCGGGAATATTAACAATCGGTTTATCCTTGACCAGCTCCTTGACGCCAACCGCACCTGTGGGATTAGGGTCGGCGGCCTGAATGCCGCCAAAGGAAGCGCAAGAACCAATGGCGATAATGGCAGCGGCATGGGGAGCCGTATCGGCCAGGATATCCATGGCCGTGCGGTTGCCTATTTTACAATAGATGCCATTATCCTTGGTGGGGATGGCCCCTTCCACTACGCAGATAAATTTTCCGTCATATTTTTCGATAGTTTCTTTGAGGACATCTTCGGCCTGGTGACCGGCAGCTGCCATTAAAGTTTCGTGATAATCCAGAGAGATGAGGTCAAGAATGAGGCGGGCAAGATCAGGATGAGAGGCGCGGAGCAGGCTCTCCGTACAACCAGTGCACTCCTGAAAATGAAGCCAGACAACCGGGGGGCGGGCGGGGTTGGCGGCAGCTGCTGCCAACCTGGGAATCATAGCGTCAGATAATCCCAAAGCCGCCGCAACCGTGGTACAGGCCTTGATGAAATCACGGCGACTCAATGGGGCCAGTTCGGATTCGTTGAATGTTCTTGGCATAACAACCTCCTGCTGTGGACTCCGGAACGGGGTGGCACCGCTTTTTTACGGTGTATGGCATAAAAACCTGGGGAATGCTTCCGGGTTAAAACAACCCCCTATTACTTTCTTATTCATAATTACGGAGGGTTGTCAAGGAGTTTTTAGGTATTTATACTTATCAGGCTCAGACACCCACGGTATGGAATTCCTCAGGAGTTAATATGAGGCGGAGAAATATTCAACTATTTGAACATCCAGGTAAGCGAATACTCCGACATCGGACATTCAATATAGACGTTCCAACGACTGGGAGGCCCATCGTTAATCTGCCAATAACCCTGGTACAGCGGAACAACACCTCAGCTAGACGGTCACGGCTGTGCTTTTTATGTGCTTGTCGTGTCATCGTCCAGTCCAACTCAAGATTGGGGTAAAGCTTTTTTGCACAGCCAGGGCATATACCATGACTGAATTCAGCTTCTGAATGGTCTCTAATATAGGATTCAAGCTGATTCCAATAACCCTGGTCGTCCCTAATTTTTTTACATGAAGCACAAAGTAGGAAGAAAGCCGCTTAGTATTTTTACTTCCGATAACGCTTTTTCTTTTTCTTCATGCATGCTTTTTCTTTGAACACTTAGAATAGCAAACAAAGCAAGTGAGCGGTTGGCGAGAACTTTCCATAATTCATCACCGGTCGGGGACGAATAAAAACCAACAACAGTAAGCACTGACCCGAGAAGAGCCATGTAAACAGGTAAATTTTTTCTGTGGGACCAAAAGCGAGATTAGAACAACAAGGATATATGGCACTCCTCCCGCAACCCCAAGAGGAATTAATGAATCAATAGCGAATATAGCCAAAGAAAGTATTAAACAAATTATTACCACTTTGCCGTCCGATGTTGCAGAAATTTTATTGTTTTCCGTCATGGCAACAAATCCTTTGTTACAATCTGAAGTTGCTTGGCTTTTGAGCAAACAAGTTCGAATCAGGCTGATCATAAAAAAATCAACATTCCTATATCGCCCATGATCACTTGCCACCCACGGACTAAACCCCGTAGGGCCGCAGACGTTCTTGCGGCCAAGTGCATTTATTGGTTATGTGCTGATTTGTTCAATAATTTCTTTTGAAGAGGTTACATTGGCATAAACAGCACCAAGCGCTGCCATGTATGATGCATGTACATTTGAGCTTGAAACGTCTATTCCACCGTACGATAAATTTCTTGTTGCACACGCATCATCTGCAACAGTACAAATAAACCCTTTGTCGAATGCTGCTCTAACAGTAGCATCTATGCACATATGTGACATCATGCCGCAAAAGGTTATTTTTTTCACACCATGCTGGTGTAAAAACTCTGCTAAGTCAGTGCCTCGAAAACTATTTGGAAAGTTTTTAATGACGATTTTCTCGTCACCTGACGGAAGTACACTTTCATGTATTTCAACGCCCAGTGTTCCTGGCAAGAAAAAAGTTGCTCCTTCTCTCGTAGATACATGTTGGACATGGACTATTAGGCTGTTTTCTTTTCGAAAAGCTTCAAGTAAAGATTTTGCCTTTAGAGCTGCACCTTCCGGGTCAACCACCTCCATGCTTCCGCCAGGGAAATAATCATTTTGGACATCAATAATAACTAACGCTTCAGACATTAATTCTCTCCTGCTTTAAAATTGATGTTCTCGTAAAAAGTCAAAAAGACACTTTTCGCGCCTAATGATTTCAATAGGTTATCTGTGGTGAAAATGCAAAATTCAGACTATTTACGAGACCATCAAAATTATTTTCACACAAATTCATTATAAAAAAAACGATATGTTGCCCTTGTATATTTTCTGTTGTCTCGCCACATAATTTGAACCAGTTTTTCGCATACAGTCGCTGCGCAATAGGATTATTTTTTCTCACAATTAGAGAAATGGTTTTAAACTTATGTTCCAAAAAACCAATAGTTAAAGTTTTTTTAATAATTTTGCGGCCATAACCGGAACCGACAAAATCAGGATTGACGGCAATTCTAAACTCTGCTTCCCCGTATCCTTTGTTAATAAAAAGAGAAAATCCAACACGCAATTGCTCGATTCTTGCGGTATAGCAACAATTGTTAGGGGCGCGGCAATAACTGTCCAGCCAGCCGTGCTTCCTTAATGGCATAATCCATTACTGAGAGTGAAATCATGATCTTTTTTTGCACATACCTTCAAGTTATATTAATTTTAACTTCAATCTCTTTGGCATTCTCCGTACCATTAAGGGAATTTACAAAGCCGGCAATGGTCTCAGAAAGGGCATCCTGTACAAATGATTTCAGGGGAATACTGCGACCATTGACCCACAGCATCGTTTTTTTAGGACTCTTTGGGACGGCATCGGCCAGGAAACGATTTTTTATAAAGTCGGTAATAGCGTGACTATCATTAATATCAAAGAGGCAATCGTGAACGATTTCCAGATCAGTGGCCAAGGCAATAATGCCCTCTTCAGTCTCTCGCAGCTTCTGCTTGGGATCACGCACCACCTCAATTTTGGATACTCCGCTAGCAGTTTTAAAACCCTCGCCAATCACAATATCGGCATCGGCAAAATAACGATGAGCCAGGGTGGTAAGTGATGCATGCCTATTTTCGGTCATCATAACCATCTGGTCAGGGGCCACAAAAAGGACAGAATCAGCCCCGGCCTGCCGATGTTTATATGAATCCGTACCAGGTGTGTCGAAGGCGATCTTAGTCTCTTCACTTGACTTGATCACCGCCACTTGGTATCCACTTTCCTTTAAATTACTGACCACTTGACTAGCCAGTGTAGTTTTACCGCTATCGTGCCAGCCAATAAATGTGACTATTTTAGGCATTTGCAAACCCCAAGGTTTTTATTATTTTTATTATATGGTGTCGGTTAAAAGCAATGATGACAATTTTATATTTTTCGGAGTTACGCTACCTGCTAGGCCATAATGCGTGAGCACAGTTCAAGCCATGTCTTTTAACGCTATCCTTCTCATTGCCGTGACTCTGGCAGTTGATGCCTTTGCCGTGGCCCTGTCCGCCGGGATTACGCTGCCGAGAGTAACCATGCGCCATACCTTCAGGTTGGCTTGGCATTTCGGCCTTTTTCAGGCAGGAATGAATATTATCGGTTGGGGCCTCGGACTCTCGGTACGCTCACTTATTGAGCAGGTAGACCATTGGATCGCCTTTGCTCTTTTAGCCTTTGTAGGCGGCAGAATGGTTATTGAGGCTCTGCGGGATGAAGAAGATGCGGAACCTGGTGACCCCACCAGAGGGCGCACCTTGGTAACGCTGGCCGTGGCCACCAGTATCGATGCCCTGGCCGTGGGGCTCAGTTTTGCAGTATTAAAGGTAGACATCTGGTTTCCGGCTCTGGTCATTGGCATTGTCGCCACTTTCCTTACGGCCATTGGCATCCACCTGGGGCATTTCGCCAGCAGTTCTTCCAGGCTTGGTCCTAAGGTCGAGGTCGTCGGCGGCGTGGTGTTAATAATAATCGGCCTGAACATATTACACGAACACGGGGTGTTTTAACTCCCCCATTTATCCCTGAAACGCTTAATGGCTTTCTGAACATTCTCCACGCCACCAAAGGCCGACAGGCGGAAATAGCCCTCGCCACTTGGCCCAAAGCCGCTGCCCGGTGTTCCCACTACATGACATTCAGTCAAAAGCTTATCAAAAAAATCCCAGCTGGCAATCCCCGCCGGAGTCTTTAACCATATATAGGGAGAGTTAACCCCGCCGAAACAGGTAATCCCTGCCGCTGTCAGCCCTTCACGAATGAGTCGAGCATTGTTTAGATAATAATCGATAGTTTCAGTAATTTGCAGCCAGCCTTCATCTGAGTAAACGGCGGCGGCAGCTTTCTGAACCGGGTACGAAACACCGTTGAACTTGGTGCATTGCCGCCTATTCCATAATTGGTTTAAGGTAATTTTTTCTCCCTTGGAGGTGTAAGAACCAAGCTCCTCGGGTACAATCGTCAGGCCACAGCGTACCCCGGTAAAGCCGGCAGTCTTTGAAAATGACCGGAACTCAATGGCGCATTTTTTAGCGCCTGGGATTTCGTAAATAGAGTGCGGAATATCCGGCTGGCGGATAAAGGCCTCATAGGCAGCATCGAAGAGGATTATGGACTCATTGGCAATGGCATAATCCACCCAGGCCTGCAACTGCTCCCTGGTCGCCACGGTACCAGTGGGATTATTGGGATAACAGAGATAGATGATATCTACTTTTTCGGAGGGCAGAGCCGGACTGAAATCATTTTCCGCCGTACAGGGGAGATAGGTTATGCCTGCATAATAACCACGACTGTCCGCCTCACCACTACGGCCGATCATAACATTGGTATCGTTATAAACCGGATAAACTGGATCGCAGATGGCAACCTTATTCTCCAGAGAGAAGATATCCAGAATGTTTGCGGTATCACATTTGGAACCATCGGAAATAAACACTTCAGAGGGTTTCAGCTCCACCCCCAAAGGTTTATAGGCCTTTTCGACAAGAACTTCGCTCAACCATTGATAACCCTGCTCTGGGCCATAGCCATGAAAGGATTCCTCTTTAGCCAGATCATCTATGCCTTCATGAAAGGCCCTGATTATCGCTGGGGCCAAGGGCCTGGTGACGTCTCCAATTCCCAGGCGGATCAAATTGGCATCAGGGTTGGCCCTGGCAAACTCCTGGACTCGCCGACCTATTTCCGGAAAGAGGTAGCCCGCCTTGAGCTTAAGGTAATTTTCATTGACATGCGCCATATCATATATCCTTTGTGAATTATCGATTGTATTGTAAGAACAACTCCAATGCGAAGTTGAGCAAATTCCCTTTTAACGGGTAAGGAAAGTAAAATAAACGCATTTGCGCTATCAGTAAACATAAAAAAAGCCGTAATCATCTGATCACGGCCTTGTAATGCAGCTTGAGGTTGACAAAATTACTTCATAATCTCCCTGACATTCAATGGTTGAAGTGGATGATTATTATCAACGTTTACAGCCTGGCCAAGCTTGGCGGCCTGAGCCGCAGAAACAATTGAATGATCCTTCATAACCAGCCAGATAACACTCTCTGAGCATGGTGGAGTTGTCAGCAAGCCGTTAAAACGATAATAATCATGGCTGGAGGTAATAAATCAGCGGCGTTAACCGTCCCATCTTCCTTATTTTCATTCTCGCCTGGAGTATGAAAATAAAATTGTTTCAGGGTGTAGCCGTGGCCGTCAACTACTAAGGGTGCTGCCGGGCTCATACTCCACCTCAATGGTATGACCATTATTTAGCACCTTCATCGGGGTCTTCTCGTAGTTCATAGTTAACGGCGGCAATTGCGCCTCAACAATATCGGTCAGATTAACCAGAGATTGTTTTTTTCACTACATCTCCTTTTGATAATTATTTTTAATAGTTACGGTATAACATGAGCAATTTATTCTTTCAGATATAATCTATATTATGCAATTAATAATTGTCATTAGCTTGCAAAAAGGCAGAAAGATATTAACCTTGGCTGATTACCTGGATCAGGGCTGGTGAATGAGCAGAGTTTGCGGCCTGTTAAAGTGCCTAACACCCCACGAGGGGGTATAAATCAAGGTAAGCGCTCCATGAACACCCTTACATTCCGAGATGTTATAAAGTCAAGAGTGTGGTTTGTTGAG
>CAYTNB010000002.1:0-61523 GCA_964439085.1 uncultured Desulfobulbia bacterium | reverse complement strand
GGATCGTCAACAATTTTGATACCGGACTGGCCGTAACCGCCAATCTCACCTAAATCCTGGCCAATCTCAGGAGAGCCGGGCCGCTCAAAGCCGCCCACAACCTGCAGATCTTTATGCTCGTTTACCATACAGACAATTCTTCGCCCCATCCGACCGGCTGCTCCGGCAATAATAACTCTAGTCATATTTTATATCTCTTAGCTGAATAGTTACTAACACCCCAAGAGGGGGTATCGGAGTCTACGCTTACCTAGTACCTTATAAATTATTTTCTAAAAAACAGGTAAGCGCAGACTCCGAAAAAACAATCTGTAAGTTACTAAAATAGTTTCTAGGCCAATAACCCATATTCGGAAATAGCCTTCTTCAATCTCTCAAAATTCACGGCACTTATGGGAGCCAATGGTAATCTTGGCGATCCCGATTTAATCTTACCCATCAATTCCAGGGTGGCCTTGGCCGGCACCGGGTTGCACTCATAAAACATGGCCTGCATCAAGGGGAACAGTTTATAATGCAAATCCTTAGCCTTGGTAAAATCACCAGCCAGGGCCAGATTGATCATATCCGCCACATCCTTGGGCGCTACATTTGAGGTTACTGAAATCAGTCCCTTGCCGCCAATAGCAACGGTGGCCATTGAGGTAAAATCATCACCAGACAGAACAGAAAAATCATCTGGGCAGAGGCGGATAATCTCGCTTATCTGGTTCAGATCGGCTGTTGCCTCCTTGATTCCGACAATATTTTCAATCTGGGCGCAGCGAGACACCGTCTCCGGCAACATGTTTATTCCTGTGCGCGATGGAACATTGTACATAATAATGGGAATATCCACCGCCTCAGCAGCCGCCTTAAAATGCTGATATAAACCATTCTGAGAAGGACGGTTATAATAGGGTGTAATTATTAGCGAACCGTCGGCGCCCGCCGCTTTGGCATGTTTCGTGAGCTCAATGGTCTCGCTAGTACTGTTGGAGCCGGTGCCGGCCAGAACCGGAGTACGCCCATTTACCGTTTTGATGGTTAATTCCACCACCTTATGGTGTTCCTCATGACTAAGGGTAGCGGATTCACCGGTAGTGCCGCAAGGCACGATGCCATTAGTACCATTTGTCACCTGAAAATCTACAAGGTCACATAACCCCTGCTCATCCAGCTTGCCATCTGCAAATGGTGTCACGATGGCTACATATGCTCCTTTAAATTCAGTCATTTTTTTCTTCCTCATTTGGTTTATCGTTACTAAATCTGTTTATTATTCTGTTCAGAGAAACATTATTAAAATGTGTAAACACAAAACACCCTACACGATTTAAAACGCTCCATTCGATAAAATTGTTAACCAAAGTTGATGGTCTCGTAATAAGTACCCAAAAGGGGTATAGCAATCCGATCTACTGCGTTGTAACAAGAGGTATACCATATGTATGGCCTTGCACCTAAAAAATCACTACGCCTCGGAGTCTCACTTCGTTTGCTTACCTGGAGTCTCACTCCGTTCGCTTACCTGTATATCAAACTTTTCGCAGTCTACGCTTAGCTACTTAGCCATTCCGAGACTTTTTACGAGTGCATCAAAGTTACTCATTTTAAGGAGTCTTCTCGCAGTTGTCCGCTATAAATAGTATGGGCTGGGCCCTCAAGATACACTTCGTGGACATCCTTATCTGTGTCCAGGCGAAAATGAATATACAGAGAGTCGCCGCCCGAGGTAATTATACGCACCGGTGACACAGCGCGTCTGATCCGGGCGGCAATAAGAGCAGCTGCCACAGCTCCGGTGCCGCAAGCCATGGTTTCTCCTTCTACGCCGCGTTCATAGGTTCGAACGTACAGCTCTTGAGCCCCTCGCATCTCCACAAAATTTACATTGGCTCCGGCAGGCTGATAAACGGCGTGATTACGAACCGCACGTCCCTGCTCGATTATTGGTACTTTGGTGATGTCATCAACAAAGATAACCACATGGGGCACACCAGTATTTATGTGGTGGCCCGAGATTTCTTTAGAGTTTATGGTAATTTGCTGATCAAGCCGTAAGTCAACAGGCGTTGTCATTTTAAGCTTCACTGCCGCTTCGATAATTTCAGCCTCAATCACCCCAGCCACCGTCTTAAAACGCATTGATGCCGGGGCAATACCTAAATCATAGGCAAAACGGGCCGCACAACGTGCCCCATTCCCGCACATTTCCGCCAAACTACCATCGGCATTATAGAAGTGCCAGAGAAAATCCACCTGTGGATCATTCTCGATCAATATAAGACCATCGGCCCCAACAGAAAACTTGCGGCGGCAGATCAGTCTGGCCAATTCCGCCATCTCATTCTCAGCCAAAAAGGGCTTGCGGTGATCACAAATAATAAAGTCATTCCCCGCCCCACTCATCTTGGTAAATGGTATGGGTAATGGCCAAAGTTGTTTTTTGTTCTCTGCCATCTGAAGTCTCCGCTACACTATACTTAGATCCTGTAAAAAAAACCTGGCCAATCTTACATCTTATCTTCGGGCCAGGTTTGAATCTGGGAGGCTGTCCGAGAATAGGGAGCTTGCTGCAGATAAGCGCAGACATCGAAGCCGGAGAAATTGGCCCAGTTTTTTGCTAATTTTCGTCTAATAGCGCTGTTATTGCCTGGAAATGATCGATAAACTGGTCTCAATTCTCTAATTTTTCGCACGGCTTCTATTCTCGGACAGCCTCCTAGGCGTAATATTAGCCCGGTTATTTCCTTACAGACCTTTATTTGTCCTCTGGCCCCGCCTCGCCTCTGATCAAATCCGCAAAGGTCTCTCTTTTTCTGATAACCTGAAATTCCGAACCATTAACCATGACCTCGGCCACCCTGGGCCGGGAATTATAATTGGATGACATGGAAAAACCGTAGGCCCCCGCACTCATAACTGCCAGTAGGTCACCTTGCTCACAGATTGGTGCCATGCGGCCCTTGGCCAGAAAATCTCCCGTCTCACAAATTGGCCCGACAATATCTGCCTCCTGGAGGCCGTTCTGTGTTTCAAGTACGGGCAATATCTCGTGATAGGAATCATACAAACTTGGCCGAGCCAGATCATTCATTCCGGCATCGACAATGATAAATTTTTTCTGGCCGGATTTGGTATAAATAACCTTGGTCACCAGAATACCGGCGTTTCCAACTATAACTCGTCCTGGTTCGATTATCAAGATGCAGTCATTTAGCTCTGCCGTTAGTTCCTTAAGAGCGGCAGCATACTCGTCTGGTTGTGGTGGTTCTTCCTGATCATATTTAATTCCCAGGCCGCCGCCCATATCGAGATATTTAATCTGAATGCCAGATTTTGCCAATTCTTTGATGAAGGCAATCACTTTGTGCATGGACTCTATAAAAGGTGCTACCGTGGTTAATTGGGAGCCGATATGGCAGCTCACGCCAATAACCTCAATATAGGTCATTTTCTGCGCCGCCTGATAAATCTCCGCTGCCTGCTCGATGGGAATGCCAAATTTATTCTTGGCCAGACCGGTAGAAATATAGGCATGTGTCTTGGGATCGACATCCGGATTAATCCGCAGGGCGATGGGTGCCTGCAGGTCAAGTTTGGCTGCTACTTCCTGCAATTTTTCCAATTCCTGTAACGATTCTACATTAAACATCAAGATGCCGGTAGTGAGGGCGTAGTGCAACTCCTCTGTTGTTTTACCTACGCCGGAATAGACAATTTTTTTGGGATCAATCCTGGCCTTGACTGCCCGGAACAATTCGCCGCCTGACACTATATCTGCGCCGCCGCCCATGCTCCCAAACATTCCCAAAATGGAGAGGTTGGAGCATGATTTTACGGCGAAACAGGTAATGTGAGAAATATTTGCAAAGGCCTGGTCAACGGCCTTAAAATGTTTGGTCAGGGTGGCAGAGCTATAGAGATAAAAAGGGGTGCCAATGGCTTCAGCGATAGCTGTTACCGGCACGTCCTCGGCGTGTAGCAAACCTTTCCGATAATCAAAATGATTCATATATAATCTCCTGAGAGTATGTGCTTTCGTTGGCAGGCTGGGCCCGGTCAAAGGATGTAACGGCGTAATACCATGAGGTAGGGCCAGTGGGCGGTTTTTGATCGACAAAGGCATTGCCGCTGGCATCCGCCTCGCCTATTTTGGTCAATTTACCATCGGCCAGACGCCGATAGACCCGGTATCCCGCTAAATCGGAGCTGGTTGTCCGTTCCCATAATATTTTGATACCTGTTGCCATTTTGACCACAACAAGATTTCGAGGTGGAGGCGGAGCCGTTAAGTCGTGTGGGGTGGCAGAGGCAATGGGGCTTGCCAGTCCTTCAATCCGGGCATTATCACGTTGTAATTCGGCGGTGACCTTATAATAATAATGGCGGCCATTTAAAAGTCCGATATCCTCATAAGAGGGGGTAGCGACAGGCTCACTAATGGCTTGTAGATCTTTGTTATTCAGGCCGCGGTATACCCGGTAACGCAGGTCGCCAGTCAGCGGATTGCCATTGACCATCCTGGTTGCTGCCTGCCATTTTAAACTAATTTGTTGATCTCCCGCCGTGACCTGAAGTTCCCTGGGGGCCTCCGGGGGGGAGAGCCAGAGAAAGGCAACCTGGTTAGAATCGTCGCTGATTAAACGCCAACCTGCCCTGGTTCTTATTTTATAGATGTATCGATGTTCCGGCCGCAAAAGGGTTTCGGAATATTGGCCTATCTTGGCCTTAAAGTTTTGTGTGACCTGATCTAGGGGTAATTCAATCGTGCTGGTAAAAGATACAGGGCAAGTTAGACAGGCATCCTCTGTCACTACTGCTCTCAATAATTGAAAGGCCTTGATCTGCGGTAGCCTGGAGCCTACAGTGGTACGCTTGGGAATCGTCCAGTTCAGGACAATTTTATTACCGTCTTGATGAGCGCTTAGATCGGTAATGGGGGCAGGAACCGCATCTTGGGGGGGGATGGGTAGAGTTTTACGGCCACAGCCACACAGCATCGAAAAGAATAGGCAGAGGAGAGAAATGGTCAGTAGATTACGACTGGGTTTAAAAGAGCAAAGTTCAGGTAAGCGAAAGCCTTCGATATTCAACATTGAGGTAAGCGAAATCCTCTGATATTGAACGTCGAATAAGGTGTTTTTGGCATTAAACAGATGGGGTGCAGCGACTTCCGCAATTCGATGTTCGATGTTCATTTTTTTAATTAAGGTTTACGAGGCACTTGGTAAGCGTAGACTCCGGTATCCCCTCGTGGGGCGTTAGGTCTCAATGTAATGCGCACTTGCTTCACTGCAACTCCAACTCTTTTTCGGCTTTTGCCAGAGCGATAGCCACGCTTTGCCCGGAGGTGCCGCCTATCGATACCCGACTATTCACCGAGCCGGCGGCAGATAGTACGGTAAAGACATCATCGGCAATTTGGTCAGAAAACTGCCGCAAATCATCAAGGCTCATTTCGTGTAACTCTTTCCCTTGCTCAAGTCCGTAAGCTACAGTTCGGCCCACAATGGCATGCGCCTGCCGGAAGGGAATATTTTGTCGCACCAGATAATCAGCCAAATCAGTAGCCGTCATATAACCGCCAGTAGTGGCCTGTGCCAAACGTTCCCGGTTGAATTCGAGGTGGGCCAGGAGTTCAGTCATAATACCAATGCTTGGCCCTACAGTATCAATGGTATCAAATAGAGGTTCCTTGTCCTCCTGCAAATCCCGGTTATAGGTCATGGGCAGCCCCTTCATTAGGGTGAGCAGGGCCATTAAATTGCCGGTAACCCGGCCAGTCTTTCCACGGATCAATTCTGGAATATCCGGATTCTTTTTTTGGGGCATTATGCTGCTACCAGTACAAAAACTATCGGCCAGGCTAATAAAGGAAAATTCCTCACTTGCCCACAGCACCAGCTCTTCAGACAGGCGGCTCAGGTGCACTTGAATCATGGCTGCTGTGGCTAGAAATTCAATCACAAAATCACGATCCGCCACTGAGTCCATACTGTTAGCAGATACCGTCGGAAAACCAAGCAGTTCTGCCACATAATGTCGATCAATGGGGAGGCCGGTGCCAGCCAAAGCGGCAGAGCCAAGGGGCATGACATTGATCCGCACCAGGCCATCGGCCAAGCGCTGTCGATCGCGTCCAAACATCTCGTAATAGGCCAGAAGATGGTGGGCAGCCAATACTGGTTGGGCTCGTTGCATATGGGTATAGCCCGGCATCACGGTATGCTGATATTTACGGGCCAGACGAACCAGGCTACGTTGCAATTCCACCAACAGATTTTGAAAATGGTGCGTTTCGGCTCGCAGGTAAAGCCGAATATCCAGGGCAACCTGATCGTTGCGGCTGCGGGCGGTATGCAGGCGCTCCCCGGCAGAGCCAATTTTATCTGCCAGGGCCTTTTCGATATTCATATGAATATCTTCCAGCTCAGATTTGAAGACAAAATCACCACGCTCAATCTCACGCTCAATCTCATTAAGTCCCTTAACAATAGACTCACATTCCACCTCGGTTATCAGTCCCTGACGGGCTAACATCCTGGCGTGGGCTTGACTTCCAGCAATATCATACCGGTAAAGTCTTGAATCATATTGAATAGAGGCGGTAAAGGCCTCCACCGAAGCAGCAGTTCGTTCCTGAAAACGTCCGCCCCAAAGCTTGGTCGCCCCGTCTGTGGATTTACTCATTATTAATTACCTTTTTTATTTAAAGCCTGAATCGTGAGGCGCAAGGCATTTAAACGAATAAAACCTGCCGCATCTGACTGGGTATAGACATCGTCTTCCTCAAAGGTAGCAAAGCTCTCCTGATAAAGAGAATTATCCGATTTACGACCTATTGGAATGCAATTACCCTTATATAGTTTCAGGCGAACAACACCGTTGACTGTTGCCTGGGCCGTGTCCATGGTTTTTTGCATAAGCTCCATTTCCGGGGCAAACCAGAAACCGTTATAGACCATTTCGCTATATTTGGGAGTTAGACTGTCACGAATCTTCATTACCTCCCGATCCAGGGTTATCGTTTCTAAGTCCCGGTGGGCGATCCGCAAAATTGTGCCGCCCGGAGTCTCATAGACCCCTCTTGACTTCATGCCCACAAAACGATTCTCTACCATATCCAGCCGCCCGATGGCGTTTTCGCCGCCCAATTGATTGAGACGGGTCAGCATGGCGGCGGCTGTTAAAGATTCGCCGTCAATGGCCACCGGATTACCCTGCTTAAATTCCAATTCGATATAGGTAGCCTTGTCTGGAGCAGATTCAGGAGATTTGCTGAGCTTAAACATGGCCTCATCAGGCTCATTCCAAGGGTCTTCCAGAATACCGCCTTCAAAACTGATATGGAGCAGATTTTCATCGGAGCTATAGGGGTTTTTCTTGGTAACCGGTACCGGAATACCATTTCTTTTGGCATAATCCATTAATTTAGTGCGAGAATTAAGATCCCAGATACGCCACGGGGCAATTATCTTAAGCTGCGGGTTTAAGGCCAAGTAGGTCATTTCAAAGCGCACCTGATCGTTACCCTTACCAGTAGCGCCGTGACTCACGGCATCGGCGCCGTTTTCAGCGGCAACTCGTACCTGTTCCTTGGCAATAACCGGGCGCGCCAAAGAGGTTCCCAATAAATATGAGCCTTCGTAGATGGCATTGGCTCGAAAGGCAGGAAAGACATAATCACGTACAAATTCCTCCCGCAGATCGGAAATTACCACCTTCTCTGCGCCAGTTGCCATCCCTTTGTCCCGTACCGCCTGCCAGTCCTCAGTCTGCCCGACGTCAGCCGCAAAAGCCACCACGGGACATTGATACTCCTCTGAGAGCCATTTTAAAATTACGGAGGTATCCAGGCCGCCGGAATAGGCCAGCACAATTTTCTTTATCTTTGAGTTCATAGGTTTTCTCTTTATTTAAATTGTATTAGTCACAGAACCACCCAGAACCACACTGAAAAAGCAACTATTGCTTTCTTTTTTTTGTGGCGGCAAACTATGGTGGTTTTTTATATTGGAATAGTGCCAAAGTCACCAGAAACTACAAAAGTAATAACCTTATGCCATTTTTTCTGTGTGCTTCCGGAGTCTCGCAGGCTCGCTTACTTCTGGTTACAAAATTAAGAAAGCAGCAAACTTTCCAGAATTGCCTTATGGATGTGCATTTTATTCTCTGCTTGGTCAAAGGCCACGCATTGTGGGCCTTCAAGCACTTCCTCGGTTATTTCCTCTTCTCTGTGGGCGGGAAGGCAGTGCAGGACAATGGCCTCAATATTGGCGGCATTCAGCAAGTTGCTGTTCATTTGATAGGGGCGAAAAACCTTTAGGCGGGAATTAGCTTCCTCTTCCTGGCCCATGCTGGCCCAAACATCAACGTTAATTACATCGGCGCCCTTAACTGCCTCATAGGGGTCTTTGCAGAGAGTTATGGGCTTTTCCGCCTTATCGCTTGCCTGGGCCATGATATTGGCATCTGGTTCGTATCCCTCTGGACAGGCCAGGGTAAGATGAAAGCCCAGACGGCTGGCGGCGTGGATCCACGAATTTGCCATGTTGTTGCCATCACCCACCCAGGCAATATGCAGATCGGCGATGGAGCCTTTCTTTTCGATAACGGTCATCACGTCACTTAATATCTGACAGGGATGATGCAGGTCAGTTAAGGCGTTAATTACCGGTACAGAGGCGTAGGAGGCCAGCTCATCGATAATTTTTTGGCCGAATGTCCTGACCACCAGGCCATCCACATATCTCGACATTACCCTGGCCATATCCTTCAGCGGTTCGTTTCGGGATAACTGTGTGTCCCGGCCCGGCAGGTAAATTACCTGGCCGCCCATGCCATACATTGCCGTTTCAAAGGAAACCCTGGTACGAGTGGATGGTTTTTCAAATATAAGGCCAATTGTTTTACCGGCCAGGCTGCTGTGTCGCATTCCACGCTCAGACTCGGATTTGAGCTGCCTAGCTCTATCTATAAAGGTCATGAGCTGGTGGCGGTCAAAATCCCAAATGGAAGTTAAATGTGTGGTCATTTTGCTGATACCATAAATAATTCAGGCCCAATCACGCACTCAGCACTTGCCAAGATGATTGAGCCAAACGCTAATGAATACAAAAAAAAAAAATTTTTGCAAACTTTTTTTGCAAGATTCAGCATAAAAATACTGATTCGATGCTGGAGTATAACGTTAGCAATTGGGTTATGACCCGACGCAAGCGTAGCCATATGTGCTTTCCCCTATAGACGAAGGTGTTAGGATTTATGAGTTATGATTCTGTCAATACCTGATCCAACACGGTTAGCATTTGGTCAATTTCTGCGTTGCTTATAATGAGGGGGGGAATAAACCGCAATACCGCATTACCGGCAAAATTAGCCAGTATTCCTTGCTCGAATAAGCTATTAATTATGGTCGTCCCCTGCTTAATGCCAATATCGCTTAGTACCAGGGCCTGAATCAGGCCAGCCCCCCTGACTCCGGTGGCCAATATTGGATATTTTTTGACAAGTCGATCAAGACCTGCCGCCAAATATGCCCCTTTTGCGACCACTTTAGGCATAAAATCTGCTTGCAGCATGGTTTCCATCACTGCCACCCCGGCAGCACAAGCCACGGGATTGCCACCAAAGGTCGAGGCATGGGTACCTGGGGAAAAGGCGGCAGCTATCTTGTTTACTGTCAGCATGGCGCCCAATGGCAGACCATTGCCGAGGGCCTTGGCCAGAGTCATAATATCGGGGGTAACACCAAGCTGTTCATAGGCAAATAGCGACCCTGTGCGGCCTAGGCCAACCTGTATCTCATCATAGATAAGCAATAAGCTATGCTTGTCGCATAGATTGCGGATTCCTTGCAAATATTCTTTGCTTAAGGGCCGAACACCGCTCTCGCCCTGTAGTGGTTCACAGAGAATGGCGCAGGTATGCGGGCTGATCATCTCTTCTAAAGCGGCAAGGTCGCTTGCGATGTGATTCTGATCGTATGTGAAGGGCGCTGTCTTAAAACCTTGCGGCATTGGCTCAAAACCGACATGGAATTTGGGCTGGCCGGTGGCTGCCACCGTAGCCAAAGTACGGCCATGAAATGACCCCTCCAGGCTAATTATCTCGTAACGCTCCGCCGGACTGTAGATACGGGCAAGTTTTATAGCTGCTTCATTGGCTTCGGCCCCGGAATTGGCAAAAAATACCCGGTCGGCGAAGGAATTTTCCAGCAGCATCGTGGCAAGCCTGGTTTGCGGCTCTGTATAAAAGAGGTTTGAAACATGGATTAGGCGGCTGGCCTGTTCACAGATCGCCTTGGTAACTGCCGGATGACAATGGCCCAAACTGCATACCGCAATCCCCGACAGAAAATCGAGATACCGCTTACCGTCGGCATCAGTGAGCCAACAGCCTCGGCCTTCCACCATGGCGGTGGGAAAACGGTTGTATGTGCCAATAAAGGCGGCTTCACTTTGTGAAATTAAATCTTTATTATTCATCAATAATCTCCGTGCCAATTCCCTGTTTGGTAAATATTTCCAGTAAGAGGGAATGTTCAAGCCGACCATCAATAATATGGGCTTTACCGACCCCGGATTTCACGGCATCCTGGCAGCATTTTACCTTGGGGATCATGCCGCCGGCGATTAGTCCCGAGGCGATATAGTCATCAATTTGCTGGCTGTTAATTGAGGGAATCAATTGGTTATTGTTATCCAGAACTCCTTCAACATCGGTGAGCAAAACCAGCTTCTCCGCCTTGAGATGGGAGGCAATTGCCCCGGCCACCAAATCGGCATTTATATTAAATGACTGGCCATTCTCTCCAACACCCACCGGGGCGATAACCGGAATGAAGTTATGCCTATCCAGGGTAATCAGAACCTCGGGGTTGACGGATGTAACTTGACCTACCCTTCCCAAATCAATTAATTCAGGAGGAGTATCTTTTATATTGCTGGTCAGGTTCAATTTTTTGGCCTTAATCAAGTCACCATCCCTGCCGGAGAGTCCCACGGCCTTGCCACCGTGCAAATTGATCAGACTGACAATTTCCTTGTTTACCTTACCAACCAGAACCATTTCCACGACATCCATGGTCTCGCCATCGGTAACCCGCATCCCCTGAATATAATTTGATTTAATATTCATTTTTCCCAGGAATTTATTAATCTGCGGGCCGCCGCCGTGCACGACAACCGGATTGATACCGATATATTTCAGCAGGACGATATCCAGGGCGAAATTTTTTTTCAGTTCTTCATCCACCATGGCATGACCACCGTACTTGATAACCACGGTTTTATTGGCAAATTTTTTGATATAGGGCAGCGATTCTATTAAAATCTTCGCCTTTTTCATTCCTTTATTCATTTTGCTGGCCTTTTTATTTGTAAATCGTCACACTTATCGTATTTTGGGCACCCATTAAGAAGGTACCTCCACAAAAAAAGAAAACAGATGCTCAATACAACCTGAGGCATCTGTTTTCAAGAAAAAAATATGGGGAAAACTGGCTGGACTAAACCGCCTCCCTTATAACTATTGTGAGATAATGTGGGGTCGCAAGAGAATGATTAGTTCTTTTCTAGTTGAATTAGTGCCATCATTTCTAAATAATTTACCAATTCCTGGGATTTTACCCAACCCGGAAACATGGTTATCTGCATAACTCGACGAGTTATCTATCAGACCGCCGACGATAAGCATTTCTCCGTCCTTTACACGGACAATGGTATTCATTTCCCGCAGACTTACCTGTGGCAGGCCAACCTGATTGGCGCCAAAGACTTTGTACTCAATTGGTGTAGTCAACTTTGATGTTACCGGCGTCAAACTTAAAATAATCTCGTTATCTTCTCCGATAGTTGCAATCACGCCCATACCAAGCCCAGACATAATGGAGGCAGTATTAACCGTATAAGTTACACTGCCCGTTGTGCCATCTGTAGTGGAGCTAACACTATCAACATATTTTACGTTGTCTCCCACGCTTATCATGGCAGGCTGGCCATTCATAACGCTTATTTTAGGATTGGACAATACCTCAACATGGCCCTGCTGCTTCATTGCATCCAGTAGTGCAGAAAAGCTCTTATTATTGATGGTAAGAAACTGGGCGTGAGTGGAGGAAGAAGACATTTTCTGAAAATCAACGTTAAAACCGAGACTACTGTTCAATAAATCATCCCAGTTGATACCGGTGCTATTGTCATTGGTCAGAGTTACCTCGACAATCTTGGCCTCAATGGTAATTTGACGGTACAGTTCTTTCTTCAGGTTATCGAGATAATTTGTTATTTTTATCAATAACGATTTTGGCGCCGTAACCGTTATAAGACCGATAGGCCGATCAATGGTGTAGTATCCCTTACCTGAATCTGGCGATGGAGTGTAGGTTATTGCTGGCGCCGCAGGGGCAGTCGTTGTTGCCGCTGTACCTGGCGTTGCCGAAGCGGGCGTATTCGGCTGACTTGTTGGAGTTGGCACCGACCATATTTCCAAAATCTTATCCAGATTTCCCTGAATATTCTTCCAGATATCAAATCTATTATCAGTACTGGTCATATTCAGTGTGCCGCTCATGTTAGAGCCTTCTGTACTCCCTAGTACATCACCACCCACTCCAGTAGAATAAGTTGTTGCCATAAAAGGCATGGCGATATGAAACCGTTTGGTCTCCTTATGCTTAATTATGATGGTAGTGCCATGTATCTCGTAAAAATAGTCTACCTGCCGCAATAAATTAGAAATGGCCTCAAAAAAATCTTCTTCGGGCATGATAGTAACATTAACAGAGGCGTTTCTGTCCACGTCACTGGCCCAGCTTATATTCATAGACTTTAATTTGGCCAGTTCCTGCATTACCACTCGTAAAGGCTTAGGCCCCGCAGGTGTAATCCTGGCTCCAACTGGCAGCGTCATTTTATTGGCCAAACCAGCCTTAACGTCTTCACCCCCCGACAGCAAATAAGAGGGTCTCTGAAAACGGATCGGGAGCTGAGCCGTTGATTTTTCAGGCACTGTTTTTAGGGTCGCTTTGCCATCTATAGCCCCTTTAGTTTGTTCGGCTATAAATTTAGCAGCCTGCTCCTCAGGAGTGGGCGTGGCTGTAACACAACCCCCCAAAAAAAGCATTGCTCCGAGACTTAACACACAAAGAATACTAAACATGATTCTTGTGTTAGAATTCTCGTACCTAATTGTAGTATCTGTCATCGCTTTTCACTCCAAAATATTTTTTACTCACTGTAACCATTCACGGATGGGCTAGAAAATACCATGAATACTGTAGTGTAACTGCACAGGGATGCACATGAACAGTTACTACTCACTTAACACCTGTGGCTATACGACCCTTGATATACTTGGCCAAATCCTGGTCAAGCCCATAACCGGAGTATAGGATGGCCTTATATTCAGCCATGGCTTTATTAGGTTGTTTTAGTTTATCATAGACTCGTGCTTTGGCGATCATCGTATTCAAATCAGAGCCATACAACGCCTCATAACGTCCTAAAATATTCATGCTTTTGCTTAAATCCGGTTTATTTTCCAAATAGCTGGCATAACTTACCAGGGCTGCCCGTGTCGGTCGCTCACCGCTCACCGCCTGCTCAAAATACTTACCAGCGCCAGCCTGGTGCATATTTGCTAAACCAACTGCAACTAATAAGGCCGCGTCTCCGTCCTGGCGATTCATTGCCAGAGCATTTTTGGCATAATCCACCGCTTTTTGATTATAGCCCAGATCCACCAGGCATATATTGGCAATCTGCTTGGCCAAGTCGGCATTGTGCGGCCATTTATCATAGGCATCTTCATACTGTTGTAGAGCTGCTTTCAATTTACCGTCTTTAACCAGAGCATCGGCACGTTGAATAATCAAATTTGCAGCAAGGGCCTCGGGCGGCTGGGCCAACTGCTTATCTATGTTTACTTGTAGTTGATTACCAGGTACCTCCATTTCAAGAGCCTGTTTAGTTTTGCTCTGCGGCCAGGTAAAATTCTTGGATTTGGGTGAAATAACAATGGTATTATAACGCTCCTCTTTTTGGAGATCCTTCAGATTCATAACCACATCCAAAACAAAATCCCAGGGCACATCATTCAAGGCCAAAGTCAATGAGCCATGCACGGAATCATCAACGACAATATTTGAGCCGCTTATCTCACCAATGAGTCGAAAGACGTTATGCAAGTCAATTTTATAAAAATCAACGCTAATCTTTTGTTTGTCATAGCCGGCATCACCAAAAGCATCGCCGGTAATTCCGACATTTTTAAGCTGCGATTTTATTGTGCTTGCTGGTGATGATTCGGAAGTTACAACCGATTCTGGTTTCTGGGGGGCCGCTTTTGGCTCCAGGGCAGACTGTTTTGCCGGGATAGTATTATTGTTATCAGATAATTTAGCCAGTAAGTTACTAACCGCATCCTGTTCTGGAACCGTAGTCTTGTCGGCAAGCTCCTGAACTGACGAATCTTTATGCAAAACTGGCTTGATATTAATCAATAGCCCTTCCGGCACCGTAGTAACCTTATATCGGAACATTACATCTTCGGCAGAATCAAAGACTACTCGTAGTCCATTCTGGCGTTTAGCCATGCGAATCCGGGCCAGGGGGCCGGAACGGATCTTTCTGACGGGCTTTAGGCCTGAGGCCGTAATTCCTGGTATATCAAGATAAAATCTATCGGGCCGCCCGTGCCCCTTTGGCAGTTCAACCCTGGTGAACTTGCTTATCGGTTTATCTGCTGCTAACAATATGCTCAGACCGTCGCCCGTTTTTTCAACATCAACACTCTTTATTTGATGCCTTACGGGGGGATGCGAAATTTTATCATTCACCGAATTTACAGTAGTCTGTTTAAGCGAATTATTTACTCCCGACAATTTAATTACAATATCATTGCCCTGCCGTTCAATCTTGTAGGGCCAGTCCTCAGACAGCATAATTTCCAATTTGGCAATAAAAGGCTTTTTATCGGTAAGTACCTTGCCAGTGATATTGACAACCGGGTTCTGATTTACCGCCATGGGTACTTTCAGGCTATCTGCGAATGAAGCATTAGCAATATCAACAACCACCCGCAAAGGGTCAAAAAGTTGATAGGTTGTAAATGTCGGCACACCATCACCTTTTACCGTTATCGTAAAAGATTGATCGGTTTTCTCAAAAGCGAGATTGGATACCTGATAGCTGGCGGTATCTCCCGCCCAGCACACTGTCCATCCCCAAAAAAGCAGCATGGTCAGACTAACACATTGTTTAATCAGGGTCTTCACTTGTTACCCCCTTCTTTTCTCAATACCATTTCATTGTCTTTATAGAGTTTTTTACCGCTGGAGCCCCGAAACCACTCCTTAACAACCACGGCATTTGGCATGATCTCAGCAACCTGCCCACGGCGGCCAATTTTGGTACCTTTTTTAATAATATAACCCTTGCCGGTGGAATCCTGCACCATGGCTAAGGCCTTTTTTCCGCTAAACAAAATAGCCACCAAATTCAACTGACCAGGTTCAAACAATTGCATGCCAGTTAAGGATTTGACCTCTTTATCAGCCTGATCTTTAATCATTTGATCGGAGATGAACGGCATAAAGGGATCTGAACTACTAACGCCAAAGGTAAAAGGCTCTTGCAGCAACTTTTTAAGTTCATCGGTCGCTGTCGAAACTTTATTACCGGGCCCCGCCGCTACGTTCTTCGCCGCATAAGCCGCCGACGGCAACAAGCCTGTAAAAACCACAAAAGCCCATAACCAGCGAAAATGCGTTCCTTTTAGATTATTTCCTACCACGTTTTTTAGCCCCCTTATCTGGCTCGATAAACTTGTATGTCACCAGATTAATTGACGATCCTAGTATCATCTTACCATCCTGCATTTTGGGGGAAGATAAATTAATATTTGCCAGATTAACAATTCTCGGTAATTTGCTAACCGTGTCCAGAAAATGACCAATATTATTGAATGAACCGTTGACCGAAAGTGAGACCGGAATCTCTGCATAAAACTCCTTGGGCCTTTCCTGGCCCGGTTTGAATGATAGTATATCCAAACCGGCCCCCGTCCCTTCACTGGAGATACTGGTCAATAAGGAGGGTATTTCCTTATTATCTGGAATTACTAATGAGGCCTCTTTGAATTTTTTCTCAATTTCAGCCATTATTCTCTCTTGTTCGGCAAACTTGGCAGCCGCAATTTTAGCTGTTGCTATTTGATTTTGCAGGCTGACAATGTTTTTCTCCAATCCGGCAACCTGATCGTTCTTGGGGGAATAGGACAGCAAGTAAAAGGCGATTACCGGCACCAAAACCGTAGCTGCACAGATCATCAGCTTGTGGTTCGTCTTTAATTTTGCCACCTTATTTTCTAAAAAGGCATCCAGGGCAATTTTGATTGAGGAAGTATCAATATTCACTAGGGTCTTCCGTTAGTAACATCGCACAATGACGATTTTCAGGGGTGAATTTGTTGTAAGGACAAAGTAAATGCCTTTAGCTTCTGGTTCGCAATCTTGATCATTGATGAGCTGCGAAGTTCTGCAACACCAAAAAATGGTGAGGCCTTAATTTTCTCCATGTATTGGGCAATAGTGGCGTTGTCTAAGGCTATTCCCGTCAGATTGATGGAATTACCAGCCATTTTTAATGACTTTAACCACATACGATTGGAGGACGTCAAATTGGCTATTTCGGCCAAAACACGGACAGATAATTGTGAGTTGACCTTTAATTTTTCAATTGTCGCAAGCTTGTGTTTTAATATATTCTGTTCTCTTTTTAGCTTTTTAATTTTGGCGATAACGACATCATATTTTGTCTTCTCGGCCTGTAGAACATTTTTTTTCGTCTGTAAGCGGCTGATTTGCGCAGACTGGTTATAGCTGACGAGGAAAATAACTAGCAGAAGAAGTACAAAGCCGCCAATGAGTGCAAAAAACTCATTACGGGCCCTTATTTTTTGTTTTATTTGCCGTACAGGCAGTAAATTGATTGTTATCA
The DNA here is from genome assembly GCA_964439085.1 of uncultured Desulfobulbia bacterium. Classification (GTDB taxonomy): domain Bacteria; phylum Desulfobacterota; class Desulfobulbia; order Desulfobulbales; family VMSU01; genus JAADIV01. The sequence goes on along the minus strand of CAYTNB010000002.1, from coordinate 44,538 downwards.
TTAGATTATAAAATTGCGAGCCTGATTGCCAAGCCGGTAGAAATTGCCATCTCTGGAGCTATATTTGCCAAATAGTCTGGATCAATATTATTATCTATATCGGTTTCGGCGAAAGGATTAAAGATTTCTGTTGCCAAACCGATTTCCTGACTCAACAATTTATCAAAACCGTTAATCTTTGCACCACCGCCGCTTAACACAAGGCGATTAATTTCATCATTAGGATAGTTTGAAACATAAAAGTCTATGGCTTTTTTGATCTCCAAAATCCACTGGCTACAGTTATTGACAAAGATATCTCCAATAACCGTTCGCTTCTCCTCGGCGGGCAGACTACCGATTTTAACGGATTCCGCTTCGTCATAATCAATTTCCAGCTGGCTTTGCATCTGCTCAGTAATCTGCCGGCTGCCCATCACCACGTCTCTGGCCAAAATCGATGCGCCATGGGAGATTATATTAATACTCATCTTCGATGCCCCTATATCGACCAGCACCACATTTTGATTACTAACGGCATTAATCTCGAAGGAGTTTTCGAGGGCAAAGGCGTCCACATCAACCACGACCACCTGCAGGCCAATTTTACTCAACATATCCAAATAGGCATTCACAACATCCTTTTTGGCGGCCACCAGCATTACATCCGTAAAATCAGACTCTTCAGTGTTGGTCTTTAAATCTTGATAATCCAAATAAACATCATTGATGTCAAAGGGAATATATTGTTCGGCCTCTGACTGAATATGGGCCTCTAATTGCTCTTCCTCCATAACAGCCAAATTGATTTTCTTCACAATAACAGAATAACCGGACATCGAAATAGCGACCTTTTTCTGCTTGGTCTTGGCGTTTTTTAATAACTCGGCAATGACTGCTCCTACGGCGTCTGGATCTTGTAAGACTCCATCTTCTACTGCTCCGGCAGGCAGCTTGGCACTCCCCAAATTTAGCAATTTATAGCTGTTATCAGTATTAGCCATCTCGCATAATTTTACGGAGTATGAGCCAATATCCAGTCCCAATGTCAGGGCTTTTTGTTTACTGCCCCCCGGAAGTGGTATCTTGAATTTTATTGGTAACTTAAATTTACTCATCGGTTTTATCAAAAATGTAATGATTCCAATTTAGAAAATTATTCCTAAAATAATTTGACTAAACAAATTAATTCATAAAAAAAATTGTTTGTCAAGCAATGGCCATTGTAAAAAGGCAAAATAATTGATTATTTTGCCTTTTTACGGTTTTTATTTCTATAAGATTTTGCTCGTATTGACATATCTTGTGTGTTGTAATCGACAAATGACACAACATATTGTTTTTTTTAATTTTTTAGCAAAAAAACGAATAAAATTAATCTTCCTTGAGTTTTATGGCGTTTTGGGATACTAATTCCCTGTTTGAAATATATAACACTTAATGTAATTGTTCCGGTTGCATCTTCTTTGCCAATCTTGGTCTTTTCGAACACAACGAGTATGCTTCGAAGCCCAAACGGAAATGCGGAGTACCTCTGAGCAGTTGCTCTTACGAGTTTAGTACCTTACAGATTGTTTTCTCGGAGTCTGCGCCTACCTGTTTTTTAGAAAAGAATTTATAAGGTACAGTAGGTAAGCTAAGACTCCGATACCCCCTTGTGGGGTGTTAGAGGGTATTTTCTTAACCCCTACCTGAATAGTTACCATTTAATATCTTTACTCATTCATGCCAAGGAAAAATTTTGCAAGCCGATATCAAGAAAAAATCCACCTTTAGAGAATACGCTGAGGCCATTATAATTGCTTTGGTTTTGGCCCTTTTTATTCGTTCCTTTATTGTTCAGGCATTTAAGATCCCGTCAGGATCCATGGAGCCTACCCTCCTTATCGGGGATCATCTCCTAGTCAATAAATTTATTTACGGCATAAAAAATCCCTTTACTGGCTCAACCTGGGTGTCAATCAGTAAACCGCACCGCCGGGACATTGTTGTTTTTAAGTTTCCCTTAAACCCTAGTCAGGATTTTATTAAGCGGGTTGTTGGGGTGGCGGGAGATCGAATCAAGGTGATAAATAAAGAGGTCTTTGTGAATGGCAAGCCCTTCAAGGTTAAGGGCGCAGTGCATTTAGATCCCAATATAATCCCAGGTGATATAAAACCCAGAGATAATTTTGGCCCGGTGACAGTGCCTAATAATTCACTCTTTGTCATGGGTGATAATCGGGATAATAGTTACGATAGCCGCTTCTGGAAATTTGTTAAATTAAAGAGTGTCAAGGGAAAGGCTTTTATCCTTTATTGGTCTTGGGATAAAGAAAGATTTTCTGTACGTTGGCGTCGATTTTTCAAACTATTGCATTAAGGGACGCAGAAAATACTAATATACCATCCTGCATCTCGGCACATTTAGTACCTTACAGATTGTTTTCTCGGAGTCTGCGCTTACCTGTTTTTTAGAAAAGAATTTATAAGGTACTAGGTAAGCTCAGACTCCGATACCCCTCCCCGTGGGGTGTTGGTATTTTCCGAGTCCCCAAGGCAGCTTTTTTACTTCGTGTAAACTATGGATACAGATTATCATTTCACTCATAAACATATCTTAAGCCTGGAAGATTTATCCAGGCAAGATATCGAGTATATTCTGCAAACATCTAAATCGCTTAAAGAGATTTCAACCAGGGCGATAAAAAAGGTGCCGACACTACGTGGCAAGACCGTTATCAACCTGTTCTTTGAGCCCAGTACCCGCACCAAGCTCTCCTTTGAAATAGCGGCGAAACGAATGAGTGCCGATACCTTCAATATTTCGGCCGCTACCAGTTCTGCAACCAAGGGCGAAACTCTCATTGATACAGCCAGAAATCTACAGGCCATGAACCCGGATGCTATTATCATCCGCCACTCAGCCTCTGGCACGCCTCATCTACTCACCAAATATATTAAAGCATCCATTATTAATGCCGGAGACGGAACCCACGAGCACCCCACTCAGGGACTGCTTGACATGATGACGGTTTATGAAAAAAAACAGACCTTGTCCGGGTTAAAAATCGCCATCATTGGCGATATTGCTCATAGCAGAGTGGCCCACTCAGATATTATAGGCTTCACCAAAATGGGCTCTGAGGTGCATGTAAGCGGGCCAGCCACGATGATGCCCAAAGGGCTTAAAGAATTAGGGGCGGTGCAGCATCTTAATATCCAGGAAGCAGTAAAAGATGCCGATGTGATCATGGCTCTGCGTATTCAAAAAGAACGTCTGCATGATCCTCTCCTGCCATCTGTGCGCGAATATGCGGAGTTTTTTGGTATCAACCGTGAGATTAGCAAATTAGCCAAACCTGATGCCATTATCATGCACCCTGGTCCATTAAATCGTAACGTTGAGCTCACAACAGATCTGGTAGATAGTGAACAATCTGTTATCATGGATCAGGTAACAAATGGTGTGGCTGTGCGTATGGCCTTATTGTATCTGATATTGGGGGCGTGATTTTTTTGCCACAGGTAAGCGAGCCTGTGAGACTCCGGATCCACACAGACTTTTGTTTTTTGGGCCGCTGTTCACAGTGAACAGTGTGCATTCAAACAAAGATTGCCTATAGGCAGGCTCCTGTACTTGACTAAATTACTAGAGCACACGTTTTTGTGTCTGTGGCCCAAAAGTAGTTTTAAATGCTTAACGTCCCCATATTCGGAGGCTAATCCAAAATACTAATCGATATGTCCAAATCAATCTTACTAAAAAATGGTCGTTTGCTTGATCCCGTCAACAATATTGACCACATTGGTGACTTGTTAATCAGGCGGGGGCGTTGTTATGCTGCCGTTGATCTTCCCTCTGATGTTCAGGAAATTGATGTGACTGGCAAGTGGCTCATGCCTGGTTTTATTGACCTCCACGTTCATTTGCGGGAACCAGGCGAGGAATATAAGGAAACTGTTGCCACTGGTAGTGCCGCCGCCGTTGCCGGGGGCTTTACGGCCCTAACCTGTATGCCTAATACCACGCCAACCATTGACTCTGAGCAGGGTATTGATTTTGTTTTGGGCAAGGCTCGTAAAGCGAAATTGGCGAAGGTGTACCCGGTAGGGGCCATCAGCAAGGGTAGTAGGGGGAAGGAAATTGCCGAATTTGGCGAAATGCAAAAGGCTGGTGCGGTGGGTTTTTCCGATGACGGCCATCCGGTTACAGATAGTCAGCTCATGCGGCAGGCCTTGGATTACGCCAGTAATTACGGGAAGCCAATCATTTCTCACTCTGAGGAAATGGCCCTGAGTAAAGATGGGGCAATGAATGAAGGCCCCCTGGCAACCCGTTTGGGGCTGCGAGGGATACCGAGAGCCGCTGAAGAGATTATGGTCTATCGCGATTTATCGCTGGCCGCATATACTGGTCAACGTCTCCACCTAGCTCATATCAGCACCAGAGAATCGGTGGATTTGATTAGAAGGGCCAAGGCTAAAGGTTGTTTAGTAACCGCTGAAACTGCCCCCCATTATTTTTCCCTTACCGAGGATGCCATCGGTCTTTACGATACTTCGGCTAAAATGAACCCGCCACTCCGTACTGCAGATGATGTGGCTGCGATCAAGGAAGGACTGCGAGACGGTACTTTGGACGCTATTGCCACCGACCATGCTCCGCACAGTGCTCAAGAAAAGGAGGTCGAGTTCAGTTCGGCAGCCAATGGCATAATCGGTTTGGAAACGGCGGTGCCGCTGGCGTTACGTTTAGTAGAAGAGGGGATTATTGATGAAAACAGGCTGGTGGAATTATTGTCCAGCAACCCGGCTATAATCATTGGCGTAGAGGGTGGCTCGTTGCTAGATGGAGGCTTGGCGGATATCACTGTAATTGATCCACTCCTCGAATTTACCTACACCCGAGAGATGATCGTTTCCAAGAGCCATAACACACCCTTTATCGGCTGGCAGTTCAAAGGGAAAGCGGTGCTGACTCTTGTGGATGGTCGAATTGTGTATAACGACCTGTAACAATTGTGATGGCCTTAAAAGTCCGCAGTGTCCGGTTATTTTTTGCGTATGCCTCGATCTTGACAAAAAATCCGACTAAATCAACAGACTCATTTATAAGGTATTTACCCCCTTGTGGCTGTGGGGTCTGGAAAGCAGGGGAGGGCGGTGTATATTTATCCTTTGATATCCAGTAAGCTACCCAGCATTTCATCTTGGATTTGGATAGACTTGATATTGGCCTGAAAATTACGGCGGCTAATCATCATCTGCGGCAACTCTTCAGTTAGATCAACATTAGATTTCTCAACCAATGCCTCACCTTTTTGAGTCTGTTCATAAACTTTGGGGCCGGGAGTTTCAATTCTCTGTACATGGGCAGTCACGCCTGCTTTATCAGGTGTCCCTTCATTTAAAGTAACTCTGGTTTTCTTAAAGCCATCCGTGTTGACGTTAGCGGTATTATTGGCGATGGAATTGGTCTTGGTCTGAATAGCGTTCAGGGCCGAAAGGCCTGAGTAAATTCCAGAAATCATAAGAGCACCTGTCAGGTAGTGGTTTCGCTGTTATACGACGAAGGTTATTTTCAAGTCATCACAGCCACATTTATGATTCTAAGCATCTTCTTTAGCGCAGACAAGATTTAAATGCAATCAGCTTTCCCTTACTCCAGCTTTACATAGCCGCATTGCTTATCGGCGCATTGCAGTCTGGTTCCGGATTTCTTGGTTGTTTTTTCTACCAGGTAAGTGGCACCGCAATCCGGGCATGCCTCTGGTATTGGTTTATCCCAGAGGGCAAAAGTGCATTTTGGATATTTATTGCAGGCGTAAAAGACCTTACCTCTTTTGGATATTTTTTTTACTAACTCACCGTCACATTCCGCTTCCTGGCATTTTACCCCAGTACCCTCTGCCTTGATATTTTTACAATCTGGATAGCCGGAGCAGGCTAGAAACTGACCAAATTTCCCCCGTTTATAGACCATGGGCTTTCCGCACTTCTCGCAAACCTCGTTTGTCTCTTTAGGCTCTTCTCTGGCAACTGGCACAACTTTACCATCTGCCTCCCGCTTGAAATCGAGGGTGTGGCGGCAATCCGGGTAATTTTCGCAGGCCAGAAATTCACCATTTCTCCCCCATCTGATTACCATTTTACCCTCACAACTTTCACAGGGTATATCGGTGGGTGTAATACTGCTCTTTACCGATTTCATTTCCTTTTTGGCCAGTTGCAGGGCGTCATTAAATGGCCCATAAAAATCCTGTAGAATTTTTAGCCAATTGACCTTGCCTTCCTCAATCTTATCGAGATTTTGCTCCATCTCGGCAGTAAACTCAACATTCATAATGGCCGGGAAATGTTCCAACAACAAGCCGTTAATCAGAATACCGAGTTCTGTTGGAAAGAACTTGCGTTGATCCATCCGAACATATTCTTTTTCCTGGATGGTCGAGATGATGGCGGCATACGTACTTGGTCGACCAACGCCATTGTCTTCCAGGGCCTTAACCAGCGAGGCCTCTGTATAGCGGGGTGGTGGCTGGGTAAAATGTTGGCCCTGCTCAATTTTCAGTAGCTTCAGCAGAGCCCCGCTTTCCAGATTGGGGAGAATTTTATCTTCCTTCTTCTCCTTTTTGTCGTCCGTTGAGCCAGCAACAGCTTCGGTATATAATGACATAAAGCCCTGAAAGCGGATAATGGAGCCAACTGCCTTTAATTGATATTTCCCGGCTGTAATTAAAATTGTGGTTTGGTCATAAATGGCCGGGGCCATCTGACTGGCCACAAATCTCTTCCAGATCAAGGTATAAAGTCGCAACATATCCTTATCTAAGTGAGCGGTCAGTTTTTCCGGGGTTAATTCTACATTGGTGGGACGAATTGCCTCATGGGCATCCTGAGCTGACTTCTTTGTCTTATAGGTATTTGGTTTTGCTGGTAGAAAATCAGGCCCGTAATTATTACCAATAAAGCTCCTGACCTCAGCCAGGGCATCATCATTGATGCGAATCGAGTCTGTCCTCATATAGGTGATTAAGCCTGTTGGGCCATCACCGCCAACGTCAAGGCCTTCATATAGCTTTTGGGCCAGCATCATGGAGCGTTTGGCGGAAAATCGTAGTTTGCGGTTTGCATCAATCTGCATGGAGCTGGTTATAAACGGTGGGGCTGAATTTCGTTTTTTCTGTTTTTTGTCTATTTTGGAAATGGTGTAAGCGGCGGCTCTTAATTCCTCCGTAATTTTGTCGGCTTCAGCCCTGTTGTCTATCTTGGCTTTCTTGCCGGAAATTTTATCTAGCTGAGCCTCAAATGGTGGTGGTATCTTACCTTCCAAATCAGTGCGGAAGCTCCAATATTCCTCCGGGGTAAAGGCGCAAATTTCCTCCTCCCGCTCACAGACCATACGTACCGCCACTGATTGTACTCGCCCGGCGCTTAAGCCGCGCCGCACCTTATCCCAAAGTAGCGGTGAAATTTGATACCCCACTAGTCTATCCAGGATACGTCTAGTTTGCTGGGCTTCAAAGAGACGCTGATTAATACTGGAAGCCTCCTCAATTGCCTTTAAAATTGCCTTTTTTGTCAGCTCGTGAAAGAGAACCCGAAAGAATGGCTTTTTGGTGGATTTTAAACTCTCACCGATATGATAGGCAATGGCTTCACCCTCACGGTCAGGATCTGGTGCCAGGTATATTTTATCGACGGTCTTGGCCGCTTTACGCAGGTCGGTAATAATGTTGCCCTTGCCGCGAATAGTTTCATATTGAGGAGCAAAATTATTCTCAACATCAACTCCCAGGGTTTTGACCGGTAAATCACGAATATGGCCCACGGATGCCTTAACCACAAAATCCTTACCGAGATAGCGCTGTAATGTCCGTGATTTAGCTGGTGATTCCACAATAATTAATGCCTTTGCCATAACTTCTTTAAAACCTCTTTAAATTAAATTTTGGTTAATTCTTGATGTGCTCGTAAAAATCTCGGGATGGCTAGGTCGCTAAGCGTAGACTGCGAAAAGTTTGATATACAGGTACGCAGACGGAGTGAGACTCCAGGTAAGCAAACGAAGTGAGACTCCGAGGCGTAGTGATTTTTCGTGCGTGAGGCCATACATGTGGAGGTCGTGCCTAAAAAATTGCTACAACGCAGTCGATCTGATTGCTATACCCCTTTTGGGTACTTTTTACGATCCACCAATATTTAACCTGCCAGAACTAAAGCTTTGTTTTTGCCCTATATTGCTGTCCCGGTAACGACTCAACCTGTCCTTGCAACTCTAATAATAGTAGAGCCTCGTTGACCTTCTGGGCACTAATTCCAGCCTTATCGATAATTATTTCAATATTCTGAGGATATTCATCGAGAACAGTCATAATTTTTGACTCTTCCAGGCTTAGAACCTTTGAAATCAGATCATCAGGCCTTTTGGTAGACTCATCACTATTCGTAGCGGCAAAGGAGGCCAGCGGTATTGATAATTCCTCAAATATGTCTTCTACTCGATACACCAGTTTGGCGCCATCCTGCAAGAGTTTATGCGCTCCGGCACTCTTACTGGAATCCACTCGCCCCGGGACGGCAAAGACCTCCCGCCCCTCCTCCACGGCAAGACGGGCTGTAATCAGTGAGCCAGAACGGGCGGCGGCTTCTACTACTATAACTCCAAGTGCCAGGCCACTGATAATACGATTTCGGGCCGGGAATCTGAAGGCCTCGGGCTGTGTTCCCAGGGGATATTCGCTTATAACTGCGCCGTTGGCAGCTATTTTACCTGCTAGAGCCATATTGCGTCTGGGGTAGGGCACATCAACTCCACACCCCAGAACGGCCACGGTTGAACCTTGTGTCTCCAAGGCTCCGGCGTGGGCGGCTGCATCAATTCCCAGTGCCAGACCGCTAACCACCGTTAAGCCGTGCCCCGCTAGCTCTCTGCCTAACCGCCGGGCAATTTTTAGTCCATAACTGGTGGCGGCCCTGGAGCCGACTACGGCAAGTGCCGGTCTGTTAAGCTGTGAGGCATCTCCTTTGACGAACAAAAGCATTGGAGGATTGTAAATGCTGCGCAAGGCTTTTGGATAAGCTGGATTATCCCAGCTTAAAATTGTAACCTTTCCCTTACTGGCCCGTACAAGCTCCTCTTCTGCCTCTTTATAAGGGGGATGGGAAGAAATTATATCTATAACCCCGGGCCGAATACCGGGAACCTGGGATAAAACCCTTGGGCTAGCGTTCAGCACCTTAGCCGGCTCCTTAAATTCATCAATCAATGCCCGACAACCCACCGAGCCAAGTCCGGGAACCAGATGCAGGGTAAGCCAGTCCCGAAGAGGATCCATAGTATCCATACCAACTATTATTTGTAACCCGGAATCGCGGGGTTAATTTAAATGTATTGGGAAAAATGTTTCCCTCAGCCTGGCCCTCTTTCATTGCTTTAGGGGCGTTTTATCGGTTCATCTTTAGTACCTTACAGATTGTTTTCGTGTTTTTTAGAAAATAATTTATAAGGTATTTATACCCCCTCGTGGTGTGTTAGTATAATAATACACTGAGCTTGTCAACGTACTCATTAATTAGGTAATAAAAAACGATGGGGGAAAATTAGAGATGGACTATAAAGGAAGGGATAATCAGCGGTCAACCTTTTTTTTGCAACTTAATTAATCTATCATGAAACTGGAAAGTTGATTTTTACGTGATGGATGCTTCAATTTCTTCAGGGCTTTGGCCTCAATTTGCCTAATACGTTCACGAGTAACCGCAAAATTACGGCCAACTTCTTCAAGGGTTAAATCAACGGCGGTATCAATGCCAAAGCGCATACGCAATACCCGCTCCTCTCTGGCGGAAAGAGTCGACAATACCTTTTCCAAATTATTTCGTAAACTTTTTTTGATTGTTGCTTCGTCGGGGGCCTCTGAATTTACGTCTTCGATAAAATCTGCCAGAAACGAATCCTCGCCGTCACCAATTGGCGCATCGAGAGACATTGGTTCCATGGAGACCTTTAAAATACTCTTGACCTTGCCAACGTCGATACCGGTTCTCTCAGCCATTTCTTCAGAATTCGGTTCACGGCCAAATTCTCTGGAAAAATCCTTGGCATCCTTCCGCAGCCGATTAATGGTGTCAATCATATGCACCGGAATACGAATAGTTCTGCCCTGATCGGCAATGGCCCGATTAATGGCCTGTCGAATCCACCAGGTAGCGTAAGTACTGAATTTATAGCCGCGTCTATACTCGAACTTATCCACGGCCTTCATTAAACCAATATTACCTTCCTGAATCAGATCAAGAAGTTGCATGCCTCGATTGGCGTATTTCTTCGCAACATTTACCACCAGCCGGAGGTTTGCCTGAATCAAGCGTTTCTTCGCTGTGCCGCCAAAGGCTTCAGCTTGACATTGGGCAATATAGGCCTGGTTTGCAGTCTCAAAATCCATTCCACTATCAGATTCCAAATCTTTTAAAAAATTGGCTGCATGCTTTGAGGTTCCATCTTCTATAGCTGCTTGGGCCATAGTCATCTTCTCGTGCAAAGATTTTAGTTTATCGCACATACTGTTTAAGTGCCTGTTCTTTAAGCGAAATTCATCAAAAAGGGCGGCGATGGCGTGGCTGTTGCGCTCTATACGCACCATCAGGTGAACGGCGGAGTCCTTATCCAAATCCGGGCTCTGTAAATCGGCATATAAGGCCTGCCGTTCGTTTTCGATCCGCTGGGTTTCGGCAACTTTCCAGATAAAAGCCTCTTTGGCTTGTTGTAGACTGTCTAAATCTGTTTCGTCAAGCCCCCTGATGAGCTTGGTTACAGGCAAACGACCACTCTGCAATTTATCTCGTAATTGAGTCAAAAACTGTACGGCTGTGGGTAAGGACAAAAAAATGTTTTGGAGATGCTTGTCGCCAAGCTCTATTTGTTGGGAAATTTTGGTCTCTTCTGCTGAAGAAAGGAGGCTGGCTGCCCCCATTTCCCGTAAATATGTTTTGACTGGATCCAGATTCTCGCAAATTTTACTGCCAATGGCATCGCTGCTGTCACTGCCACAAGCACCAATAACCTTTTTCCTGTTATTTGACTTTGTGAATACCTCGTCCTGATCTTGATCAAACATCGTCATCAGGTCATCTGGAGTAGACTCATCATGAGACAATGAATCCTGTATCAGTTCAGAAGAGGATGTTGTTATACGGGTGGATTTTTTAGGTATTTTTTTCTTTTTAGCCGTCATCGTTTAACAAAAAACACTATTTAAAAGAAAGATGAAACCTCGAAATCTCCAGGAGGACGCCTGAGAATAATTATCTTGATTTGTGCAGTAAATAAATATTCAATTTATAAGAATTTTACTAGTAAATAATTATTTTTCTTGCATTTTTTTAGGTATTTCATTTTTTGAGTTCAATAAAGTCATCAATAATTCTTCGTCTCCTAGTCTCTGAGCCTCATTAATTTGGGCGGTAAGTTCTTTCATCTGACAGCGCAAGTTATTTTCATTTAGCCATCGAATTTTTTCTACTGCTTCCTCCTCAATATCCTTTTCTTTGGAGGAAGGCGCAGAGATTAACTGCTCCGAAACAAATATTCTCTCTGGGCCTTGCACTAGATCCATGAGTCGCTCTGGCCCTCCAAGGTTCTCCTCATTCATTTTTTGAATCTGGGCCAGGATTATTTGTCCCGATGGACTATTGACCGCTTTATCAATACCCGCATCGACCAGCCTATTGAGATACTCTGGATAAACAATCAAAAATTCTAATAATTGCCTTTCTACTTTGGTGAGATAAAATTTCTGACTGATATTTGATTTTTTATTTCCTTCTGTCTCCTCAGTTTCTTCCTCCCAAGGCGGTCTGCTTTGTTTGGGCCGAGGCCTTGGGGCCGGCTTTGAAAATTGACCCATGAGTTGTTCTGGAAGAAGCCCCAATTTCTGGCTGAAATGAGAGACAAAAAGGGTACGTTGCAAGGAATCATCTGAAATAGCACTGATAACCGGTTTTAAGTCTTCAATAATCCGGCCTTTCCCCTCAAGGGATAGGCCATACTTGTTTTCCAAATGCTCAAAGATAAAATCTGGCAGAGTAGCGGCTGTCCGCACTTTCTTTTCCAGTCCCTCTGCGCCATATTTCCTCACAAAGGTGTCGGGGTCATGTTCTGGTGGTAAGACAACAACCTTTGCGTCAAGACGAGCACTTAAGAATAAGGGAACCGCTCGCATGGTCGCCTTGACGCCCGCTTGGTCACCGTCAAACAGAAGGATCGCCTCTTCTATATATCCCTTTAGGCCTCGAACATGCTGGGCGGTCATGGCCGTGCCCATAGGGGCCGCCACATTTCTTATTCCCTGTGAGGCCAGGGCCAGGAGGTCAAAATTACCCTCCACCAACAGGCATTTTCTGGCGGCTCGTATCGCCGCCTTATTTTGATACAGACCCAGAAGTACGTTGCTTTTATTAAAGACAAGTGAATCTTGAGTATTAAGATATTTGGGCTGTCCTTCCCCTAAAATACGACCGCTGAAACCAATATGCTTGCCATTGTGGCTGAATATGGGAGAGACAATACGATCACGAAAACGGTCATATGTACCACGCTGCCCCTGAACCACCAAGCCTGCCTGCAGAATGTCCTCTTCGCTAAAGTCTCGCAGAGCTCGCTTTACAAAATCCCAGCCTTCCGGTGCGTAGCCCAACTCGAAGTCTTTAACAATCTCATCGGGAATAGCTCTTTTTCTTATGTATTGTCGGGCCTGAGCCGCTTTTGGTGAATTAAGCAGGAACTCATGGAAACTCTTAGCGGCCAAGCGGTTAATTTCGTAAATGATCTCTTTTTTGCGAGATTTTTCCTGCTCTTTGGATGACAAAACCCTTTCAGGTAAAATAATATTATATCGCCCGGCAAGGTGCTTAATGGCTTCAACAAAGGTCATGTTCTGGCTCTTCATTACGAAGGTCAGGGCATTGCCGCCCTCTGAACAGCCAAAACAATGGAAATATTGTCGAGCCGGATTGACAGTAAAAGAAGGAGTTTTTTCGGAATGAAATGGACAAAGTCCCTTGTAATTAACCCCGGTTTTCTTTAGACTAACAACTTCTCCGACTATCTCTACAATATCGGCCGCATCCTTAACGGCCTGGACAGTATCTTCGTCATAAAAGGTCATAATTTTTTTAATGGTGAATTGAAGTGCAATCTGTTGCTAATTTTTCTTCTCTCGGCGTGGCTTTTCTTGCCTTGGCCGGTGGGCTGGCGGTATTGGTCGCAGGTGGGGATCTTTTAATCTCCGGGGCTGTAAAACTTGCTGCTCGATTGGGCATGAGTTCATTACTTATTGGACTGACGGTGGTGGCTTTTGGCACCTCAATGCCAGAGCTATTTGTCAGCCTAACCGCTGCTTTGGACGGGCACCCGCATATCATGCTGGGTAATATTATCGGCTCAAATATTGCGAATATTGGCCTGGTTCTGGCTATTTCGGCGCTCATCTACCCCCTGGTGGTTAATTTTAAGCGACTCTCCAGAGTGGTTTATCTGTTAGCCGGGGCTTGTGCCGCGTTGCTTGTATCGGCTTATTTGGGTGTATTTCCAAGATTTTTGGGAATAATCTTCGTGTTTCTGCTGGTTGGCTATACTATTTTCGCCTGTCGGGCGGAGTCTGCCAAGCATCCTGATTTTCCAAAGGCCCGTGGCTCAGCGTCTAAATCCTCAATCTTTTATATCGTGAGCCTTTGTATTGGCGGCCTTATATGCATGTGGTTTGGGTCAAAATATTTCATAAATGGCGCTGTGGATATAGCCCGTTTTTTTGGCCTGTCTGAACTTGTTATAGGGCTAACAGTCGCTGCCGTAGGTACTTCACTACCGGAATTGGCCTCCAGTATCTCAGCTATTCGCCGTCATAATGGGGACATGCTGGTAGGTAATATCATGGGCAGCAACCTTTTTAACCTCCTGATGGTTATGGGTTGCACTGGTACCATTAAGCCATTTAATATGCCTGACACGGCCTTATATCGTGACCTGCCGATCATGACTGTGTTCACCCTGGTTATACTTCCCATTTCTATGTTGAAACTTCATACCGTCACCCGCCTTCACGGTATATTGCTTTTGACCGCCTATGCCGCCTATATTTTTCTTTTGAGTTGAATTTAGCTGGAAGGCACAAGGTTGTTCCCCTTCCGCCTCCTCCTTTGTCCACTCAACTCCCCTTGCTGAGCTCCAAATAAAACTGATATGCCTCATTAGGCGGCATGTCTTCATGGACAACCTTACCTACGGCCTGAATCATTGCCGCCGGGTATTCGGACTGAAAAATATTACGGCCCATGTCCACTCCGGCGGCCCCTTCTTGTACGGCTCTATAGGCCATCGTTAGCGCATCTTTTTCCGGAATTTTCTTGCCGCCTGCCATGACTACAGGCACTGGACAGCTGGCCGCAACGGTATCAAACCCTTTGGGGATATAATAGGTCTTGATATAATTTGCCCCTAATTCCGCACACATACGACATGCCAAGCGGAAATATCTTGCATCACGATTCATATCCTTGCCGACAGCGGTGACCGCCAGCGTCGGAATTCCGTATCGTGTTCCTTTATCAACCAGGCGGGTCATATTGTGGACAGACTGCGTTTCATATTCGCCGCCAATAAATACTTGTACAGCCAGAGCTGCTACATTGAGCCTTATAGCCTCTTCCATGTCGACAGCTAGATGTTCATTGGATAATTCTTTCAGGATACTCGGCCCGCCACTGGCTCTAAGTACTATGCCCTTGGTATATGAAGGCGGTACTGACGACCGCAAAATTCCACGGGTCAGCATCAAGGTATCGGCGTATGGGGCAATGGGAACTATGTTCAGGTCAATACGTTCCAGTCCAGTGGTAGGCCCCTGAAAATATCCGTGGTCGACGGCAAGCATTACAGTCCGACCGCTCTTGGGATTGAAAATCCGACTAAGCCGGTTCTTCATTCCCCAATCCAGAGAATTACAGCCCTTCAGAAAAAACCCCTCGGTCTTCATGGGTACATCCTGGTGAAATTGTTTTCCTTCTTTATCTGGTTCTGGCATAATGTTCCCCTTTTAGCTCAGTTATAATAATCGTGTATTTTTTTGGTAAATAGTTAGTGCAAAGCGATTTCCTCTTTAAATCCGTCTCACCATGGGAGTGGCCCTGGGTTGACGGAACCTAATCCCTATGTGTGACTATTTTAAACGTCTGTCCTTAAAACCGGTCCTATATTTAATTTTGTGGTTGAATGATTACCTTTATCGAATCACCGCCTGCCGCCACTAATTTTGATCCTTGCACTGTATCAGCCAGGCCAAAACGGTGAGTTATCATCTCCTCGACTCGCAGTCGTCCATGGCTGATAAGTTCTAGCGCTGCCTGGCAATCACGAGGGCCGCCTGCATATGTGGTTGTAATTGATACATCCCGCCGCCAGAATAGGTTATTGACTGATAAAGGCAGTGTTACTCCGTCCATAGTGGGGGCGAACAGCAGAATAACCCCGCCTCGGCCCACTACTGACATGGCCTGCTCAAAAGCGGCCTCAGCACTGGCGCATACAATAACTACATCGGCCCCCCGACCATGGTTATATTCTCTGAACAGGGTGGGGACATCATCTGTGGCTTTAAAGGACTTGTTCGCTCCAAATATTTTGGCGGCCTTTAGCCTATATGGGTTAATATCTGTGGCCGCTACAAACCCAGCTCCGCTTATTGAAGCTAGATGTACATGCAAAAGTCCTGATATTCCACTTCCCAATACCAAAACGCTGGCACCTGCCTGTATACCCGCTCTTCGCTGTCCTCTCAATACACAGGCCAGAGGCTCCACAAATGTTGCCGCCTCATAACTCACGCTGTCAGGAATTTTCCAGGTTCCCCGCTCGACATTAACAGCAGCCAGCCGCACATATTCGCAGAACCCACCCGGCTCGAAATGCGTGCCGCCTAGCAGCATGTCACACACCGTTTCATGGCCGGATAAGCACATATGACAAGCCTGACAGGGAACGTGATGTGTTGCCGTAACCCGATCCCCATTTTGGAACTTCGTAACCCCAGAACCTGTCTCTACAACTTCTCCCGCAATTTCGTGCCCCAAGACCAATGGTGCCTTGTCTATCCGGTACCATTCCATAACATCACTGCCACAAATACCACTTGCGTGTATTTTGACTAAAAGTTCACCCGAACGAATCTTGGGCCTTGCTACTTCTTCCAGCCGTATGTCGCTGTTATTATAGTACATTGCCGCACGCATAATTATATCCTTTACAGTTGTTTCATTTAAGCGTTAAAATGTATCCTAAGTGTCGTTTTATCTCAAGCCTGAACTTATTTTATGTAACATAATTGCATATTTGATGGTCTCGCGAAAAGTACCCAAAAGGGGCATAGCAATCCGATCTACTGCGTTGTAGCAATTTTTTAGGCACGACCTCCATATGCTTGGCCTCGCACCTAAAAAATCGCTACGCCTTGTATTGCTTCGGTGTTTGAATAGTTAATTTAAAATACCGTTATTTCATATCATTAAAAAAGCAACTTTGTATTTTGGATTTTCGCTCTTATGCGCTATCGGGTATCGTTAACTTAACTTTTGGATTATTTGTTTTTTGTGCCATGGATGTCGAAATCTTTTTAGACTGTGAGGAAGTTTCTCCCGATAATCTCGCTAAAATCGAACCCTGTTTTAAACGTTGGTTCGATGAAGGCGCTGAGGTTAGGCCGAACAAGGTCAGCTTCTCGAGTCTTACATACCTCAATCGGCCCAATCATTTTTTGATTGATTTGGGATACGCCGACCCTATAACTTCATTTCGTAATCTTCATGCCCGCCTTCGTAACCTGGGTGTCAAGGTTTTCTGCCATTTTATTTATTGATGACTATGCATATAATCAATACTATTCAGAAGCGCCTGCGACGTCGAAAGATTGACGCATTGCTCGTCAGTCAGCCTGATAATCGTTTTTATCTGAGCAATTTTAGCGCTCTTGACCACAGCATTTCCGAATCATCCGGGTATCTTTTGATTCCTAGGTCAGGCACTCCTCTATTGTTGACTGATTTTCGTTATCAGATTCAGGCTGAACAGGAGGCTGGTTTTTTTGATGTCCTTATTTATAAACGGGGGCTATTTAATCTACTTGAAAGATTGCTTAAATCTTTGGGCATACATTCTCTGGCCTTTGAGGCGCATTATTTTTTATTTAATCAGGCCGAGGAGTTGCGGCTTATTTGCCAAAATCATCATGTGAAGCTCATTCCTACAAGTAATCTCATTGAAAAAATTCGTTTGATTAAAACAAGTCATGAGATCGATTTAATTAAACGCTCTGTTCAACTGAATGAGCATGTTTTTCAAGAAGTTTATCCTAGCATTTGTTCAAACGACACAGAAATTGACATAGCACTGCGTCTCGAAAATGCCATGCGTTTTCATGGCTCTGAAAGGCCTGGTTTCGACACCATCGTTGCTACTGGCCCAAATGGAGCCAAACCTCATGCCGTTCCTGGTCGAACCAGGATTATCCCCGGTTTACCACTTATCATTGATATGGGTTTGATTCTCGCAGGTTATTGTTCCGACATGACCCGCAGTATCGTTTTGGGATCGCCCACGCCGAAAACAATTAATATATTCCGGATTGTTCGTAAGGCCCAACTTGCCGGGATGGAGTCAATCAAGGCTGGTGCTATTTGTAAGGATGTTGACAGCGCCGCTCGGTCTATTATCTCAGATGCGGGCTTTAGTTCCTGTTTTGGGCATAGTCTGGGGCATGGTGTTGGTGTTGCCGTACATGAAAAACCCCGAATTGGCCCCAGATGTCTTAATAAATTGCAATCTGGTATGATTGTTACTGTTGAGCCAGGTATTTATATACCTGATTGGGGCGGTGTTCGGTTCGAAAACATGGTGCTCGTTACCAGGTATGGCCACGAGAATTTTAATCGAAATGTCACTTTTTTAGATATTTAGTATTTGCCTATCAACTTTTCAAGCATTACAATAGTTTTTATGCGTCCGATTATTCCCTACATTCTTGTAAGTTGTCTGCTATTGTTTTGTGTGAATGCCGCTAATTGTCAGGCAGCCATGTATTCTTTTATTGATAGTTCCGGTGTTGTCCATTTTACAAATGTGCCTACCAACCCTAAATACAAACCCATTTGGGGGAAGTCTCATCAATCGTCTCTTTCTCGGCAGGAATATATTTATGATTCGCACATCAACGATGCGGCTCGGCTTTTTGATCTTGATCCCTCTCTAATTAAGGCTGTAATCAAAAGAGAATCTAATTTTAATCCCCATGCAGTGTCTGCCAAAGGCGCAGTTGGGCTTATGCAATTAATGCCTGACACTGCTCTCGATATGAATGTTACCGACCGCTATGATCCCCGTGAAAACATATTTGGGGGCAGCAGGTATTTAAAGCGCCTTTCCAAAATATTTGCAGGTGATCTTGATCTTATTCTTGCATCTTATAATGCTGGCCCCGACAGAGTTATGGAAACTAGAACAATCCCTGATATTAGAGAGACAAAACGTTTTGTTAAAGTTGTCCGACAATATTATAATCGATACAAAAAATCATCTTTTTGAGAAAATTTAATCTTGACATCCTTGTGCTGCCCTTCTATATTCCTTTTCACATTCTCGTCTGTTAATGGATGTTTTATGTTTTTTTTCATGATTAGTCGTTGATCGGTTTTGTTTAACGCCGGAGTGGTGAAATTGGTAGACGCACGGGACTCAAAATCCCGCGGGGGCAACTCCGTCTCGGTTCGACCCCGAGCTCCGGCACCATATTATAAAAATGCACTTATCTCTTTTGAGGTAGGTGCTTTTTTTTTGGGTTTATGACTTTTCAGTTTAAATTTGGTGCTCTGGTTAAGCCCCCCCCCATTAGGGGCGACCGAGAATAAAGAGCCTCTTGCGGGGCTTACCGATTGTCTTTTTTTCTCGCTAATTTCTCCTCATATTGCTTCGGTATTTTAAATAGTTAATTTTAAATACCGTTATTTCATATCATTAAAGAAGCAACACTGGATTCCGGCTTACTACATGCCGGAATCCAAGAGTTTCACCAACAGTTTTGGAGAAGTTACGTCTTGATCCTCTAACCTCTTGTTATCGTTGCTATTCCCGGATAGCCCCCTGGCACTCTTTAGTGCTTCTGGGTAATTAGGTTTAACGCCTGTCGTTATTTTTATAAAGTCTGTGATTTCAGTTACATACGACAAGGGTTGACTTTTTTCACCATTTCCCCTTTTTGTCTCTTGCGAAGGCTCATTCTGTTAAATAATTACCTCAAACTTTGCAATTGTTTCACGTGAAACAATTGCAAACATCTCCTTGACAAGAAACTGTTGCTATGGTTTTTTAACAGCACCTGAGTACTGAAGTAAAAGTGTAAAGTGGCGGCGAAAGTGCATTGATATAGAAATTGGAGTGGGGGCGGCTAAGATGACTAGCAAAAAAAACGGCAAGATAATCGCTTTGGCCAACCAGAAGGGTGGGGTGGGCAAAACAACTACAACGGTGAACCTGGCTTCGGCACTGGCCCTTTTGGGGCAGAAAGTACTTGTGGTCGACTCTGATCCGCAGGGTAATGCCTCAAGTGGACTGGGAGTAAACACCCTTAAAATGGAGCATCATCTTTATCATTGTTTTATGAATGAGGCGGATGTAGGACAAGCAATTAGAAAGGTAGATAATTATGATAGCCTTTTTGTTCTTCCAACGCATATAGACCTGATCGGGATTGAGGTCGAGTTGGTTACGGCTGTCAAAAGAGAATGCTTTCTGGCCGACCTCCTGGCTCCCTTACTTGATTCATACGATCTTATCCTGATTGACTGCCCGCCATCTTTGGGTCTACTTACTATAAATGCACTGACAGCCGCAGATGCAGTTGTTATCCCCTTACAGTGCGAATATTATGCGTTGGAAGGACTAAGCCAATTAGTAAGAACTATTAGACTGGTTAAAAATTCGTATAACAGCTCCCTGTACATAGAGGGCATTGTGTTGACCATGTATGACAGGCGAAATCGTCTAACGCATCAGGTCGCCAAGGAGGTCAAACAGCATTTTAAAAAACAGGTTTATGATGTGGTGATTCCACGCAATGTGCGACTCAGCGAAAGCCCAAGCCACGGATTGCCTATTCATCTCTACGACAATCGTTCCGCCGGCGCATTAAGCTACATGAACCTGGGGCAAGAACTAATGCAAAGACAAGAGAACTGGGGCTAGATTATGGCAAATAAATTATCAGGATTAGGCAAAGGGCTAAAGGCATTACTACCGGTATCAGATAATGGAGACTTAAATTACAACCCCGATACTTGGGGTGATGCCAACGACGGTATACAGTCTGATTATTTTCTATGTCCCGTTGACTTTATTATCCCAAACCCATACCAGCCCCGAAAAACGTTTGATCAGGCAGAGCTGGCAGGCT
This sequence comes from uncultured Desulfobulbia bacterium, assembly GCA_964439085.1. Classification (GTDB taxonomy): domain Bacteria; phylum Desulfobacterota; class Desulfobulbia; order Desulfobulbales; family VMSU01; genus JAADIV01. Next base: position 24,082 of record CAYTNB010000002.1, on the reverse strand, counting down.
TGAGCGCATCAATTAAAGAAAAGGGCGTTCTGCAGCCCCTAGTGGTTAGGCGACTGGCTAAAAATAAATATGAACTAATTGCAGGGGAGAGGCGGTTGCGAGCATCCCGGCTAGCTGAACAGGAAAAGGTGCCGGTGATAGTTAAAGATATCTCTATCTCTGATCGCCTGGAGTTGGCGCTCATTGAAAATATTCAGCGGGAAAACCTGAACCCCCTTGACGAAGCTTCAGCCTACGCTCAGTTGGTAGAAGACTTTGGTCTTACGCAGGACAGCATTGCCAAGCGGGTTGGCAAAAGTCGCTCTGCGGTTGCTAATAATCTGCGTATATTGCAGTTACCGGAATTTGCCAAAGTGAGTCTTGGCAAGGGAGATATCTCGGCAGGCCATGCCAGGGTATTGTTGAGTCTGGAAAAGGATGAAGATATTCGTAACCTGCACGATGTGATGGTTACCCGGAAAATTTCGGTAAGGGAGGCTGAAATAATTGCCAAAGATATAAAAAACGGCGTGCTAAAAAAAATAAAGCCCCATAAAAAAGCTCCTCCCATGGCTATTAATGCGATCTGTTGCCAGGATATAACCAAAAATCTTGACTCATTTTTGGGGGTCAAAAGTAGGATTAAGCAATACGGTAAAAAGGGCAAAATTGAGATCACCTACGCCTCTCCAGAAGATTTGGATCGAATTATGAATCTTATGGTGGGTGGTAAATGATGGAACAGGTAAAGGGACTGATAATAACAAATGACCAATTGAGCCCGGATATATACCGGATGACCATGAAGGTACCGGAAATTTCAGCTAATGCCAATCCTGGACAATTTGTGATGGTGCGAGTCAACGGTCTTGATCCGCTATTGCGCCGCCCATTCTCAATTCATCAGAGAAAGGCTGATAATCTGGCTATACTTTACAAACAAATAGGGAAGGGAACTGCCCTAATGTCTAAATTACAGGCAGGGGTACAGATTGACCTTCTTGGCCCTTTGGGCAACCAGTTTGAATGGCAGGGGAAAAATGGAAGAAAATGCCTTATTGGCGGAGGAATGGGTGCGGCCCCACTTTTATTTTTGGCTCAAGAGATGCTCAAGGATGATATTGAGCCACATATAATGTTGGGAGCCAGAAATAAGTCAGAACTAGAGGCCATACTTCCAAAATTTGAAGAGTTGTCGTGCCCGCTAACCTACACCACGGATGATGGCAGCATGGGGCATAAGGGGTATATAATTGAATGCGCCGAGAGTACGATGAAGAAGGATGAAAAGTGGCATGTATTTTCATGTGGGCCATATCCAATGTTGCAGGGCATAGCAGAACTTTGCCGACATAATAACTGGCCCTGCCAGGTTTCCATGGAAACCATGATGGCTTGTGGCATATCTGCTTGTCTGGGTTGTACAATAGAGGCAAGCCAGGCCAATCAGAAGGGTGGCAACTATCTACATATATGCCAGGACGGGCCGGTGTTTCCGGCAGAACAAATTCGGTGGAAACAATGAGCCCCAGGCAAAGCATAAAAATTGGCTCTCTGACCTTGCGCAATCCTGTCATGACTGCCTCTGGTACTTTTGGCTACGGGAAGGAGTTTGAGCCTTTTGTCGATTTAGACAGACTGGGGGCGATGGTGGTCAAAGGGATTTCGCTACGTCCCAGGGCGGGAAATCCTCCGCCACGCATTGTTGAGACCGCTTGCGGTATGTTAAACGCCATTGGCCTGGAAAATGTCGGGGCCGCCAAATTCATAAGTGATAAACTGCTTTATCTCAGAAAAATAAAATGCCCGCTAATTGTTAATATTCTGGGAGACAGCATTGAAGAGTACTGCCAGCTAGCCAGGGAGCTTGGCAAGGAAAAAGGTATTGATGCCTTAGAGTTAAATATATCCTGTCCCAATGTTAAGAAGGGCGGTGCAGCCTTCGGCGCTAATGACGAACTTACTTATGAACTGACAACAGCTGTTCGGGAAATTACCCAACTTCCGTTGATTGTTAAGTTGTCCCCCAATGTCACCGATATTGCAATTATGGCCAGGGCGGCTGAGGCAGGTGGTGCCGATGCCGTTTCATTAATTAATACGCTAATCGGAATGGCCATTGATATTACAAGGCAAAGGCCGGTACTCGCCAATATCACAGGGGGGCTATCTGGCCCGGCTATCAAGCCTGTCGCATTGCGAATGGTATGGCAGGCTTCATCGGCAGTAAATATACCTGTTATCGGCATTGGTGGCATCACTACCTGGCAGGATGCAATAGAGTTTATTCTGGCTGGCGCAAGTGCTGTTCAGGTTGGCACGGCAAATTTCGTTAACCCGAAATCAGTTGATGAAATACGCCTTGGCATAACTGATTATTTAGTGGAAAACAAGATAGACGATTTGCAAGAATTGATTGGCAAGGCAAAGATGATGGTGTCGTAAAAAGTACCCAGAAGGGGCATGGCAATCCGATCTACTGCGTTGTGGCAATTTTTTAGACACGACCTCCGTAAGTACGGCCTCGCACCTAAAAAATTACTACGCCCTAGTGCCTCTAAACCTTAAAGTATCGCATCTTGCTTGTCATTTGACGCACCAACGGCGTTACGACTTCTGTTACATAGCGCTGCTATGCGCCGCCAGTCGTGCCTTGTTGGCACGCCAAATCACTTCGTAATCTTGCGACACTTTAAGGTTTATGAGGCACTAGAGTCTCACTCTTTTCGCTTACCTGTATATCAAATTTTTCGCAGTCTATGCTTATCTACTTAGCCATCCCGAGACTTTTTACGAGTGCATCACCCTTAAAGGTTTAATAAATATGTTTGATTGGTCAAAAATAGAAACCGTTTTGTTGGACATGGACGGTACTTTGCTGGATAAACATTATGATGATTATTTCTGGGAAGAATATGTCCCGGAAATCTACGCGAAGCAAAATGGTCTTAATGCAGACGAGGCTGGTAAGAAACTTCTGGCAATCTACAAGGCTAAGGAGGGAACGTTGGATTGGACTGATCTGGATTATTGGTCAGACCAATTGGAGCTGGATATCCCGGCTTTAAAGGTTAAGGTTGACCATTTAATTCAAGTACATCCCTATGTTGTTGATTTTCTTAAGTTTTTGGCAAAGGCCTCAAAACGAGTCTTCCTGGTAACAAACGCCCATAGCAAGACTCTAGACATTAAAATGAACAAAACCGTCTTAAATGGCTATTTTGACCGTATAATATGTGCGGCTGAGGTGGGACTGCCAAAGGAGGATGCAGCATTCTGGCCTGGATTAAAGAAAATTATCCCGTTTTCGCGCCAAACGACTATGTTGGCGGAAGACACAGAAAAAATTCTTCACTCTGCTCAAACATACGGCATCGAACATCTTATCTATGTTGCCCGCCCAAGCAGCACGAAAGTCACAAAAAAATCCAGCAGTTTTGAGTCGATTATATATTTTAATGAATTGATGGAATAGAAAAAAAGGGACTCAAGATGAGTTGTAACCGAATAGCTGCAACTTTTAAAAACTCATATTCAATTGATGTTTCACTACATATGAATGGCCCTGCGAAAGATCGGCGTTATTTTTCTGGAAAATGTTACCGCCGTCCAGATAACCAAAATTTACACTGTAAACCAGATTATCTTTAAACTTATATGCGCCACCCAGATTAAGCTGCCAATTAGTTTTTTCGGATGTAACCTGAAGCTCATCTACCTTGGTTAGCTTTGTTGATTTGGCAACCAGAAAAGCGCCGTTAATCTGCAAATTGGGGCTGAGCTCATAACCGCCATGAATCGCAATTCCCTCAGAATTACTATGGGAGTTGGAAGGCACGTTTAAGGTGGTGTACGAATCAAGATATTCACAGGGTAGAATAAATACGGGCTGTAGTCCGAGGTCGGCTTTTGGTGAGGCCTCATACCAATTGGAAAATGAATCTCCCTGTAAGGCATCACCCTGCAAAAAGGTAACGCCGCCACTTATGTTACCGGCAGTTAAAGCCGTATCGACCTTGATCCCACCTGATGGGGCGACAATATTACTGCCATTAAGCACAGATAATGTGGATGCAGGGGAAAGAGCAAGTTGATTTGACTGAACAGGCTGCACGGTCAAGGAAAAATGCAAAGCCGTCCCCCCGGAAGCTGGCGCAGCAGCAGCACTGGAGGCAATAAAAATGGCTCCTAAAAAAGTGGTTAACTTTGTAATTGGCTTCATCGTCAATTTTAAAGGTCAAAAAAATTAATAATACACAAACTCTCCTTATTTATATTAATCCGTCACCAAGTGGTCTGTCAAGATAATATGTGTGATAAACACAATACTGATCTTACTAATTTACTACTTCAGGGGCTTGGACTCGGGTAATTGCAGTGGAAAAGTAAGAATGGTACTATCGGAATTCTTCAAAATATTTAGTCCGCCACTGCGTAAAACCAGTCCAACATATAATTCTGCGCCATTCACTGTCCCTTTGCCACCTTTGCCATCGTCAACTTTTACCTTGTGTATGGGGCCAAGATTATAATCGGCAATATAACCGTCGATTTTACGGGTATGCCATAATTCAGTTAAACCTATGCCGTTCCAAGTCAGGGCGTGAATTTCGCCGCTTGGAAAACTTTTGTGCCTGGCCAATAGACGAGAAGCGCTTGATAAATTTTTATTGATAATTACGTCTGGTTGGCCGTCACCGTTAACATCTCGGATGAGGATGCGAGCCGGGACATAAATCCTTTCTGGATCGAAGGAACCGTTTTCCACATCTTTATCTATATCGTCGAAGCCGATACCACCCAAATATTTCGTGGTTCCGCCATAATAATCATCACTAACCCATTTTACGGTACCATTGGGACGCAGAACCAGGATTTTGTTGCCATGGCTGATGGCTATCACCTCGTTGGTACCATTACCATCAAGATCTGCTATACTGAAATCAAAGAGATTAACACCATTTACTGGTACTTTAGCTCCCTTCACAAGGTTCCCGTTCTTGAGTGATAGACGGAATATGCCCGGAGACAGCAGATTACCAAAACCATCTTTCTGGCCAGCCAGAACCGGCCCCTCACCTGGGATGTCAATTACCCGTATATAAAATTTCTGATTATCAGCCAACTTTGCAAATTGTTTACCATCCCACTCCAGGACAAAGGAGTTGGGTCGTTTGGCGTCGGCAGCACTGACATATATCTCCATCCGGCCATTGTTATTCAGATCTGCCAGGGTGACGGCGTGGATGGCATAGCGCTCTGATGTGGAAAGCTGGGCAATTTTTTCAAAACGTGAGCCATGGCCGCGATAAATCCTTAATTCATGTTTGGCAGCCAATACATATTCAGCCTGGCCGTCACCGTCAACATCACCTACATCCATAGCCGTGAGACCCATCCGGAAGTTTTGGCTCTTAGTGAAGCCAAAAGGGGTATTGGCAACACCGACAGGTTGAGCCAGATTACCCATACCATAACCGCCCTGGTAGCTGCTCCTGAAGGCCCGTTCCGGATTGGCTGTGCGATAAGCGGGAGCAGGTGCAGAGGCTGCCGGAATAGAAGCCACTTGTTGTTGAATAGATGTGGTGTTTGCCGGTCTTTTCTTGCCGAATGACTTTACTGCTATATCCCAAGACATTAAATTAATGGCCCGAATGATGGCATCTTCTTTGGGGGCCGTTGCATAAAAATTCTGAGGTGCACCGCCCTTGGCAGCGGTCAAGACCGCATCAATGGAGAGAGCGCCACCCAGGGAGGTAAGGCTGCCGTTTAAGACATAATCGGCTCCAGCTGACTGTTTAACGATCCGAACTCCGGCGTTAGCCGTTAAACGACTAGCCAGCATGGATTGAATGCCACTACCAAGATACGAAAGGTCTTTGGCGGCATGCAACTGAAATGGAAGCAAGGCCAGGGTAGCGGGGGGCTGGGCCGCAAAAGAGGAAGATGAGACAAAGACGGCCAAAAAGACGAATAAGTGTATGGTTTTATTAAGCATTGGTTTCGTTGGTTAGTGTTTTATTGACTTTGGTTAACATTTTCGACGATTATATTCACGATTTCACGTATTGCAAGTAGGATTGGCATCATTCCCGTTATTTATGGAATATTTTATAAAAATTTGCTCATGGATTCAAGTGAACGTGGATAATCGTATTTGGTTACAAGGGCGCAAAATTGTGAGCGAACCTTGACGGATCAACAGTATACTCCAAATAAGTTCCCACAAGTAACAAAATATGTAATGCCGATATATTTTATGCAATGTCAGGCAGAAGAGACAGGCGCCAGGTACCCCGGTATCCTTAAAGAATAAAGTTTATCCACTTTGCCTTCTTTTTCGTTCTGGCTCAGAACATTAAAACAAAAAGGCCCGCCCAGGAATTAACCTGAACGGGCTTGTATACTGGATATGCGGGGCTTTACTATATCATAATATGCGCCCCTGTTATAACTTAAAAAAACCAACACCCCACGAGGGGGTATCGGAGTCTACGCTTACCTAGTACTTTATAAATTCTTTTCTAAAAAACAGGTAAGCGGAGCGAAGCGTAGACTCCGAGAAAACAATCTATAAGGTACTAAATTAGAATGAGTACTCTATACGATGACGCAAGAAGTACAAATCATCAGGATTTGCGCCGTTCCCGGTTGTAGCAGTGTTCCAGGCATCGCCAACAAACATATACGCAGCCTCAACCTTGTAAACCAAGCCAGGAGCCAGGGACCAGGAAGCAATTGCATCCAACTCGGTACCTATATCACTATCTGTACCAAGATAACCGCCAGCAGTTGCAGCAGCTTCTTCATTCACCTGTAGATAGGTTGCAGAAGCCTTGATGGAGAGCTGCTTGCCAGTCATGGGGCAGATTGTTTTAGTGGCCACGTTGATCTGGTATTCGGATAGATTTGATAATCCAGAATATTTGACAAATGAGCCAGGAGTGGTAGCCCGATAATTAGCAATCAGTGTGTCGTAGTTGGTATCAGTTACGAAGGTCAAAAAGTTATCATTACTGGTTGCATCGGTACCATCATCACCTGAACCATAACCATAAAGCAGACCAACCTTGGCAGTGCCAAGATCCATATTAGCAGCCAGCTTCAGGGCCCAACCGCCAGCATCTACTTTAGTTGTGCCATTGTCAGAGACATCACCAAACTGTAATTCCAGGTCGGCCAGGAACGACAGATTATCCTGACGATAATTGGCATTCATGCCTACATTGCTCATGGACATGCCAGCAGTGGCAGCTGCCAAAATATATGGGCTAGCATTATCTCCTGTTTTGGCAGCACCTTTCAAATAAGTCCAGTTAATCCCGGCATCCAGATTATCACTGAACTTATGGGTAGCCAGAGCTACATAACCGTCCAGATCATCGGTACTGTCCTTTGTGTTTTGCTCATCAAACTTGATCAGGATACCGGCAACATGGGTGTCGCCCATGGCCTTATAGGCCATTATGGCATCATCACCTGAACCCGTGTGATCAAAGAATACCTTATTCCCGAGAGCCAAAGGCATATGACCTACTTTAACACCCCAGTCACCAGGCTGATACTGAACCCAAGACTGCAGAAGAGTCATTGTGCCAGGGGTCTTGTAACCACCCACATGCAGTCCTGCGGCAGAACCAGTGCCCCAATTATAGTTATCATTGGTGCCAGCACCAGTTTCAAGCTGCAAATAACCAGTAACATGATCCGCTTTGGCTTTAACTCCTAAACGAGCGCGGCTGTTATAGCTGCTATTCGCAGGAGTATCTTTAGAAGAATTAGACTTGTCAATCATGCCACGATGACGAATGGCTCCATCAATGGTCAGTTTGGCTGCGCCAGCGGAAGATACGGCTGTTTCAGCCGGTGTTTGGAGGTGGTCAGCCAAGGCACCAGCGGCCATGCCCAATACCAATACGGTACTCAATGCGGTAATGCTTAAAGTCTTTTTCATAACTCTTTACTCCTTTTCCAATTTAAAAAATTAACGACAGGTAAAAGTCAGCCCAAAAAGTTCCATCCTTCCGATCCATTACTTACATAAAATAAGGTCTGAAAAATGGGGCCTCCCAGCTAAATTTCGCCTACACGTTTCAGCATCTGAATAGAAAAGTCTATCTTTTCAACCATTTCAGATGCCGTCCCCAAAACGTCCTGCCTCAGAATCTGCTCCTATACAGAACCTGGACACAGGATAAAGAACATTATATTTGATTTTTATGGCTATTTGTCAAGTAAATTTTCAATTTTATTGGTTTTTTGTGAAAAATAAATTTGAGTTTAGCACCTTACAGATTGTTTTCTCGGAGTCTACGCTTCGCTCCGCTTACCTGTTTTTTAGAAAATAATTTATAAGGTGCACGTAGGTAAGCGTAGACTCCGATACCCCCTCGTGGGGTGTTAGATAACTGATATTTTCAAAAGAACCCAACATCTGGTGATATTTTCTTGTTAAATTCTGAAAAAGCTTCTAGTGCCTCGTAAACCTTAAAGTGTCGTTATGTATCTTTTTTAAAATGGCTCCTTACAAAGTTTTCTTCGGCCTCTTTTGTTTCCAGGAGTCCATCCAGTTTTGCTTCCAGCAGGCCAGTCAGGATAATGGTAAATTGGGGCCCGGCCTTGTAGCCCATTTTCAGCAGGTCATCGCCGTTAAGGATGGTTTTTATACTTCGTAATTTGGTGACATATAGCGAGACTATCTGGTGGCAGTTCTTATCCGTGCCTGCTCCCATTAAATACAGTAGTCCCTCGGTGCTTAGGCCGTGCAGGATGGTGTATATCTCACTTGGCTTCATCTGGGCGGGGTTAGGTTGTTCTGTCCTGATGTTGCGTTTACCCCGGGCTGAATGGCCGAATTTACCCTCTTTGGGCGGTGCAGCCAACAGGTTACGCTTTTGTAGTGCAACTAACACCTTTTTGGCCTCTACCTTATCTCGCATAAGGCTTAGTTGACAGCGTTCCAGCACCTCAAATTTCTTGAAAAATTCCGCAACTTGCCGAGCATTCAGGTGGGCGGTTAAGGCCAATAAGAAGACCTGCCATTGCCGGCAAGGTTTATCCAGATAGAGCCGTTTATACCAGGCCAGACTGCGGTGGGTTTCTCGCAGGATATTCTTCAGCCTCTGATCGAGGATCAGGGCCGGGTGGAGAAATTTTAGCAATTTAAATTGCTGCAACCTGTAAATGGCAGGTTGGGGATTTTCTTCAGAGAGAATCATTTTTAATTCGTGGAAAAAGCGGCCAGCGGTGAAACGGCCATACATCTTCATTTTTATGGCGTTTTTCATGAGCTTGCTGGTTAATTTGCCCAGGCTGAATCCCATGCGCTGTTCGAAGCGGATTGCCCTGAATATTCGGGTCGGATCCTCTACAAAACTTAAATTATGTAAAATTCTGATTTGCCGGTCCCGGAGATCGTTCTGGCAATTGAAGAAATCTACCAAAATGCCAAATTTATCCGGATTTAGATGGATGGCCATGGCGTTAATCGTAAAATCACGACGAAATAGATCAAGTTTAATGGAACTCAACTCCACTATTGGCATGGCAGCGGGATACTCATAATACTCAAGGCGGGCGGTGGCCACATCCACCTTAAAGCCGTCAGCCAACTTCACCACTGCGGTATTAAATTTTTCATGGGCTCGCACCTTGCCGCGCAGACGTTTGGCTAATTGTCTGGCAAAATTAATGCCCTCGCCTTCAATAACGACATCCAGATCCAAATTACGAACCTTCAGTAACAAATCGCGGACAAAACCACCCACTGCGTAAGCGGTGTAATTATATTCCTGGGCAACCTCGCCGATAACGCGGAGTAATTTCATCATTCGGTCAGACAGCCCGTCGACCAGCTGATTCTGTAAATTACGATTGCGCTCGATTGAAGGTTGGCCGTCCTGGTGAAATGAGGCGGGTGAGTGGGATGGATCTTTAATCAGGATATTTAACAAATCGGTACGGGTAATTACCCCCAGCATTTTGTCATTTTCTACTACGGGAATGAAACGCTGTCGGTGTCCGATTATCACTTCTTGAATATCTGCCAAGGTGGCAGTGGAGGGTAAAGTGGCAAAATCGGTGCTCATATAATCGCCAGCCGCCAGTTCGCCAAGGCCGTGAAAAATTGCCTTTTCCACTACCCGTCTGGAGATTAGACCGACTACTCGCTGTTCATCTTCTACAATTGGCAGAACGGTTATGCTGTAACGAGTCAGAATTTCATGGGCCTGATTAATGCTGATTTTTGGCCCGGATGAAATAACCGGCGCCGACATTAGATCAAAGGCCCGGCTTACGGGCAGGACGCATTTATGGAGGGCCTGCACAAGTTTATCTTCCACCTCCACCAGGGTCATCCCCTTAATGGTAGCCGAAGCGGCTGAGGCATGGCCGCCGCCGCCGAATTCCTGGGCAATATTACCTACATTCACCTCTGGTATCCGGCTGCGGGCAATCAGGTAAATGCGGTCACCCATCCGAGCCAGGGCGAACAGGGCATTAAGATTCTCCATGACCATGAATTTCCGTACCAGTCTGGCAAACTCGTTGACATAGTCCTTGACGCTCAGTTTGGCAATCACCAGATCGACGCCCTGAATAGTATAAGTTGCAGCGCCATTAATCATATCATTCAGCAAACCAAGTTCATAGACCGATAGCTCCTGGGCAATGAATTGGCTGAGCAGATTGATTTGTGCCCCATGCCGCATGAGCCAGACGGCGGCGTCTAGATCATCCGGGGTGGTAGAATCAAAGGTGAATGATCCGGTATCCTCATGAATGGCCATGAGCAGCAAAGTGGCTTCATCAACGCTTATTTCTATATTACGACGTTGGAATATATCCACCAGAATGGTGGTGGTGGAACCGACACTTCGTACAACTTCATGATCGCCGCTTATATCGCCTGGCGCATCGGGATGATGGTCAAAGAGATGGATTTCCAGATCGGGGTTCTTAAGACATTCCGCAAACTTGCCAATGCGGCTCTGCTGGCGGGTGTCAACCACAATAAGCTTGGTTATTTGGGCAATGGGGATATTTTTTAGACGCTGAAACTCATACTGTCGGCCTTGATCGAGAAAATCCCGCACATTCTTTTCTTGTGAACCGGGAAAAGCGAGAACCGCTTCGGGGTAGAGTTTGTGAACAGCTACCATAGCAGCCAGGGCATCGAAATCGGCGTGTAGGTGGGTGGTTATAAGTTCCATCGCTAGCAGAGCTCAGTATCAAGAGGGGCATCGCCACCATCGTTAGAAGCATAACCACTGTCCAGGCGCGGCCAGGTGAGCCCTGTGGAGGCGTGGTTCAAGGCTTGATCAACCAAGGCATGATGCCCGTTGTGTTCTCCGCCCCAAACGAGCTTAATTACATCGGCAGGGGTGAAACTGGCTACGGGTGCGCCTGGCACATAGCTGTCGCTTGTGCCTTCAACTTGACGCAGGAGACCGCCTTCGACCAATAAGGTCAGTACGGTAGTGATGGAACGGTAGTTGTATTGACTGTACCGAACTCTCAAATCGGCTAAGGTGGTCAAGTGTCGTTCTTTAAAATCAATGAAAATATCATCCAGCAGATCGAAGGCCAGGGCCAAACGGTTATAGGAGCTAAGTTTGGGGGGCTGCCACTCGTAGTCCTTGAAAACCTGGCAGGCGAATGAAACCTCGGCCCCGGACAGGAAGACCAGCCAGGCGATATTCAGCCAGAGTAGAAAAAGAGGCAGCGTGGCAAAAGAGCCATAAATCGCATTATATTTCGCAACGCCAATCTGTAATTTAACATAAATGGCTTGGATCAAAAACCAGCTTATACCACCGACTATCCCCCCGGCCAGGGCGGGCAGCAATCGCACTTTAATATTAGGTAAAAAACGGTACAAAACAGAGAAGGTGGTAATGATAATAAGCATGGGGAGTATACTGAAGAAGAACTGCGACAATTGGGTTATAGGCAAAAGCTCATGCACAATTTTAAGCATGGCCTTATTCCTGAGCATTGCCTCAGCCGCAAAACCAAGATTCACGCAGATGGGCAACAAGATCATCAAGGCCAGGTAATCCATCAATTTTCGACCCATGGGACGACCGGCAGTGGCTCGCCAGATAACGTTCATCGCCTGTTCTATTCTGGTTAAAACGCTCAAAACTGCGATCACCAGGCCAATAATTCCAAAGGCGCCCAAGGCAGCGAAATCAGTACGTTCAACGTAGTCGAAAATTTTGGTAACGGCCAAATGGAGATGGCCCTGTATCTTGGTATTGGTGGAGAGGGGAGCGTTGCTCTCGTTATTTGCCTCTGGTGATGGCGTTAGGCCGCTATCTGCTGTACTCGCAGCCGACGCTTTTGGTTCCTGGCGAGCGATAGATTGAGGGGAGGTTCCTTCAATTTGATCAACAAAACGATAGGCGGCCTCACGCATTTGATTCCCGGCCCCCAGGCCCTTTAAGACGGCGGTGCCAAGGGCCAGAGTAGGAACGAGAGAAAGAACGATGGTAAAAGTGAGGGCACTGGAGCGCAGTGGTATATTATTACGTTGGAATTCACGGCAGAAAACCGCAACAATTCGGAAAAGCGCCCAAAAAAATTGTCGAAACGAAGAAGATTCTGCCTCTGGCCGGGGCCATAAGCGCTGCCAAAGTGCCTTTGTAAACCCGGTGGCTGCCAATTTTTCTGGCGGTAGCTGGTTGTCATGTCTGAACTGTCTGGGACTCAAAGCTTAGTGTCTGGGCTTTGATAATTGATTGTCAATCACCCACGTCAGCCAATAATACTGTTTGTCGGAGAAGTTTTTTCGTTTTTGGTCAAGAAAAGATTTTAGGGCGGCACTTGAATTAAAGGTGACGGAATAAAACCCTTTGGAGTAGGCCCCATGGCCCAGGAATGAAATCTTGCCGCTACCTTCAACACCAATCATTAAATCATGATTTTTAAAGGTTTGAGAATCCCCAATAACAGAAATTGTGCCATATTTTTCCGTCTTTATGTATTGGTATGAAGCGATACCAATTACCACAAGCAGGACAACGGCGACAAGAGAAGTAATTTTAGCAGCACGGCCATAGACCTGCGGGTTAAAAAGATCCCTTATTGAAAAGGGGATGTGATTTTTAATGGCCGCAGAGATGTCCTTTTCTCTGGCCAACATGGGCTTAACCACCAGCCCTGTGTAGCCCTCGATATCGGCTATTGCATGATCGTCAGAGGGGTCGACCATGGCTAGATTTAAAATATTGTGGTCTTCTTTGATTATGGGAGCGACTGTATATTTTTGGCAAAGATATCGGGGAATGAGTCTTTTGACATCTGGCGAAAACTCGTCATCAATCTTGATAATCGGCACATCCAACTGGCCGGATAGAACGTCCATGAGCTGATCATCACTGATCACCCCCATTTTTATGAGAATATACCCCAGGCGACGGTTACCGCCCACTTGGATACGGACAGCCTCTTCAATCTGCTCGGCATTGGCCAAGCTCTTCTGGACCAGAATTTCGCCCAGACGCATTGTCTTTTCCATGACTCTCCTCCCATAAACAGTGATGATACGGAGTTACGGGCCATTTTAGCCCCTAGCTGAATAGTTACATTTCATCTTCGATATAAAAACTATCGTATCTCTATATCATTGCACAATAAACGAGTATTGTGCAATAAAAAAGTTTAGCCTTATTACGAATCCTGGCTCGGTTGATTTGTACTTAGTGCCTCATCAACCTTAAAGTGTCGCATCTTACTTATCATTTGACGCACCAATGGCGTTACGACTTCCGTTACATAGCGCTGCTATGTGCCGCCAGTCGTGCCAAATCACTTCGTAATCTTGCGACACTTTAAGGTTGATGATCTCGTAAAAACTATAATTCTCTTATTCTTCGTCATTCCCGCAGAAGCGGGAATCCAGTAGTTTCAATATGTTATGGGTCCCCGCCTGTGCGGGGATGACGGGATTGGGGATTTTTTACGAGTCCATCAAGGTTTACGAGGCACTAGAGTATGAATTTGAATTAAATTGTTATTTTTAAGCTGTTGGGCATTGGTGACAATCTGGCGGTGATGCGTAAAAACAATTACCTGGGTCAATTTTGCTAACTCTGCCAATACTTCCAGCGTGGCCTTGGAACGTTCGTCATCAAAATTTATCAGAATGTCATCAACAATAAATGGCATGGGCTCACCGTCACGCAAGCGCCATTGCAGAGATGCCAGGCGTAGTGCCAGGTATAACTGGTCTCTGGTGCCGGAGCTCATACTCTCAACTGGCAGCCGATCATTATCGCCTCGCAAACCGATCAGCATCGGGAGTCCCTTGTTATTTTCATCAGTTTTAAGGCCCGCAAATGACCCTCTTGACAAGGTGACAAAATGCTTTGAGGCAATTGCCAAAACGGGATCCTGGTTAGCGGCTCTATAGCTTTCAATCTGCTGCCGTAAAATACCGGCTGCGGTCTTTATGCGGATATATTGTTCGGCCAGACGTTGAATTTGGGCCAATCGGCTCTGAATTATCTCCCCAAGCTCTGCCGCCTTCGACCTACCATCCATGAGAGAGAGGGTTTTCTTACCTTCCCAGACAGCCTCGGATAGCCGCTTAATTTCTGGCTCTATCTCCTGCCCAATCCTGCGGCTGGCGGCACTTATCATGCCGGGTAAATCATCAGGGTTAACGGCCTTGGCCTCCTCCTCAAGTGCTGCAATAGTTCGCCCCTGGGCAAGTTCAATCAGACTTGTCTGTACTGATTCAAGTTTGTCTTTAATCTGCAAAAGATCCGTCGACCGGCGCTCTGCCGCCAAGACCTCGTCAGGCTGGCAGTCCGCAATTTTAAGAAGCTCCGCCCGCAGCTCGTAAAGGCTGTGCAAACGGATATCAAGCTGATTCATCTCCTTTTGCGCCGCCGCCAGCTCTTTCGTGCATTTGTCCAGTAAAGCCTTATTCTCCCGTGCCTCGGATAGAGCAGCCATGAGGCCCCGCACCACCTGCTCACAAGGTAGATGTGCTTCAGCCGTGGTTGCTAATTTGGTAACTGCCTGTGAGAAAGTTTCCAGATCACGATCAATACCCTTTATGCGCTTCTCAAGGGTATCGGCCTCCTTTATCTTATCAAAACAATCGCGCAGCGTTTCCAGTATATCATTAACATCTGCGGGCTGCGGGGGAGTCCCGTTTTGCCAGTCGCCTGCCATGCCCTGCCATTCCTGTTGCCACTTTTCCAACTCCTGGGATGCTGTGTGGTTATTTCCGACAGCTTGCTCAACTTCAGTTGTAAGTTCAATGATTTTTATCTTTAATCGATGTCTCTCTCCGGCCAGCTTATCGTGTTCGGCCAGAATACCCTCAGCGAAGAGTAACGGAGCCTGTAACTCCTCTCGTGCTCCGGTGTAGTTGTATCTCTCTAACTCTGCCAAAAGATCGGATATCAGCCGTCTTCTTAGTGCGCTGCGTCTCAGTAGCTCGTCGCTTCGGTTCTCTATTTCTGCTATTTGAAAACGGAGTTTGTCAAATCCAGTGGCCCAGGCCAGCATTTCCTTTGTTCCCAGGGGAGAAATGCCGGATGTGCGCCATTGTCGCTGCCATTCCTTCTCCAATGTTTGGCGATCTGTTGTCAGGTCATCGGTCTGGGCCGCCAAATCAGCCAGGCTTTGCCGAAGACTCAAAATTTCATTCTGCAAAAGCGCGTATGTATGTACCCTGTCGGCCTCGCGCCGTAGCCGATCGGCAAGGGTATCCGCTGTTAAAACTTTATCCTCATAAATTATGGTCATATCGTTCATAACAGGCTCGTCAAAGGTGGACTTTTCCCGCTTCAGGAGACATTCTCGCAGTTTTTGCCAATCTTCGTTGCGATTTAGGCGCACTTTCTGCAAATCCTTTTCGGTAGGAACCTGACCACCCATTTGCAGGGTCTTACGCCCCGTCTCTCTGGTGCGGATGTCCTCTGACGCCTTCTCTGATGCCAGGCGATGCAGGCGTTCTCGCTCAGCCAAAGCCTGGAATTTACGATCAAAACGCTCAATGGTCTCAGGCAGCGGCAAATGTACCTTGCCAATATCGGCAATTTTGCCAGTCCATAGGCCCAGACGATCTAAATCTCTTTGGCTGTTTTTCTTTAATGTCGTGAGGATTTGCGTTCTTTCGGCCAAATCCTCATCAATACTGCCTGCCCGCTGCGCCAGGCGACAGGCCAAACGCAGGGCCTCCATGTCTTCCGTCTCGGGCATTGTGGCGGCAGCGGTTTTACTTGCCTCCAGCTCTTTTTTAAGATTGGCCAGACGTTGTTCTGCCATCTTCTTACCTTGAGCTATAGCCGGGGCTTGCCCAGCCAAACGCTGCATGGCTCGACGGCGATTTAAAAATGGTCGTAATTGCTCTATATTCTGCAGAGAGATGTCCTGACGAATTTGCCGTAACAAATCAACTGCTTCGATACGATAACCCACTCGTAAACCGTCCAGCTTATCCCTGTCCCGGCGGTCTTTACGGTAACGATCCAGCCCCTGGTATAACTCTTCTATTGCCAGGGCTTGAGTCAAAATCAAAGAGGGCGAGGAAACGGTCTTTTCATTCTTTTCAAGTTCCCGCAGCCGCCCACGTCCCATTTCCTGCTGGCGGACAACGGCATGTATCTCCTTTTCAACGGTCTGTCGCCGTTCACTAAAATCAGCAGGTAAGATCATAACCTCACCAAGCCCTGCCAGCTCGGCCAGCAGAGCTTGGCGTCTACCCAATTGTGGCAGGGCACGATGCAGACGTTCGAGTCCATGCCGTTGTTTTTCAAGGGCACGTCGCTCCTCTTCCAGGGCTTTTAATTTATCTTCGGCGGTGGTCAAGGCTCGTTGATGGTCGTGCCATTGGCGACTTGGCAGTGCCGCCTCTCTAGCCTTTTTGCGGAGCTTTTTATACTCTGCCAATAATTGGTTGATTTTAGGTTTACTGCCTTTGGGCTTGAATAATTCATCGGCTTCCACCTGGAGATTATCCAACACCTCTTTCAATGATGACAGGCCGGAGCCTGCTGCAAAGAGGGCCTGGCCTACTTCGCCCTTCTGGGCCAGAATCTCCTCTCCACCCCGCACCAATTCCGCATGGGTAATACCGTATAATGCCGCAAATACGTCCGGGGCTATGCCGCCCAGATAGGGGGCAAGGGCGTTGGCCGCCAGGATATTGCCGTCAGCATCAAGCAGATTGGCGAGTCGTTTCTTCCGGCGCATAAAGCTAAGCTCCTGGCCATCACTCAATTGTAGACAGCCGCCTACCAGGAGTTTATCGTTTGTGTGAATAAAATTATCGGTAGTACGTTCCGGAAAACCGTAGAGCAGGGCCTTTAAGCCCCGCAAGGCACTACTTTTACCTGCTTCATTGGGGCCGTAGATAATGTGGAGGGATGCCTTATCCAGATCGAGGTGTTTGTCCGTAAAGGGGCCGAAGGCTTGTAAGTCAAGATACCTGATTCTCATTGCTTTACTCCAGGATTGAGAAGCCGTGATAACAGTAGTTCTTTCACATCGGTCAATAATTCAGCGACATTATTTTCATTGTTCAGTGAAAATTTTTGGGCATCGATGAGTGCCGTTGGTAAGCGATTTCGCAAAGCGGCAAGCTCTGGCACTAATTCCAGTAAGTGTTCGCCATCGGTTTCAAAGCTGTCAATCTTTTGGAACAATAGTGCCAGGGGTGAATCATGGTCTACCGTTAACGTAGACGGACGGCTGGTTGCAAATTTCACCTTTTCCAGCCAAATTCCGGCCGCAACGGCCAAGGCCCGGCACTCTTCAATTACATGCGCCAAATTGGCCCGCAGATCTGTATGCAATGATGTTTCACCCAATAATTGCAGGCGCACGGCCATGATATGGTCGGCGGCCAGGCCAGTTGTACTGATGTCAGAAAAGGCTGTTCGGATAAGTTCATATACCTCATCCACTTCACGGCACTCGGCCACGTTCAGGGGGCAAAGTGACCAGCGTACTACATCTAGTTCCCGCTGCTCAAGGCTCATCACACCGTCGTCTACCGTTACCAGGATCGCCCCTTTTGGGCCAGTTTCCCGGATGTGGCGGCCTTGTAAATTGCCGCTGAAAACGACATAGGGGGCCTGGTGGATAATTTCACTTTGATGCACATGCCCCAAGGCCCAATAATCATAGCCCCTGGCCAACAGGTCATCCACTGAGCAGGGGGCGTAGGGTTCATGCCCCGCCCGACCGGTCAGTGCCGTGTGCAGAAGGCCGATATTGTAATAATTCGGTAGGGCAGAGGGATATTGGGCGGCCAAATTTTCCTTTACCGCTCTGGAATTGTAACCCTGGCCATGAATGGCCACGCCGAGATCATTCAGCAGGATGGTCTCTGGGGTTTTGGTTGAGAGAACCTTTACATTATCAGGTAGCTGCAAGGATTTACTGATTTGGCTGGCGGCATCGTGATTTCCGGATATCATAAAAACCTGAATACCTGCCCGCATCAATCTTGCCATCCGGTCGACGAAGAACAGGCCCGTATTATAATCCCGCCAGTCGCCGTCATAAACATCGCCCGCCAGAAGCACAAAATTTACTTCCTCGTCAATGGCCATCTCGATAAGATTATCAAAGGCCCTGCGGCAAGCTGCCCGAATCTCTCGAACCGGGGCGTCTTCGTGGGTTTCCAGGCCCCGTAATGGACTATCTAAATGGATATCAGCGGCGTGAATAAATTGGAACATGCTGCACTCCTAACTGTTTTTAGGATCTCGGAAAAAAATAATTAACTGCAAAAAACACAGGTAAGTGAAACTCCGAAAATCTTGATTTTCTAATACATAAAAATAAATATTTTCTTCGTAACGGCCTTGGTGTATTTTCTAACACCCCGCAAGGGGGGTGTGGGAGTCTACGCTTACCTAGGTACCTTATAAATTCTTTTCTAAAAAACAGGTAAGCGAAGCGTAGACTCCGAGAAAACAATCAGTAAGGTACTGATAACTTATTGTACCGATAAGTTAGAAAAATATCTCGTAACTTTTGGATAAGTTAATTCCCCCCCCAAAAATTCGTTTTTTGATATTGCATTACTCCATTTGATCGAGTGGTACCAAAGTAGTACTATGGTGTTATGCCTAGAAAAATTTGCCAGTTAATAAAAGACCTGGAAAAAGCAGGCTTTGCCAATAGTTGCGTTTTATTAAGCTTGATGGCGTCGTAAAAAGTCCGATCTACTGCGTTGTGGTGATTTCGCAAACGTTTGACATACCATATGTATGGGGTCAAACCCTTGCGAAATCACCACGCCTTGTATATCGATTTTTTTACTTAGCCATCTCTTAGAGTGTGATGGGCTTTTTACGAGTCCATCAAGCTTGGGAATGATGAATTAGAAGTGTTTTTGGCTTTTTCTGAATTGTTCCTGCAGTAAAAAAATACTAGGAGAAATTATGAACGACTGCATTTTTTGTAAAATTGCATCTGGAGATATTCCGGCCAATAAACTCTACGAAGACGATGAGGTGTTGGCCTTTTGGGATTTGAATCCTCAGGCCCCAAAGCACTTTTTGGTGATTCCTAAAAAACATCTGGCAGGTCCTGGCGATGCCGGAGAAGTGGATGACATTCTTATTGGCAAGTTGTTACGGACTGGGGCGCATTTGGCGGCTGAAAACGGTATTGAGCAATTTCGCTTTGTGGTCAATAACGGCGAGGAGGCCGGACAAACGGTCTTCCATTTTCATCTGCATGTCTTGGGAGGCCGCTCAATGAGCTGGCCTCCAGGCTGAGACCGATTCATGAAGCTTGATGCGGCTCAAAATGAAATACTGCGCCTTGTGAGAAGCGGCGCTGTCGAAACCATCCCTTTGCAACAGGTCATGGGCAGGGTCAGTGCTGCACCGAGCAAGTGCTGCCGACCCATACCCCATTTTAATTATGCCAGCATGGATGGATATGCCATTGCCAATCAAGCTGGCAGCACTGAGTTTGGCGGGGAGCTTAATTTTAATATTATTGCTGAATTGGCCGCTGGTGATACGATAATACCACGTATTACGCCTGGAGAGGCAATACGAATCATGACCGGGGCCGCAGTGCCAGAAGGGGCGGATCGAGTTGTACCATTTGAAATATGTCAGGAGGTAGCTGGCCGGGTAAAAATTCCATATCCCCTGCCCTCTAAGTCCTTTATTCGCCGCCGGGGATCGGAGATGAAAATTGGGCAGGTAATCCTCCATACCGGGGAACGTGTCGCCCTCTGCCATCTTTCTGCTCTGGTGGCCAATGGTTTCGCAGAACTTAGTGTATTCAAGCGGCCAGAGGTGTGGTTTTTTTGTACCGGCAGTGAACTTGTGGAGATTAACAGCACGCCACTGGCTGGCCAGAAAATTGGCAGTAACGTCTATTTATTAAGCCGCCTGATTCACCAGGCTGGAGGCAGACCCATTAATCTGGGGCGGGTGGTGGACAGTTTGCAGGACATAAAAAGGCTGCTTGTGGATTGTCAAGAAGGGGCTGCAAAAAAAGGTGGTCAGCAGATCATCGTCAGTACTGGTGGTATGGGGCCGGGGAAATATGATTTGGTGGCCAGAGCTTTTGCCGAGATAGGTGGTGAAATAATCTATAATACCCTTGCGATCAGGCCCGGCCAATCTACCCTGCTGGGGCGTCTGCCCAACCTTCTCTATTTTGCCTTGCCTGGCCCGCCGCCCGCCATTGCCGCCCTGTTTCCGCTGCTTATTACTCCCGCCATCTTACGTCAACAAGGGGTGCGGCACGCAAAACCGTATCAGGGTCAGGCTATTCTTGCTGAGGATATTAAAATACGTAAACCAGGCGTTATGCGACTTAAAGAGGCCAGACTCTCGCATCGGGGATTCCGGCGCACGGTACGTCTCGTCCATGACCTGGAGCCCTCTGACGCCCTGCTGGTCATTCCGGCCCGTCGCCGATGCCTTAAATGTGGCGAAAAGGTGACGGTATATCTGAATCCCGCTTGAAAAATATCATAAAAACAGGTAATTAAAAATTGATATACTCGTAAAAAGTCTCAGGAAGGCTGTTTTTTTGCTGTCATACAGGCTGTATCTTTTGGATATTTAACCACCGGGGCAATAGCTGAGCGTAGACTGCGAAAAGTTTGATATACAGGTAAGCGAACGGAGTGAGACTCCGAGGCGTAGCAATTTTTTAGGCACGAGGCATGCCATATGTATAGCCTCGCACCTAAAAAATTGCTACAACGCAGTAGATTGGATTGCTATGCCCCCTTTGGGTACTTTTTACGAGACCGTCAAAGTTCACTAAGCTTGTCGAGGCACTTATTTACAAATTAAAGAAGGAAAATCATGCTAGAACTACGTTTTATTAGAGAAAATACTGAATTAGTGAAAGAAAAAATGGCCTATCGCAATATGGATAGCAGCAAGATAGACCGCTTTGTGGAACTTGATGAAGAACGTCGACAGCTTCTCTCGGAAGTAGAGGGGTTGCGGAATAGGCGTAAGACCGTTTCGCAGGAGATCGCCAAGCGCAAGAAGAAACAGGAAGATACCGAAGAGATGATGGCGGATATGCGGCAGGTAGGCAGCCGCATTAAGGAGTTGGATGCCCGGTTGGCGCAGGTGGATGAGGAGCTGCGGGATATTGTCATGGAGATTCCTAATCTCTGCCAGGATTCCGTGCCGCACGGTAAAGACGACTGCGAAAATCAGGAGCTGCGCATCCACGGCGAGCCTCGGCAATTTACCTTTAAACCCAGGCAGCATTGGGAAATTGGCGAAGACCTGGGCATAATTGATTTTGAACGGGCCGCCAAATTATCAGGGGCCAGATTTGCCGTATTAAAGGGCATGGCCTCTCGGATGGAACGGGCTTTGATCAATTTCATGCTTGATTTACATACCCAAAAACACGGCTATGAAGAGGTCTTGCCGCCTTTTTTGGTCAATACCGCTACAATGACCGCTACCGGCCAGCTTCCCAAATTTGAGGAAGATCTTTTTCGGGCTAAGGGCTGGGATCTTTACCTGATCCCCACCGCCGAAGTGCCCATCACCAATTTACATCGCCAGGAGACCTTGGCGGCCAGGGAGCTGCCGATTAAATACGTGGCATACACCCCCTGCTTTCGTTCTGAGGCTGGCTCCTACGGCAGGGATACCAAGGGGCTCATCCGCCAGCACCAATTTGATAAGGTAGAATTGGTGAAGTTTACTACTCCGGAGACCTCCGAGGCTGAATTAGAGTCTTTGCTGGCTGATGCCGAGGAGGTTTTGCAGCTCCTGGAACTGCCGTATCGTGTGGTGACACTGTGCAGCGGTGATTTAGGATTTTCGTCCAGCAAGACTTATGATATTGAGGTCTGGCTGCCGGGGCAGGACAAATACAGGGAAATTTCATCTTGTAGTAATTTTCTTGATTTTCAGGCTCGGCGCGGCGGCATCCGTTATCGACCGCCCGGTCAGAAGAAAAGTGCCCTGGTGCACACCCTAAATGGCAGCGGCCTGGCAGTTGGTCGAACCCTGGCCGCCATCTTTGAAAATTATCAGCAGGAAGACGGCTCTGTGGCCATCCCGGCTATCTTGCAGCCCTATTTCCAAAACAGGTTTTAGAATTTTGCGTAAAGTTTTAGCTCAAATTCCTAATATTCTGACAATTATACGAATCCTGCTAATCCCGGTTATTATCTACTTTCTGTGGATTGGCGAGCATCAACAAGGGTTTTATATTTTTGTGATAGCGGCAATTACTGACGCCCTGGATGGATTTATTGCCAAATTATTTAATCTTACCAGTAAGTTTGGGACATATCTTGACCCCGTGGCCGATAAATTACTGCTGAACTCCACCTATGCGATGTTGGCCATTATGGGTTGGCTGCCAATTTGGTTGGCAGCTCTTGTCTGGCTGCGGGACTTGATTTTACTTGCAGGAGCAGTGATCCTGAAATTTAAGGGGAATCGACTAAATATAAAACCGGCTCTGGTGGGCAAGGCCACGACTCTAATGCAAATTATCACTGTTTGCCTTTTCTTCGATGTCGGAGCATTACAGGGCTTACTACTGGACTGGCGATCATTATTTGTCATTATTACAGCCATTTTGACCTTTTGGTCAGGCGTCCATTACTTCGCGGTTGGCATACGGGTGAATCGTGAATAAAAAAAGTCTGAAAGTGAAAAATTGCCTTTGAGCTTTCTGGGCATTGCAAATTATAATTTATTGTGGCTGGGAATATTTTCAGTTGTTTCTTTTGTTGGAACTCTTGTTGCTGTTCCGCTTATTCTGGTAAAAATTCCTGCCGATTATTTTCTCAAAGATACGGTTAAGGAAGATGGTTTACGGTCATCCTTGATTGTTTTGATTGGTAAGAATCTTCTGGGATTCGTTTTTCTGGTAATTGGGTTTATTATGCTGTTTACGCCGGGCCAGGGGATTCTGACTATTTTAGTCGGCATGTCATTGCTAGATTTTCCTGGCAAACGGCGGCTGGAGATAAATCTTATCCGTCGCCCAAGGGTACATGCGCCCATTAATTGGCTGCGCGCTAAATATGGCAAGCTGCTACTGCTGATCCCCTAAAACCAGGGGGCTGGCTGGCCCACTACTTTATATCATGTCGGTAAACTGTTGGGGGGCGGCATCAAGTACCGAAAACAATCGTTCGCTTATTGTCGAAGGGCTAATTTTTTGCGTTTGTGGGCAGCGGATCAAATTTATGGGATTATCAGCAGAAGAATACAAAAAGGTGCTGGCTTTTTTCAGGAAGGCTGTCCATGAGGAGCCGCAAAACCCTGCATATTGGTATGATATTGGCTTCTGTAAGGGAAAGCTGGGGCACTGGCAGGAGGCAGCTGCGGCCTTTGAAAAAATTGTGGCTGAAGAGCCGGATCGGGCAGGCTCCTTCAGTCTCTTGGGGCATTGTTATATAAAATTACAGCGTTATCAGGATGCGGTAAACGTCTTACTGCGAGCCATTGACTTGAATCCGGAAAAGATCGGGGCGCTGTATCGTTTGGCGGCGTCCTATTTTTACTTGAATCTACCGCATAAGGCTGCTGAGCCGCTCCAAAAAATACTTGCAATTGCTCCCAACCACGCAAAGGCTAATTATGGAATGGGGTTGATATTCCAT
>CAYTNB010000001.1:35364-75147 GCA_964439085.1 uncultured Desulfobulbia bacterium | reverse complement strand
GAAAATGATCAAAAAAATGGTCTCAATTCTCCAACTTTTTGCTACGGCTTCTATTCTCGGACAGCCTCCTAGTGATATTGATTTTACACAACGATGGAGTAAGAGATGACATCAAAAAATAACATGGATACCCCTAATAATGACGGCGTTAAATCATCAGAAGCTGAGCTAGAAGGGGCCTTTTGTTATAAATGCGACAGGAGGTGTAACAAGAGGTGGGGAATTGACGAAAGTTTTGTGGTATGTACATCCTGCGGTTCGCTTTTAAAAGCGGCGATTAACAAGCAGCCTTCTTGTAGCTGACTTGTCAAACCGCATCCTCTGTCAGACAAATTTTCAGTGTGCTGTTGAAGTGGCAGCAGAAATAAAAAACTGGCTAGTATTGTAATTAGTCACCCCGCCCTGCAAAATAGGTAAGACATTGCCCGGTCTGGCGTTGGCCTGAGTAAGAGCAAATGAACTTGCTTGTACCAATATCTGCATTTTACTAAAATTTGCCGCTTCATTGGAAAAATCCAGATCCAACATCTTTGATCTGGCTGCGAGAATATTGTTCATAATCCCTCCTGCCACCGCAGATACTCCAAGAAATTGATCCTGGGCCGCACCAGCCGCAGCCTTAATACGACCCAGGTCGGCCAGGGCTGCGTCGGCGACTGCCATAGCAGTTGTTGCGTCCTTCTGAGTCAAAACATTAAGATCATTCAGCCGCAGACCATCCTCATTTCCCAACTTAAAACCAGCCTCATTTTTAGAATTGGCCGTCATAGTCGAGCCGCTACTGAGAATTGATCCAGACTTTAAGGTCATGGCGTTGGTAATATTATTAGTGCCAATGGTGAGATAATCCTGCCCTGTCATTTGCCCCGCCGCAACAAGGCCTTTGGTCGTGACTAGATCGTTGGTCAGAGTTGTTCCGCTCCTTACCGTACTTCCGGAAGAAATGATAGAATTAACCGCCAAATAGATGTCCGCAGTAGCGGTATGATTTCCGTTCAGAATTGTGATGCCACCAACAGTGGATCCCGTTGCCAGTTCAGTTGAGCCATTGAGTACCGAACCAGACTTAACAAGCATCGTTTGACCAACTGACAGATTAGTAGCCGCCGTAGTCAGCGGCCCTCCCACCGTTGAGCCGGTTGCTATCACCGTGACTCCATCCTGATCAACAATATTCGAACCGGACTTCAAGGTCATGTCAACACTAATACTTGTAGAGCCACTCAAAATAACCACCCCACCCAAATAGGAACCAGCCGAGAGGGTTGACCCAGAAGCCACCACAGAGCCTGTGAGAATCATCATATCCTTGCTAATAGTTGCATCGGCATTCAGAGTTTCATTGGCAGTCAATATGGTTCCCGCACTAATAGAGCCGCCAGACGTACTGATATCGTTGGTTAGATATGTACCACTCTGTATTACCGAACCACTTTTAATTACAGAGCCTGTCTTCAGGAAATTGATACTAGTTGAATTTACACTTTGAGCATTATAGGCTGTGCCACCAAGGATTGATTTTGCCGCCACTGTTGACCCTGAGGCCAGAACCGATCCAGCCAGGAGGCTTGAATCCGCCGTGGTATTGATATCGCCATTCAGATTGATACCGGACAGCGTCATCCCAGCCCGCCAACCAGCGGTGAGCGTTGAAGTCCCGCCCAAAACAGAGCCAAAGGCCAAATTTGAATCAACACTGGTGGTCACATTCCCAGCCATCTTCAGATTGCTTGAGAAAGAAACGGCCATGCCCTGCGACAAGTCAGAGAAAACCAGACTCTGCGATCCCTGCTGATATATCTGCACATAACCAAAGGAGGAAAGATTCTCACCGGGCAGCACAGCATCAAGGCCGCTCACCTTAATGGCTCGACCGTCACTGCTTGTAAGTTGTAATTGGCCGCTGGAGTTTGTACTGGCAGTTATCCCATGGCTGCTGGTTTTGGCGTTAATTCCCGTAACAAGACGAGCATCCGAATCATTGGCCAACACGGTAATGGCCCCAATATTCACGCCATTTATGGCAAAATCGGCAGCGGTTGTACCCGCCTGAATTGCGGCATTTGAAGATGATTCCACCACAGCCTGTGCACTTATATCCGTAGTGTCGCTATACTTGTTTATGGCCTCAGCCACAGCGGCTAAACTATGTGACGAGGTATTATCAAATGTCATGGTGAGTCCGGCAATACTCAAGGTCTTTGCGAGATTCGAGTTGGTAACAGACAAGGAGACATCCCCTCCCTCTGTGGTTAGTGACAGTTCGCCAGTACCAAGAACCCCCACCTGATTTCTACGAGCCGATGCCACACTAAGACTCAAGGTTTCGCCACTTCTTGCCCCGACTTGAAACAATTTGGAGGTAAAGCCACCGTCCAATAGTGAATGGTCATTATAATTTGCGGAGTTTACAACTAGATCCAGTTCCTCCAGCAATTTATTAATATCTTCTTGTAAAATGTTACGGCCACTGGAAGTTTGGGAATCAGAGGCGGCCTGTGCGGCCTTGGTCTTAATATTATTGATAATATCAATGGACTCATCAACAGCAGTACCAACAATCTGGGTTATCGAAACGGCATCATTGGCATTTTGAGAAGCCTGTCCCAGACTCAAGGCCTGAGCATTAAGTTGGTCGCTGATTACTACTGTGGGCGGATCATCTGCTGTCTTATTTACCCGCAGACCAGATGATAATTTTTCTATTGAATCGGAAAGAGACGAGACATTACGGGAGAAATTATTCAGGGTGGAAAGAGTGGACTGAGTATAAGCACGAATAGTCATTGGCTCCTCCTTGGATGGATACAGAAGCTCCGACAATCTGACGTTGCAGCCTCCTAGTGGGTAAGACTTTAATCCCCCAAACCAACTTCATTTATACCGATTATACCTTTTTTTAGCCCATTGACAATTTTTTTTTTAAAGTTTTATTTTTTTGTGCCGATAAGTTGAATCCTCTTATCAACCAGTAGATTGGTTAAACATGGCTGCCTCTAACAATTTCACCTTCTACCAGATAAATTACCTCTTCAGCGATATTGGTGGAACGGTCTGCGATCCTTTCCAGGTGACGCGCCAGCAGATAATGATTAATTAAACAAGCTGCCTGTTCAGGATATTTACCAACCTCGTTGGTCACCGTAGTATAAGCCTGATTTCTGAGGGCATCCACCTCATCATCCAAGACAAATATTTTATGCGCCATACTCACATCCCTCTGCACCAAGGCGTCAAGACTCATCTTAAGCATGACAATCACTTTCTCAGACATAGGCCCATAATCAAACTTTAAATGCATAAGGCTATGCTGCTTGATAGACTGCACCCGCATAGCAATTTTAACTGCATAATCCCCAATACGCTCAATTTCGCTATTAATCTTAATCATAGCGATGAGAAATCGTAAATCCTTAGCCACCGGCTGATAAAGAGCCAATATTTTCAAACAGTCTTCTTCTATCTCCACTTCCTTTTCATCAATCTCATAGTCAGATTTGATCACAAAAGAAAGAATTTCCTCGTCAGGATTGGTGATAGCTGCGCAGGCTTTTCTGACCCTATCTTCAACCAAAGACCCGAGGTTCATAAAATTTAGTTGAATTTTTGCCATCTCTTTATGAAAATTTTGATGCATAGCCTTCTCCATTATGTTTTTTAGACGTCATGGATGACACCCTGTAACGACGTCGGGAGTCATCCAGAATGTCTGATAGTTGACAAAATTATTTGGTCATTATTTCAATGTGTTACGGGTGTCAACCATATCAGTACCTTACAGATTGTTTTCTCGGTGTCTACGCTTCACTCCGATACCCCTCGTGGGGTGTTAGTTACGACTATCTAGTGCCTCGTAAACCTTAAATCGTCACATCTTACTTGTTATTTGATACGCCAGCCAGTCGTGCCTTGTTGGCACGCCAAATCACTTCGTAATCTTGCGACACTTTTAAGGTTGATGTACTCGTAAAAAGTCTCGGGATGGCTAGGTAGCTAAGCGCAGACCGCGAAAAGTTTGATAAACAGGCAAGCGAACGGAGTGAGACTCCAGGTAAGCGAACAGAGTGAGACTCCGAGGCGTAGTGATTTTTCGGGTGCGAGGCCATACATGTGGAGGTCGTGCCTAAAAAATTGCTACAACGCAGTAGATCGGATTGCTATGCCCCTTTTTGGTACTTTTTACAACGCCATCAAGATTTGCGAGGTGCTAGCACCCATTCGGGGACTTTGCCCAGTACCACCTGAGGGGCATAAACACCTTGATTACTGAGATAAGCCACATATTCCAATATTGTTTTTGAAACCAAAAATTTACAAGACACTGTACAACCCGCACAATTGATAATCAGCCGAAACGCCCGGTAATATAGCCCTCTGTCTCTTTACAGGTTGGGTTGGTAAAGATGTCGCTGGTGGCTCCAAATTCTATCATCTTACCCAAATACATATATGCAGTATAGTCTGATACCCTGGATGCCTGCTGCATATTATGGGTAACAATAACAATGGTAAATTTCCCTTTCAATTCAGCAATCAATTCCTCGATTTTGGCTGTGGCTATCGGGTCAAGAGCGGAACAAGGCTCGTCCATTAAAATAACTTCAGGCTCAACGGCCAGGGCCCGGGCTATACATAGACGTTGCTGCTGCCCGCCGGACAGAGCGGTGCCAGGCAGGTGTAATTTATCCGCCACTTCATCCCAGAGAGCAGCTTTCTGTAGTGCTTTTTCCACCCGATCAGCAACCTCACTGGCTGGGTATGAGCCATGCAATTTCAAACCGTAAGCGATATTATCAAACAAACTCATTGGAAAGGGGGTTGGTTTTTGAAAAATCATCCCAACCTTATGACGTAAAGTAAGAGCTGGAACCTTGGGATCTAAGATATTCTCCCCGTCCAACATAATTTCACCCTCGGCCCTAAAGCCCTTATATAGCTCAAACATCCGGTTATATGTACGAATATGTGTAGACTTGCCACAACCCGAGGGGCCAATAAAGGCAGTTACCCGGTTAACAGCTATATCCAGGGTATTGTCAAACAAGGCCTGTTTATCGCCATAGTAAAAGTTAAGATTACGGACTGACAGTTTTGCCTCGCCCATACCCGACGGATGCGAATCAAAGCTACCCAGTTGATTATTTTCATTTTCCATATTCATATTTTACCTTTTATTGTGACTACCTGAACAGAGCCTTAACTGCTCTCAGTTCGGTAGCTGTAACCTTTCGGGGAGTGCCCCACACTTCCTTTAGGACTTCGCAGGAAACAAGCAGTGTTCGAAAAACCAGGCGAGAGAAGGCTCCAAAGATGGGGTTCCTGAACGGTTACACTTTTTTCCCCTTCCTACTAAGGATTAAGCGAGTCAGGATATTTACAGTCAGGACAGCCAAGGTTATGAGCAAAGCTGCCCCCCAAGCCTTAGCGTGCCAGTCTTCATAGGGACTCATGGCGTAATTAAACAGTACAACAGTGAGATTGGCCATTGGTTCATTCATACTGTGCATCCAATATGGACTGTTCAGGGCCGTAAATAAAAGAGGTGCCGTTTCACCTGCTACCCTTGCCACGGCAAGCATCACACCCGTGGCAATTCCAGGTCCGGCAGCCCGGAATATAACGCCTACTGACATTCGCCAATATGGAGCTCCCAGGGCCAAAGCAGACTCCCGCATCTCCGGGGCCACCAGCTTCAACATTTCCTCTGTTGTACGGCTAACTACCGGCAGCATAATAATGGCAAGAGAAACAGCGCCTGCCCACCCTGAAAAATGCCCCAAAGGCTCTACCATAACAAGATAAACAAAAACCCCAATCACAATCGAAGGGGCAGAAACTAGAATGTCAGATAAAAATCGTGCCACTTTTCCTAACAAATTATCACCAAATTCGGCCAAATATGTACCTGCAAGCATCCCAAAGGGAATAGCAATAAGTGCAGCAGTCCCCGTCATCAGGAAGGTACCTACAATGGCATTGGCAAGTCCGCCGCCTGTCATCCCGGGAGGTGTCGGCAATTGGCTAAAGAATGACCAATCAATTGCCCCAGCACCCTTCATGGCCACGTCTGCAAGAATCCAGATCAGCACAAATAATCCGCCTAAGGCGGCTAGACATGAGGCCGATAACACCACAACATTAGTCAATTTACGTCGTTTCGTTATGAAGGAAGATGCAATACCCGCAGTTGGAGGCTTTAGGTTTTCGTTCGTCTGTTTTAAATTTACTATACTCATAACTTTCCTTGATTATTCTTACACGACTCAACCGGAATAAAGCCTTCGTATCACCCTTACTCCTAACGCCCCTTCTTCCTCAACCAAAGTTGAGCTATACCAAGAACAATGAAGGTAATAAAAAATAGTACTAGTCCCAATTCAACAAGAGAAGACGTATATAGTTGACCATCAGCCTCGGTAAATTCGTTGGCTAAAGTCGAGGCGATTGAATTCCCTGGGGCAAATAAGGACCATGAAAGGTGGTAAGAGTTACCAATAACGAAGGTAACGGCCATGGTTTCTCCCAAAGCACGGCCCATACCAAGAAATACCGCCCCGGCAATTCCCTTCCTGCCGTAGGGTATCATTATATCCCGAACCACCTCCCAATTTGTGCTTCCCAGACCATAAGCCGATTCTTTCAAGTGTTGCGGCACCATTAGAAATACGTCCCTGGTTACCGAAGAAATAAATGGAATAATCATCAAAGTCAGCACCAGACCAGCAGTTAACATCCCTATTCCCATACCTGGCCCCGAGAAAAGAGGGATAAATCCCAAGCAACTTCTCAACCATGGCTGCACATAATTTGCCATTAAAGGTACTAGAACGAACAGCCCCCACATTCCATAAACAATACTGGGGATGGCAGCCAAAAGTTCAATAGCAGTTCCAAAAGGAGCCCGCAGCCAATGTGGGGCAAGTTCGGCCAAAAAAAGGGCAATACCAATGCTTATGGGAACTGCCAACACTAAGGCAATAAAAGTAGAAATAATTGTGCCGGCAACGGGGATCAAAGCCCCAAATTTTTCCGTTACAGGATTCCATTGCATACTGGTTAAAAATGAGAAACCAAAAGCCTTAATTGATGGCTGCGACTGCTGCCATAGCGCCACAATCATAGCAATAAACAAAAAGGCGATGCCTGCCGCAAAGAATGCAGTTACACCCTTAAATATTTTATCACCCCAAATGGTATTCGTTCTTTCTTTCATTATTATTCCGTATAAAATGTAAAGTCAGGTAACAATTCAGAATACTTTCCCACCAGCAGATCCGTAAATCGAATTTCGCCAGCTTTTTCTCCCATTTCGACAACCTTGTTGGGTATCGGCACATGATCAAGGAACAAAGCTGCCTTGCTACCGTTCTTGCAACTCCACTCAAAGGATTTAAGAACCTCTTTGGCCTGCACCGGTAACAGGCCATGATGATGCACCAGGCTGATTGGTCAACACCATATAATAACCTTCGGCATTAGCCCAATCAGCACCTGCCGCCGCCGCTTGAAAATTATCGGAGTGGGGCAACAAAAATGCCATCATGGTTCTGTAAAAGTACAGCCGCCATTTTATTTTGCAAGTCATAAGCGTACTCAACATAGCCAATGGATCCATCAACCACACAAACAAATGCCGCCACTCCCTCATTGCCTTTATCACCCATACCAACAGTCCATTGCACAGCTTTGTTATTACCGACATTATTTTGCCAATCGCTGCTTATCCTTGGGAAAGGTAATTGGTAAATATCCAGGTAGTCCCCGAACCATCGGAGCGATGCACAACAGTAATATCTGAAGCAGGCAGAGACAGACCAGGATTATTAGTACCCTACAGATTGTTTTCTCGGTGTCTACGCTTCGCTCCGCTTACCTGTTTTTTAGAAAAGAATTCATGTAAGCGCTCAGCTTCAACTTACCGCTGCCAACTCCAGCAAGATGAACAACCGGCACTACGCCGCCCATAACCACGGGGAATTGCATCAGGCCATACTTGTTTAGTTCACGAGGTTTCATGGGAGCATCAGAGGCTCCAGAATCAACAGTTCCTGCCTTAATTTGTTTAATTCCACCGCCTTGGTCCAGTGGATTGATAGTTAAGACACACACCTATTTCATGGCTATGTACATATGCCCATTTTGAATAGACAGGGAATGGGAAAGCGGCCCCGGCGCCATTTATGGAAACCGCCGCATTGGCCTGACAGGATATACCCAAAATCAACGAAATAATCATCAGGATTATTTAAAATTCCGCTTTTAGTCCGTTCAGAGCCCATTTACTCCCTTATTGATCGATAATTAATTTCCCATTGGTAAACCAGGGTTCCAAGATTGTACCATTCATATCATCTTCAGAAAACCCAGAAAAGAGAATCGCACATTACACTATTTCTATTAAGATTCTGTTAAGAAATGATTAATTATCCATTATGAGGAGCTTACGTATAAAATTCAGGCCACTAAAATATGATGCCTGGGAAGTTGATATATCGTCTAGTTCTCACCACAAGTGTTCGGCAGTTGTTTGTTGCCAGACTGTAACACCGTTAATATCACAGGTAGATTCTACCCC
Organism: uncultured Desulfobulbia bacterium; assembly: GCA_964439085.1. Lineage (GTDB taxonomy): Bacteria > Desulfobacterota > Desulfobulbia > Desulfobulbales > VMSU01 > JAADIV01. Next base: position 66,572 of record CAYTNB010000001.1, on the reverse strand, counting down.
AATATTGTTGAGTCGTAATTAAGCAAATTTTCCAATTCCGACTGAAGCAAAACACTTCGTCTTGGAATACTAATTACATAGTTTACACAAAACAACTGCCGAGTTCACACCTAGACATAATTCCGTTTTAGCGCACACATAACCACCCGTTTTAAAAGGATTTTTATCATAGTTCCGGAATTTCGGAGCAAATTCCGGGAAATAGCCCCATAAAGATGACAGATAAGAGAAAAAGCTTTTTCTCAGTATTCATAAAAAGCAACCGATACTAGTAACTAGTTTAAATAATTACTAATATTAGATATAAAATCGTTTACACACATTTGGCATCATAGTTGCAGAAATATAAAATCAATAACCGATGTAAAGTTTCACTGTTTTGGGGCATATTTTATACAGATCTTCTTCACTTCTAGTTTTTATTTAGTTCAAATACCTGTTGAAAAATATATGTGCTAACAGTTTTTTGGGGGTGGCACTACGGCAAGAACATGATTTAGCCAAGAGGAGATGATGTAATCTTTTTTATACCAACTCTAGTGCGCTATTCCATTGTCTTCTTTAGGGAAACCAGCCTTCTTTGGCATGATCTTTAGCTAAGTATTTTTGCGGAAGGTGTTTTTTTCTACTATGTCAGAAAAAGGTAATAGCTGTATTTTTTTGAAGAAGCTGGCAATATTAACAATTTTGCTGGGCCTATATCTCTGTTTTAATATCTCCAGTTATTAAATGATACATTTTTAATCTCCTAGCCTTTAGAAGGGTAATAAAACATTTACTTTAACCTCAAACAGGAGGCTAATATGCTTTATTCAAACGTGAATAGGAAGGATACCAATTCTGATAGTTTGTCAATTGGTGAAATAAGATTTTGTATACAAAAAAAACGTTTTTTTGACCTATTTGTATCCCTTGTTTCTTTACCGATTTGGCTACCTGTGTTGTTGTTATGTATGTTGCTAATTTTGATAACATCTGGGCGACCAATATTTTATATTTCTTTAAGAAGGGTCTCCCATGAGATTATTAAAGTTATAAAATTTAGATGTATGGTAAGGAATGCTGCTGAAATTGCGAATAGAGACACGGTTGCCGTGGGCAAGCAACGTTTTCTCAATATTTCATCAGACTCGCCCCTTTATACACCCATAGGCAGAATCATGGAACGTTGCTGTTTTACAGAATTGCCACAATTTTTCCAGGTAATTATTGGCCAGATTGGGCTCATAGGTAACAGGCCATTACCAGAAAATGTGGTCAATTCTTTAAAACAGGAGTACAGGAAAACTGAGCAACGCTTTAGCTGTAAGGCAGGTATGACCGGGCCCGTGCAATTAATTGGTAGAGATCTTGTTTCAGATGGTGACAGACTGAAAGTTGAAATAGAATACTGTCTTCTTGCTTTATGTAAATGGACAATCCGGTTAGACTTTATGATTTTATTTTACACTGTTCTTATTGGACTTGGTATTGTTGAACCGTTATCCGTTGATCAAGTACTTAAAAAGATGCGCAAATGGTCAAAATTTAATATTACCTACAGCCACGCTACACCTGTTAATAATATTATTAGTGTTTACAAAGCGTTTTTCCTCAAAGAAAGGAGAAGATTGTCTGGAGTAGACGGTAATTGGCCAAGGGGCGCTGGAATCTTTGAGAGACGCACATGCCTTATACGCCGGGGTGATGACGATTAGCGGAGTCCGGGTAAAGCGATGTTCATCATTTAACTGTTAACTGTTTGAGGAGAGCAATTTGATTAGAGAGACCATAAGAGTTATTGGCACGTTAAGTCTGCTGATTTTTATCACGGCATGTGGCAGTCATGATAATCGTAATCAATCTATGTGGGATAATCCTTCGTATTCTTCGGAAGATGTTAACCTCGGACAACCTTTCGTCCTCGGTGCTGGCGATAATATAGAGGTTAAATTTTACTATACACCTGAATTAAATCAGAAGATGACTATCAGACCAGACTGCTTTATTTCGATGCAGTTAATTGATGAAACAAAAGCATGTGGAATACAGGTAAAAGAACTTACTGATATTTTAACAAAAAAGTATTCAGGGGTTCTACGTGATCCCGAATTAACGGTTATTGTTGATGCCTCAGCAGGCCAAAATGTGTATGTCGGTGGCGAGATAAATCAGCCTGGCTTATTTCCAATTCATGGTAGAATGAGTGCTCTTCAGGCGGTGATACAAGCTGGTGGAGTGAAAAATACAGCAGAGCTAAAGAATGTCGTAATACTTAGAAAAGGCACCAACAACAAAACAAAGTTTATTCTTGCGAATTTGGATGCAGCAATGGAGAGTTCTCCCGAGTATAAAGGTGTTTATTTATCCCCTTTTGATATTGTATATGTCCCTAAAAGCCATATTGCTAAACTTAGTGAATTAGTTAGTCAGTATTTTACCAAGCTGATACCCATTTCGTATAATGTTGGCTACAGTTGGTTCCATGGTATATGAACATAAAAATACATATAGTCCCCCCTCCTCCTCCTCAATATATCTTCTCAAAATGTCTTTCAAACATATTTTTTTTAATGAGAAATATGCTTGAATATTAATAGTCCGCTTGCCGTTTATGCAAATTTCATCATCCACCAAAGGAAATTCAATGAGTTATGGGGTAAATGAGACCTTTCATTTAAAAGAATTGCTGGAAATATTATTCCGTCACAAGAAGTCTGCCGGATTAGTTATGTTAGTAACCTTTCTGGTTGTGTTTGTCGGTGTTTATTTATGGCCAGAAACGTATGAGGCACACTCAAAAATATTAGTTAAAGTTGGCAGAGAAAACGTGTCTCAGCTTGGTTTTGGTCAAGATTCATCGAAGCAGTTTGTTACTTCTGGGGTTAGGCCGGAGGATCTTAATACAGAGCTGGAGATTTTACATAATTGGGATTTAGTTGGTGAGGTTGTCGAAAAGTTAGGGATTGATTTTCTCTTGCCTAAGCCAGAAATACCAACATCGTTTTTTAAAAAAATAAAGTATTACTCCAAAAAGGGAGTTGGAAAGTTAAAAGACGGATTGTACGAAGTGTTATACCTGTTTGACTTAAAAAAAAGACTCTCTGATAAAGAAAAAGTAGAGATTGCGTTGTTCCGAAGCATCAAACCTGACAGTGTGCCAACATCTAATGTAATTAATGTTTCGTTTAGTTGGATAGATCCTGAAATTGCGAAAGAAACGTTACAGCTATTGATCAAAGGTTATTTGGATAATCATCTGGCAGCTCACCAGGTGTCCAAAGGTTATAAATTCTTGAAGGAGCAGGTCGGAATTTTACAAAAAAGACTTACCGACAATGAAAACAAACTGAATTCATTGAAGAAAGAAAAAAATGTCTTCGACTTAGGAAGTCAAAAGGATACCCTTTTAAAAAGAATTAGTACTCTTAAAACCGAGCTACAAGATACAATTATTAAAATGGCTGAACTTCGACGTGCGATCGACACATTGAAAGTCCAGCTAGAGGCAGAAAAAGAGGTAACTCAAACTTCATCAAGACAAGATCGCAATCCTGTAATTGAGATGCTTAACAATAGACTTGCTGATTTAAAACTGAAAAAGGGCAGATTACTAAAGAAATTTACCGACACATCACGGCCTATTACCTCAATGAATACGGAGATTAAAAATATTGAGGACATCCTTGGAGAAGAAAAGCGCACTGTTTTAGGTTCCGTTACAGTTAGTACCAATAATATATTTTCTGAAATTAAAACAAATCTTGGAAAACTCCAAGTTGAACAAGCTTCCTTATCTAAGAGAAAAATTTTATTACAGAATTATATTAACAAGCAAAATACTTTACTGGTTGAGTTAAGTGGCCACGAACTTGAAATCAAAAGGCTAAAGCGACAAATAGGCCTCGATGAAAAGGAGTACACTAACTACAATATAAAATTAGAAGAGGCTCGTGTCACTACAGTCCTTGATAACGAAAAATTCGTTAATGTAAGAGTAATAGAAACTGCAGTAGCTAGCCCTATTCCGGCAAGCCCAAGAAAACTCTTGCTGATTGGAGTTGGCTTTGCGGTAAGTTTGCTCGGCGGCATAGCCTACGCTTTCCTATTAGAATACTTCGACCGTTCATTTATGTTCGCTGAAGATGCTGAAAGTTATCTGAAGTTACCAGTTTTATCTACCATCAGGGAGATTGAAGATGAGCGGATTTGAAGATTTTGAAAGATTGAAAAATAATATGATTGCGGTAAGCCAAGGAGACAACAGGCTTACATCAATTGTTGTTACATCATCCACAGACGCTGAGGGCAGTACAACTGTTGCGTATAATTTGGCAATGTCTTTAGCGGCTGAGACATCAGCGAAAATATTATTAGTTGATGCTAATTTCATACGCCCTGGTTTGAATAAGTTTTTAGGAAACAATGTTGGCTCCCAAAAGGGGTTGCGTGATTTGATGGCGACCAAAGAAGATCTGCAATTTGAGGAATATGTTCAAGAAGCTACCCCGCCCAATCTATATATACTAGCAGCGGGTACCACAATTATTAAGCCTATTGAGATGTTTAATTCTACTACTTTTAAAGATTTGTTAGATGAATTAAATAAAAATTTTCAGTTTGTCATTTTTGACGCTTCTCCGGTTAATATATGTCCCGAAACGCAGGTGCTGTGTTCATCTGTGGACGGAGTTATTTTAGTTATACGCACAGGGGTGACCCGGCGTGAGGTCGTATTGAATACCTGTGATCAATTAAGAATGGCCAAGGTGAACATATTGGGGCTCGTCTTGAACAGGCGGAAGCATTTTATTCCATCATGGATTTATGAGAGGTTATAATGTGATGAAATTACAGAAGAAAAGAGTGTACTTCATAACCATTTCCTTTATCTTTACTTTATTTGTCGTTTTGTTTTATCCAGGGGAAAATGAATCAAAAGCAGCTAATGCTAGTAGTTCATCCCCTCCTGTTCTTGCTTCGCACTTTACGAATTCTGCTCCTAAACTTGATGGAATCATAAGTAAGGATGAATGGGTAGCAACAGATTTTGTGCAATATCCCATTAACCTAGTAGAGATTTTCACCGGTAAAATAACAAAATCGGTAAAGCTCTCCGTCAGTATTAAAAATGATGACAAAAATCTCTACATAGCAGGTATTTTAGATGGGGATGACTTTAACGGAGAGATGACAGGAACTGATATATCCACATTACTTTTCGATTCTTTTACCATTGCATTTGACAATAATGATAATGGAATTTTTCAAACTGGAGAAGATAAAAAATCTTTATATATTGTCAATGGCGTTCCATTTGTAAAAGATGCTCATCATGTTGCTTCTGGTGATAGTGGTAATGAAGAAGACGAGAAACAAGATATAAGTGGAAACATAATCTATAAAGACGGCAGGTATTCTTTTGAGGTAAAGGTTCCCTTCAAAACCTCAGACACTTTTGATATTAGTATAAAACAAGGTCAAAAAATACGTTTTAATATACTGTTCTTTGAGAAGTTTACCATTTCTCTCAAAGGAACATCAATTGGCGGGCTTTTTGGAAATGATATAGATAATTCTAAAGGGTGGGGGTATATACAGATTGCGCCAGCGGATACTGCAGCCCCCCCTCCCCTAGATCAACAACAAAAAGCTAGCCTCCTCCAAAAACTTCCAAATATCAACACCATAAAATTGGTTGGAATTGGAGGTAGTGGCGGAAGTCTTGATACAAACCAAAAGGGTGATGTTAATCTTGTCGCTTCAATAACGAATGAAAGTGATATTACGGACGAGAGGCTTACTTTTATCGGGAGTCATTATGATTTAATATTATTGTCTTTTCCGTTTAAAAACATCGCCGATAAGTTGCGGACACTTAACCCCGGCATTCGTATATTACTTTTTAATAATCCATATTTTAGCTTTGGTGATAAATTTTGGAATGCCGCATCTACAAATGAGGCTAATCGTAATATAGAAGCATTCGCTCTGAAGACATCTGATGACAAAATTATTCACTATAATGGCCCCACATATTCGGGCCTTGAAATTGATCAGCAAAATGTGCCGTTAATGGCATTCAATGATCCTAATTGGCAGCAATATTTTGCCCTACAGACCCAAAAGTATGTCCAACAAGCTGGGTTGGATGGAGTCTTTATTGATACTCTTGGTGAAGAAATCCCCCCCTTTGCCATTACTTCTACATTAAAATATCCAAAAGGATATACAGCAAAGAGCTGGAAAAAATCAAGCTACGACTTCCTTAATTTGATTAAAAAGAAGTTAGGTAACTCTCTAATTTTTTTTAATGGCGTTAGCAGAGAGCCAAATAACAATGCAACTTTGCCAAATCTTGGCATGCTTAAGTTGACCGATGGCACAGCAATAGAAGCCTACAGTGTGTATATGGCAATGGACACAAATGAATCAACCAAACGATGGTTTTTCGATAAGACAATCATGGAGGACATGAAGCAGGTTCTTGCCTCGGGTAAATATTTGGTGCTTGAGGTCGATATCCAATCTGAATCGGTTTCATCCAGATTATACGCTTTAGCGTCTTACCTCCTTTTACAAAATGATCGATCATATTTTTATCTGACAGGAATGGATAATGCGGGGAAACTGCGTTGGCTGCCAGAGTGGTCGGTAAAGCTTGGTACGGCTGCTGGAGAGTATCATGCAAGTAAGGCGGGAGGATATTATAGGGATTTCCAGAATGGAAAAGTTGTCGTCAATCCAACACAAACCAAGATGACAATCCCCCTCAACAAATTGTTATATAATAGTCAAAGGAAGCAAATCTCTTCTTTGGATTTACCACCATTTTCTGGAGCAATTCTTGTGGTTAAATAGCGCAAGTTATAAAACTGGTTCAGCCTGATATTGCAATGCTATGCTTTTTATTTAAATACAACGTATCTAGCACCCAATAATTAATGGCTATTAACGATTCTCAGCAACGGTTGTTGTAGAGAGTGCTCCCCTCGGTAAAATTGACGCATGACCAGGGACATCTAAGCATGCGAAGGCCAAGTAATCGAGTAAGCGAGACTCCGAGATGGGTAGTAAACATCTACTCCGAAGATGGTATGCACTTGAACAGTCACCAACGAGATTACTAATTGCTAAATATCAGAGTTTTAAAAAATATTAAAGAGCTATTGTCTATCAAAAGACAGTGGCAACAGTTTTTTGATCAAAGTCAGCAAAACAACATTTACACATCTTTTGAATGGGTTGTAAGTTGGTGGGCATCGTGTGGTTGCGGAAGCCTTTTTATTGACATTGCCGAAGATAACTCGGAACTACGCTGTATAGCGCCATTGTTTAAATTTAAGCGTTACTTTTGCGGCTTACCCCATACTCAAATTTCTTTTATCGGTACTAAGCCGACCAATACCCTGCCTGTATCCTTTGTAGATCGATTATTATCAATTGACAAACGTTATGGGTGGGCCGATCATGTCGATTTTATTTATGATCGGAACACAGAGGCAGGTTGCCGCCCCATTGTTCGTTTTTTGAAAAAGTCTCTTGGTCGTTGTGATTTATTAAGTCTAAGGGAACTCTCAAGCCGGTCTGCTACAATAAGAATAATTGAGGAAGAATTTGCTAACGATGTTTTTAGTGTAAAAAAAACAATTGGCTCATCAACCAGAACAATCGAGATTAATGGTGATTATGAAACGTATAAGGCAAGTTTAAGCAAAAAAATAAGAAAGAATATCAATCTCAATTCTAATCGACTTAAAAAACTAGGTAAAACCAGTTTTACAGAAATAACAGATGGGCAAAAGGTTAGCAATGCTCTGCCCAATATAATAAGTCTTGAGAAAAAAAGCTGGAAGGGTAGATCTAACATCGGCGCATTTTCAAACAAAGAGGATGAGATTTTTCATAGTTCATTGGCCTTAAGGGCAGCAAAAAATAATCATTTATCACTTTTTGTTTTAACACATGAAGATACGGTTATTTCTTATTGTTTAAATTTTCACATTGCTGACCAGCTTTATTTACACAATACGGCTTCCCACCCAGAGTTTGACTATTATTCCCCCGGGTTTAATTTATTATTGGAAATAATTTCTACCTCTTTTACCTGTGGAATTAAGAAAATTACTATGGGGAAAGGCGATGAATACTTTAAAAAAGCTTTAACTTCTGGGAGTGAAGATAACATATGGTTTTCTATATGCAAATCGCATAGTTTCCTGGCAGTTCAGCAAATGATCGAGTTTGGTCTGCGTCCAAAAGCGAAAAGTACATTAACCAAGATGCGCCGGAGAGCTTAATTTGCATTTGGAGTTTAATATAATTTGGAGTTGTCACATATGTATTTTGCTAAAGATATAATCAGGAAGGGGAAAAACTTTATTTCTCAAAATAATCATACCCCAATAAGAGTTTTCAGCAAGGTTGGAACTATTCTTTCTCGAACAGCCAGAAGAACCAAAGTTCTAGGGTATCCTGCACATTTGATGATGGAGGCAAGTTCTGCCTGCCAGTTGGCTTGTCCACTTTGTCCTCTTGGAAACCGAACGCTTGAACGCCAAAGTTCCCTTATGCCCTTGGCCACATTTCAAAAGGTAATTGACGATGTTGGCAGGTATGTATACCACATAAACATTAATGGAATGGGGGAGCCTCTTCTAAACAAAAATGTGCCTAGCATGATTGAATATGCCAAGAAAAAAAATATTTATGTAGATTTGTATACTAATTTTCAAATTCAGGACAATAATCTCATTGAAAGACTTGTTGATGCAAAATTAGACTCAATATTGATTGCACTTGATGGGGCAACCAAGGAAGTTTATGAAAAGTACCGAATTAAAGGTAAGTTTGAAAATATTATTAATAATATAAAACTACTAGCAGAAATTAGAAAACAAAAAAAATCTTCTTTCCCCGAAATTAACATTCAGTTTGTTGCTTTTGAACATAATATAAACCAACTGGAACAGATGAAAAAGTTGGTAACTGAGCTTGGTGCTGACAATCTACTAGTAAAAAGGCCATTTCTTTTTTGGGAAAAATCAGCACATGGAGATGGGGAACAATATATTGCCGGCCAAGATGAATTTAGCATGTACAAGAAAGATAATAACAAAATAACTTGGGATACAAAGCCCAAAAAAGTTTGTGAGGCTCTTTGGGGATCTTCGGTAGTAACTGCTGATGGCGTGGTAGCTCCGTGCTGTTTTGATTACGAAGGCAAGATGGGTTTTGGTAATGTAAACGACTGTAATTTTAGAGATATCTGGAATAATGCGAAATATCAGAAGTTTAGAAAGCAAATTATTAAAAATTGGCAGAGTATTCCGCTATGTGTCGAAGATTTTGAGGGAGGGTGTCCAATAATGTATATCCAGCAAGATGACTGGTTGATTAACATCAAAAATCAGGAACACTAAAAAATCTTTTAATTTGTCATTGTATGAGAGAAATTCAAACAAATATCAATACGCCTAAAAACGCTGTTACTGTTGCCTATAGTTTTGTTCTTGCCGGGGCAACTCTTTGGTTTGGCTGGAAAGGAGCTGTTCTGGCTTTGTTCGGCGGCGGAGCGTTCTTTTGTGTTTTACTTTACCCTCGTTTGGGCTTGGCATTGACAATATTAGCAGTGATTAACCTCCAGTCAATGGGGAGATTCGGCAATAACACACAACTTATCTTCCCAAGTATAGCTAAAATTTTAGGGGCAATCACAGGACTCGCATGGTTTGTGAATGTGTTAAGAGGTCGACTTAGGATATATATTTCACCGCATATCATTACTGGTGCAGTGTTTGTTTTTTTCTGTCTACTTTCGATGTTAGAGGCAGAACGTGGTGATATGGCACTGGCTGATATTCTTAAGACTCTGAGCAATTTTATGATGTATTTTTTGATCGCTAATCTGATTGAATCACCCAAGCAATTAATTCGATGTGTTGAAGTAATAGTTTTTGCAGCTTTTATCTCCTGCCTGGTAGCTTTTGCTCAGCACCACTTCCCTTCTCTGCAAATTAGTGGGGTGGAATCTGTTATTAAATTCGGTGCAGAAGAAGCTGCTGTTGTCAACCCTGAACATCTCTTGTCCGGAAACTTTACTCGGGTGTGTGGAACGTTTGGTCACTCCAACTGGTTTTCATTATTTCTTACAACAGTAATTGCTCTAAATCTTATTTTATTTTATTCCGCAAAGCAAAGAGCGATGAAGGTTTTCTCAATTATTGTCTTTGCTTGTGAGATTGTTGCTGCGGTTCTAACCCACGATCGCATAGGATTCATAGGTATTACCCTAGTCTGTTCTTTACTGTTATGGAAAAAAGTCATTAAGTTAAATGTATTGTTGACTCCTGGAATTATTCTATGCGCTATAATTTTTCTTTATGCCTTTATTCCAAATACCTACATTGAAAGAGTGTTCTCGATAGCTCATTATGAAAAAAGCGAATCTATTTCAGCAAGATGGGAATTGCAAATGATAGGTTTGGATATATTTGATGATGACATCCTTGTAGGAGTCGGGGCTGGCAATTTTGGCCCCGCTTTTATGACTAAGAACTCAAAATTAAGAAAAGATATGGAATGGTTGATTAACAAACGCGCTGGTAATATGCAAAATTATTGGATGGGCGCTCATAATATGTACCTTGAGGTTGGCTGTGAGACGGGGTTAATTGGGCTGTTGGCGTTGCTAGTTTTTCTAGGAAAAGGAGTTTATGATCTTATTGTAAGCAAAAAATTAATGAGATTACGCCAAGTCGAAATGGATGAAGTTGTGCCTACGATACTAATAATATCACTCCTAGGATTTTTCTTGGCGGCTCTTTTTCTCCACGCTCAGCATCAGAAAATATGGTGGATTGTCATGGGCCTTTCCGCAGCTGTTAAAAAAATTGTGGAACGTTCTCCTCTCCGGAATCCCCAACCAAATGATGTCCATTTGGTTGGGAAGTGTGGCAATTGTGATTAATAAATATACAATAGGCAGTTAAAGTGCAGAATAATGGTTTAGTACGAAGAGGGATTGACCTCTTTAAAAAGAATTCCGTTCAACAGATTGTTGGTGTTCTCGGTGGACAGGCATCAAAGGCTGGTCTCGGTTTTTTGTCTATAATTATTACAGCACGATTGCTAAGTGTTGAAGATTTTGGATTGTTCTCATTATTCATTGCATCAATAGCTGTAACAACAGAACTGTCCGGTAAAAGTTTTGATTGGGGAATGGTTCGCTATTCTGCTCTTTATATCGCAAAGTCAAGACAAAAGGCGGATCTTTACTTTAAGACTGTTTTTAAGCTAAGAATCTACGCATCACTGCTTATTCTGTTCTTAGTTGTTCTTTTTGTTGGGCCAGTATCAAAATATGTTTTTCACCGACCAGACTATGAGATGCCTATTTTGTTTGCTGGCATCTCAACTTTAGCCATGTCTTTATGGTGGTTTTCACAGGCAGTTGTACAAGCTGAAGAGTCATTTAAACTTTACAGTGTTTTTAACTTCATTGGTGGCTTTATCAAGATTACGGTAGTTGCTTGTTTGTCCCTGCTATGCGTTACTGATTTACGAACTGTCTTAGAAGCATACACCGGGATTTTTTTTTAACCTTTTTTGTTTGTTTCGCTTTATTACCGAAAAGTTTTCTTAGAGTGCATGGAGACGAAAAAAAGGTATTTGTTCGATTATTCCGTTTTAGTAAATGGATTATTTTCACCAATATAATTGGGGCGATTCATCTACAGCAAGGTTTCTTCTTTCTGGGTTATTTGAAAGATTCCAAAGCTCTAGGCATCTATTCAAGTGCTTGGAACCTGGTTTTCGGACTAGATCTTATGATATTTGCTGTTTTGACTGTATTATTACCCAAGGCGAGTAAGCTGACTAGCCCTAAACAGTTTGTTTCCTTTGTAAAACAGTCATTAAAAATTTCTGGTTTATTAGTTGTGTGTACACTTCCTATCTTTTTTATAGCTGAGCCTATTATAACAACAGCTTTTACAAAAGATTTTTCAGAAGCTGCGCCTATTTTCAAAATTCTACTCATAGGGACATTGTTGTCAATGCCAGCCCATCCAATCTCTTTATTATTATTAACAATGGAAAGGCCTCAGTTTTTTGCCTATATAAGCGCATTTGTTTTTATTATTACTTTTATTGCGAATGCCCTCATTGTCCCGGTTTACTCTGCGACTGGGGCGGCAGTGGTTGCATCTGTTTCTAAAATTTTACAAGGGGTGATTATCTTGATGGTTTGTTTTTGGCTTACTCGTAAGGATATTAGAGGAGAATGTGTCTATGAAGGATAATTGGACTAGAGATAAAATTGAGGCCTCTCATTGGGACTCCCATATTAGAGGCATGTTAAATAACGCCAACAGAGAAGATCTCATAGTCCATAAAAATGATATTTCAGATAGGCTTGTCCCTCACCTGCCATATTTTAGTTTTGAAAAAATTAATCAGCAATGCATAACCCTTTTGGGAGAATTAAAAGGTAAAAGAATATTGGACTGCGGCTGTGGTAATGGTTTTTGGTCAACACTTTTGGCCTTGAATGGAGCGACAGTACACTCAATTGATGTCTCTCCCGCAAGCATCGAGCTGACTCAGTTTAGGGCGAATGAAAACGGCGTTGGAAACTTGGTGAAAGCGGAAGTTATGAACGCAGAAGATCTACATTTTGAGGATTCTTATTTCGACAAGATCATTGGCAGTTTTGTTTTACATCATACCGATATTTCCTTGTCGGCTAAAGAGGCACGCCGAGTATTGAATCGATCCGGGAGGGCTGTTTATATTGAAACATCAGCTCGTAACCCTTTGCTAATGCAGGCAAGGACTTTGTTAACTGGAAGATTTGGTGTCCCCAAATACGGGACTAAAACAGAATCACCTTTGAGAAGCACTGAATTAGAGCAATTGTCAGCAACTTTTTCAGGGTCTTTGAACATTCATTATGTTTCTTTCATATTTTTTCGTATGTTAGCTGGCTATATTAAAATACTAAACGGGCCATTGTGTATGCGATCACTAGCACGCCTTGATAATATTTTTTCTTTCATGAGAACATATTCATATTTCATGGTGTTGGAAGCGGGTGTTTAAATGGCTATAGATCTTTCTATTATTACAATAAGTCACCACCATGAGAGGTTTCTACAAGATTGTTTTACGTCATTGGTTGAACATGCCAGTGATATCTCCTATGAAATTATATTGATCGACAATACAAATTCCCCGGATCTTTATAATGACTTAATCCATGATTTTCCTGCTGTAAGATTTTTCTCCAACAAGACTGCGCAAGGATTTGCAGCTAATTGTAATAAGGCCTTTAGCTTGAGTTCCGGCAGATATATTTTATTTTTGAATCCAGATACAAAAATTATAGATGGAAATTTAGGAGATCTTCTGAAAAATGCTGACAAAATCCCCAATTTAGGGGCATTTAGCAGCCGCTTGCTAAATACAGATATGACAAGGCAAAATAGTTTCAGAAAGTTCCCGTCTATATCCGCAATTATTTTTAGAGGATTAAATCTATACAAGTTTCTACCACCAATTCCATCCTACCGTAGATATATGATTGATGACTGGCGCTCTGGCTCTCTGTGTGAAGTTGATTGGATGATTGGCGCCTTTCTTATGATAAAAAGAGAGGTGTTCAAAGGAATTAACATGATGGATGAAAAGTTTTTCCTTTACTACGAAGACATGGATCTGTGCTACCGACTAAAACGCTCAGGGTATAGTTGTTACTATCTGCCCGGAGTTGATGTTGTTCATCTGCATTTACGTGACAGCGCCAAGAAGATAATTAGCAAACACAAGTATTATCATATTATGAGTTGCATGTATTTTTTCATTAAACATAGGTATCTATGCAGTCCAGGAGTGTAAGAAGAATATTATTTAGAACACTACAACGATACATCAAAAAATGGTTGTTTGCTGTATGTGGTTCGCAAGTCCCCTATGACGTACCAATTTTGCTTTATCATGCAATTGACAATAGTGGCTCTGTTATTTCGGTGTTTCCGGAGTTATTCCGTGAGCATATGGCATTTTTAAAAGAACACGGTTACCAAACTACTACGTTTAAAAACTATTTTCTAGAAAGGGAAAAGGCTGTAAATAGTAGTCGCCAGAAGCAGGTAATTATTACTTTTGATGATGGCTTAGGATCAGTTTATCAAAACGCCTTCCCCATTCTTAAAGAATTTTCATTTAGCGCAGTAGTTTTTGTTGTCACAAATTTAGTTGGAGCTAAAGCAGAATGGTTTAATAGAGACAGGAATTTAATTGTTTCAAGATTACTATCAAAGCTCAACTTCTCAGAAGATGAACGTAATACTGAAGAGGAAAGAATGAAAATGTTTTCTGATGAATCACTATTAACCTGGGCGGAAATTAGGGAAATGGATTCGTACGGCCTGGAATTTCAATCCCACGGACACTCCCATTCTTTTCTGTCACTCGCTTCGGCTGAAGAACTAGAACATGAAGTCAAAACATCTAAGCGTATTTTGGAGAAAGAGTTAAAGTGTAAGATTAATTGGTTTTGTTATCCATACGGTGATTTTGACAACGCTGCTTTATTTCTGGCCTTGGAAAAAACCGGTTACGAAGGCGCAGTCAAGGCTGATTGGGTGCCGCTTAATAAGGCCCATCCCTTCAGCAAATTCATGGTTAACAGAATGCCGGTATCAAACTATACTGATATCTTCGAGCTTTCATTTTTACTATCCCCTGGATATGGTTATTACAGAAAGCTTGTTGGTATTTTAAACAGGTTTAGACAATAGCATGTCTTTGGTGCTGGTAACTGGAGCGGCGGGCTATATTGGCAGACATTTATGTAAAGCTCTTCTTGAACGTGGATATTTCGTCAGAGCATTGTTGAGGAACCCGGCGAAAGGGCCATGGCAGGAATTATTTCTTTGTGATTTAGGTTTCGATAAGATCCCGGCTGAGGCACTGCAAGGAGTAGATACTGTATTTCATCTGGCGGCAGTTAGTAATCTGAACAGCTTGCAGAAAGACAACGGTCAAACATATTGGGAAGTAAATGTAAAAGGGACACAAAAACTTCTTGAGATGAGTGTTATTCAGAAAGTTAATAAATTTATTTTCATGAGCAGTACAAAGGCTTTTGGTGAGCCAGGTGCTTATTGTGTTAACGAAAGTTGCGTTAGTAACCCCGATGGTGAGGGCTACGGCAAATCAAAACTCAGAGCCGAAGAATTAGTTCTGCGTGTAGGGAAAGAGAGAGGATTACATGTTTGTAGCCTCCGCCCACCGTTAGTTTATGGAGATAATCCACGGGGTAATCTGGCCAAAATGATTCGCACAATTAACAAGGGATATTTCCCACCATTGCCGGAAGTTGGACATAAGCGTTCCATGATCCATGTTAAAGACTTGGTAGATGCCGTGATCTTGTCTTCAGAAAACAGTTTAGCATCAGGGAAATTTTATTATGTTACCGACGGGATGACGTATTCAACTAGGCAATTGCACGTCCTTATATCTGAAGCCTTGAAAAAGCGTAAGAGTAATTGGTATGTTCCGTTATCTTTATTGAAAAGTGTAGCTTTTATCGGTGACATCTTTTCTAAGGTCACACACCAACGCTTTCTATTCAACAGTGAAGCATTAGCACGATTTACCAGCTACGCATGGTTTAGTTCAGAACTTATAGCGAGAGAGCTTTCTTTTGTCCCTAAAAGAACTTTCAATAACTCAGTCTCTAAAATTATTACTTCAATGGAACTAGATTGATTGTTTGAATTATCGAGCTGCTGATTTAAGGTTTATGGGTTTAAGCCTTAACTTGGCGCAGTTACTTTTTTAAGGCTAGGAGGAGATGCTGAGAAGAAAAGTATTGGTAACAGGAGCTGGTGGTTTTATTGGCAGTCACATAGTGGAAGAACTTGCGCCGGCCGGTTTTGATGTCAAAGCTTTTGTCCATTATAACTCTGACGGTAGTTGGGGTAATCTGGAGAAAATTAGCGCAGATGTTCTTAATTCTGTTGAAGTGATTGCCGATGATATACTGATTCATCTGCGGTGGATCGGGCTGTTGCTGGGAGTAAATTGGTGTTCCATCTCGCAGCATTAATTGGCATACCTTAATTCGTATACAGCGCCAGCCGCTTATGTCTCTACAAATGTAGTTGGCACACTAAATATTCTAGAAGCATGCCGACGGCATGAGGTAAGGAGAGTGATTCAAACCTCAACCAGTGAAACATACGGCACTGCGCAATATGTACCTATGACGAAAAGCATCCCCTGGTCGGTCAATCACCATATTCTGCTACCAAGATAAGGGCGGATAAAATGGCGGAAAGTTACTGGCTAAGTTTTAAAACTCCAGTAACTATTGTCAGGCCATTTAATACTTACGGACCAAGGCAAAGTATGCGGGCTATTATCCCGACTATCATTGCCCAGGCTTTAACCAAGAAGAAACTAACGTTAGGCAGCCTATATCCGGTTCGAGATCTTACCTTCATTAAAGATACGGCCCTTGGTTTCATTGCGGCGGCAAACTCCGAAAAGGCCCTGGGAGCAACTGTTAATTTAGGTGTTGGAGAAGGAACTTCAATCGAAGAGATTGTTAACAGAATCAGCAATTTGCTTGGTATAGACCTACCTGTTTGTCAAGATCAGGCCAGAGTAAGGCCAGCTTCAAGTGAAGTGATGCGATTAATTAGCAATAATTCAAAAGCCAAATTACTCATGGATTGGCAGCCTACCGTCAACCTAGATGATGGCCTGTCAAGAACCATTGAATTTATTCAAAACAATTTGAGCAGGTTTAAGGGAAATAGCTATGCTGTTTGAAATATTCTGTGAGGAGTAAGTAATGGATGACAAAACTTGTTGCAATGATGTTAGGGCAATAATTCTTGCTGGTGGTCGTGGAACACGTTTACGCCCTTTGACGGTAGTTTTTCCCAAGCCATTGGTACCCCTTGGAGAAAAACCTATTTTAGAGATATTATTAACTCGCCTCAAAACTTTCGGTTTTAAAAAAGTTACCCTTTGTACAGGATATCTTGCAGAAATGATAATGATGCTCTGCGAGAATGGGAAAAAGTACGGTCTTGATATTGATTACACGAAGGAAGATTCTCCTCTTGGCACCGTTGGGCCATTAGGGACACTAGAAAATCTCACCGATCCATTTATCGTAATGAATGGTGATTTATTGACAACAATGAATTTTAACAAGATGCTTGAATTCCATGTGGCACAAAAGGCTGATTTCACCATTGGAGTGTATAAGAGAGAAGTAAAAATTGATTTTGGAGTAGTTGAAAGTAATGCCGCAAATGAGTTTGTCGGTTTTCAGGAAAAGCCGGTTTACGATTTCGAGGTTAGCATGGGGGTTAATATAATAAGTAAAGCGGCCGCGCGCTCTATTAAAGCTCATGAATATATGGATATGCCTGAGCTCATTTTGAAAATTTATAAAGAGGGTGGTCGGGTATCATGCTACCGTGAAAATTGTTTTTGGCTTGATATCGGGCGAATGGAGGATTATGCAGCCGCCCAAAAACAATTTGAAGAAAATCAGGCGGTATTTCTTGGAGTGTAAATTTTGTCTCAAACCGTATGGATAACCGGCGTAACAGGTTTTACTGGCAAATATCTAGTCAGATATCTTAATAGTTTGCCAGATGCTCTAAAAATTATTGGGCTATCTAGTTCTGAGCATGGTTGTTGCCATGGTATAAATGATTATCACCAGCTTGATATAACTGACTTGAATCGCATCATTGACATTGCTCGCCAAGAACCACCGGACATAGTATTTCACCTCGCAAGCGTAATGCCCCCTACACCGGAAGAACGGATGTGGAGTGCAAATGTTGGGGGGACGGTTAAATTGCTTCGCAGTTTGGCTACTGGAACCTACGCCAGGATTGTATGCATCGGTTCCGCCGCAGAGTACTTACATACGAGTGATGGCTTTATACTGGAAGATAGCCCAAGTGGAGGAGAAACTCCCTACGGACGCACGAAGTGGGCGCAAACATCACTACCTTTACACCTTGGTATTGATCTGGGCATGGATATCAGTGTTGTGCGTCCTTTTAATATTATTGGCCCCGAATTGTCTGGTAATTTGGTTGTGGGTAGAATATGCAACCAATTTTCCTGTCCCGATACAAAAGAGGTTCGGGTTGGAAATATTTAGTCGAAAAGGAATTTTATCGATATTAGAGATATTGTTGAAGCATATTGGAAAATTGCAGTAAGTGGAGAACGTTGGCAAATATATAACGTCCGTTCAGGATAACCAACCAGTATTGAAACTATACTTAGCATTTATTCGCGCCTTTCGTTATTCCCCAAAAAGATTTTAAGTGACACTCCGTACCAACTAAGAAATAACGATTTGGCTTGTGTTTATGGTAGCAATAAAAAACTATGGGAAACAACAGGCTGGAGACCATCTATTTCTCTGGAGAAGTCTTTGTCTGATATGCTGGCGGAATAGACTATCTGCATGTTTGAATAACTCGCAGCCTTTCTGTATTCAATGTTCGACGCTTTTTATGTTAGCGCCTTAGACATCATGGATGACACCCTGTAACGACGTCGGGAGTCATCCATGATGTCTGATTGTTGACAAAATTAATTGGTCGTCATTTCAGTACGTTACGGGTGCCAACCATATCAGTACCTTATAGATTCTTTTCTAAAAACAAGAAAACAATCTATAAGGTACCTATACCCCCTCGTGGGGTGTTAGCACTATTTTCGTTTCAAAAATGGCAAGAAGAGGAGAATCCATGAAATTTACACCAAGTGATATTCCTGTTGTTATTCTATGTGGAGGTGAAGGAACCAGATTTAGAGAAGAGACGCATAATAAACCTAAGCCTATGATCGAGATTGGCAATTATCCAATAATTTGGCATGTTATGCAACTATATGCATCATATGGTTTTAATAAGTTTATTTTGTGTTTAGGCTACAAGGGAAAAATAATAAAAGATTATTTTTTGAATATTAAGGACAATCTCTGTGACTTGAAACTAAATCTCAGTACTGGCGAGAAAACATTCTTAAATGAGGTTAATAGTTCTTTTGAAGACATAATTTTTGCGGAAACTGGTACAAAAACTCAAACCGGCGGACGCATCAAGATGACCGAAAAGTACATTGATTCTGATTACTTTATGGTTACCTACGGGGATGGCCTTGCAGATATAAATATTCACGACTTAATGCAATTTCATTTAGACCAAGGAAGAATTGGTACCGTGACAGGGGTTAATTCTGTTTCACAATTTGGTGAGTTAACCTTCGACGGTAGTGAAATTACTAATTTTGTTGAAAAGCCCGAAGTGACGTCAGTTATAAATGGTGGTTTCTTTGTTTTTCATAAGTCATTTTTTAAGTATCTTGAAGCTTCAGAAGACTGTGTCCTTGAGAAAGAACCAATGGCAAAACTGGTTAGCGACAGACAGCTTTCGTTATACAGACATAAAAACTTTTGGCAATGTATGGATAATTATAAAGATTATTTATTACTAAATGAACTATGGAGTAACCGTAAGGCGCCATGGAAGGTTATGAATATTTGAATAACGACGTTCTTCGTGACACATTCAAAAAAGCGTCTGTCCTGATAACGGGGGGGAGCGGTTTTTTAGGGAGGCATTTGTCGAGAGCGATAAGGTCGTTGGGCGCTAAAGTTTTTCTGCTTGGTAGGCGAACCTATAGCGAAAGCGTGGCAGCACACAAGCTCTCCGAGCTTGACTCATATAATTACACTTCTCTTAATCTTCAAAACCAAACGTTTTTAAATGATTTTTTTGTAAAAAATCATTTTGATATTGTCATACACTTGGCGGCAGATTCTCTCAGAATATCTGGTAACAATTCGCCTATTTCCGTTTATGAAAACAATATAGAAGGGACACTTAGATTGCTAGAGGCGATTCGTGTTTCTAAGCCAATTCCAGTAGTCATGCCTTCAACTGTGGCCTTATATAAACAGCAGCAGGATGCTCGCAAGCTACTTCATGAATATTCACCTATTAGCTTACTGAATTCTTATGAATCATCCAAGTTGTGCTGTGAACATATTTTAGAAAATTTCCATTTGCAATTTGGTGTTCCGGGAGTTGCCCTTCGATGTAGTAATATATATGGCCCCGAAGATTTGCAACTTACCAGAATAATTCCAGACACAATCATTACTTTTCTTAAAGGGAAACGACCTGTAATTCGTTCAAACGGTAAACATATTTACGATTTTACATATGTACATGATGCTGTTTTGGGTATGTTGCTTATTTGTGAGAAGTTATTAAGTGGTAGAGAGGTTAGTGGCATTATTAATTTATGCAGCCAGCAAACCGCCAGTGTTCTGCAATTGGTTACTACTATTGGTAATTTGATGGGGCTTAACCATCTTACCCCTAAAGTTTTGGGAAATGAAAAGCAGGTGAATGTCTATAATCTTGACAATTCACTCCTTAAAAAAGAGGTAAATTGGCTTCCAGGGACAACGCTAGAACATGGTTTACAGGAAACAATTAACTGGTATAAAACTAACCTCGACAATCTTTACTGACCTATAAATACTATTATGAAAACAAGACGTACGGATTTCAACAATTTTTATAGTGGTAAAAAAGTTTTTCTCACAGGCCACACTGGTTTTAAGGGCAGTTGGCTCTGTTTATGGCTAAAATCTTTAGGTGCTGAGGTTATTGGCTTTTCTCTAGACCCAGATACAACGCCTAATATGTTCTCATTATGTAAATTAGGGGAACATATTAAAGATATACGTGGTGATATCCTTGATTTTGAACATCTGTATAATGCGATTGATCAAGCAAAACCACAGTTGGTTTTTCATTTGGCAGCCCAAGCTATTGTTAAGGAAGGTCACGCACATCCCAGAGAAACATTTAATACAAATCTTATGGGTACAGTAAACCTGCTTGAAGCAACCAGAAAAGTTTCTTCTGTTGAAAATTGCATTGTTGTAACAACAGACAAAGTATATAGAAACGAAGAATGGGATTGGCCATATCGAGAAAATGACATTCTCGGTGGAGATGATGCTTATGCAGCCAGTAAGGCTTGTGCCGAGTTGGCTGTGGCTGCTTATCGAAGCTCATTGTCGCACCAATCAGGTTTCTCATCTAACAGCGGGTTGGCCATTGCCTCAGTAAGGGCTGGCAATGTTATTGGTGGTGGAGATTGGGCCAAAGACAGACTTATTCCTGATATAGTAAGTGCAATTGCTTCTGGGCGGGAAATTTTCATTAGGAATCCCCTGGCTGTCAGGCCATGGCAGCATGTTTTAGATGCCTTGAGTGGTTATTTGTGGCTGGGAGCTCTAATGCAAACAGACTTGAGATATTGTAGTGCATGGAACTTTGGGCCAACCGAACAGAGTATGCTTAACGTAAATGCAATAGCAGCGTATCTACTTAAAACATGGGGAGCCTCCAAAACTAAAGTAGTAGTTAAATCTGATCCTTGGGCACATGAGGCCCAGCTGTTACGACTAGATAGCAATAAAGCGGGCTGTCAACTTAACTGGAGGCCCACAATGGATGTTTTCGGTGCTTTAGATGCGACATTGAGCTGGTATAGAAAACACTACCAGTTATCAACGGCCGATATGTGTACTAAAAGTTTGGAACAAATAAAATTATTTAGTGAAAAAGCCCAAGAAAATAACCTAGCGTGGGCCAGTGAGCAATAAGATACTTCAGGTTAAGGGCAACTACGAACAAACGGGTGGGCCTGAAACTATATTGACAGCACTTATTCCACATCTCAACGAGTTAGGAATTATTTCTATTCCGGTTATACTTGATAAGAAATCTGTAGAAAAATCTAATACCTTGTTTGGGCGTGATGCAGCTGTACAGTGGTGTCATCTCCCGTGGCGTGGGCTGGCTGGTTCAATTTTCTCTGGACGGGATCTGGCCAAACTATATCGGGCGAAAGGAGCTGATATCATACATACCCATGATATGCGCTCAAATCTGGCAGCTTTTTGGGCAGGTTTTTTTACTAAAACAACATGGGTCGCTCATATACATGGTTGGTTGGGAGAAACACACTCTTTAAGGTTTAGGATTTACGAAAAAATCGACAAATTTTTAATCAGGTACGCCAACCATGTGCTTGTAGGATCAAACGCCACTCAGAAAGAGGTGCTTGCTTGTGGCGTTTCATCCGTCAGTGTAGTAGCTAATTCTGTTGAGATCATACCCGCCTGTACTAAACTTAACGAGGCCCAAATAATTAGACATTCGCTTAATATTGGTGATGATGAAATAGTCGTAGGTGTTTTAGGTCGAGTTCACCCAGGCAAGGGCCAATGTTATTTTGTTAAAGCCATGGCAAAACTTGTAAATGCAGATTTGCCTGTAAGAGGGCTGATCGTGGGAAGTGGGCAGGACCTCGATCGAGTAAAACAAGAAATTATTAAGCAGCATATGGAAAACTCCATTTTGGCCGTGGGCTTTATGCCTGATTCCACATCGTCCATGCAAGCAATGGATATTATTGCAATCCCCTCTCTAAAAGAGAGTTTGCCCCTAACTGCCCTAGAAGCCATGATGCTGCAAAAACCTGTCATCGCCTCAGAAGTTGGCGATTTGCCAATTGTTATTAAACATCGTAGGAATGGCTTACTTGTGATACCTGGTAGCGTTGATAGTCTTGCCGATGCAATTAAAAGTTTAGTCTTGGATTCAGGACTTGCCAGAAAACTTGCAGAAAATGGAAGACGGTGTGTTAAGGACAACTATTCAGCCGCTACAATGGCCCAAAAAATCAAACAGACATATCAACATCTGACAACTCTGTAAACTTAGAATAATTATTCTGGGGGTTCTAAATTTCCATTGGGACTTCGAATCATGCTAATCGTATTAGAGAAGACCAAGATGGGCAGGAAAGCGCAGGCTCTGAATATGGGCTGCACCTGAATAGTTACCTTAAGATTAGGAATCTTGTAAATGAGCGAACTTAAGAAAAAAATTTTGTATGTTCAGCCTAACAGCGAAGTAGGTGGATCTGATATTGCGTTACTCCGCCTGATTTGTTCTTTGGATAAAAATCTATATATACCTGTTGTTGTGATGCCAGCAGAAGGGCCGCTGGCAGGGATGTTAAGAAATTCGGAGGCAGAGGTTAAAGTAATCCCTATGGTACAGCTACGTACCACTCTCTCGCCTTCCCATCAGCTGAGATATCTGATTAATTTTCTGCCAACAATTCTAAAAATTAAACGATTCATTCTTGATAATAGAGTTGATCTTGTCCATACAAATTCCCTCTATTGTTTGTATGGAGCTTGGGCGGCAAAACTGGCTAATTGCCCGCATATCTGGCATATAAGGGAAATCCCTCCTCAAGTTCCAATCGCCAAAGATATTTATGCCATGATGGTTAAACTCTTGTCGAAAAAGGTTGTGGTTATGACACGGGCCGTTGCATATTCTTTATTCAGCAAGCCTGATAATATCAAAAATATCTCATATTTGACTGAAGGGATGGATCTGACAAAATGGTTACCTGATATTAAGGGCGACCGAATCCGCAGAGAGTTAGGGATTAGTGATAACTCAAAGTTAGTGGGCTTTGTCGGACGGCTTGATCCATGGAAAGGATTAGATGTTTTTTTACGAGCAGCCGCTTTAGTCATTCAACAATTTCCAGACACTCATTTTATAATATCTGGTGATGCTCCTGGTGGTTTTGAAAATTATAGAGATGAGATGAAAAACCTTGCAAGACAGCTGGGCCTTAGCAACCAAGTTGAATTTCTTGGCTGGAAATATAGGCTTGATGATATTCCGGAAGTTATGGCAGCATTAGATGTCTTTTGCCATACTTCAACTGACCCGGAGCCCTTTGGTTTGGTGGTTATTGAAGCAATGTCAATGGGTAAAGCTGTAATTGCCGCTAAAGCAGGAGGCCCCCTCGAAATAATTGAGGATCGAGTGTCCGGTTGTTTGACTCTACCTGGTAAACATGACCTTTTGGCAACGGCAATATGTGAAATATTAGGTGATGAGGTCTTCCGTCGTAGTCTTGGCATTGCTGCGAGAAAGAGGGTAGAGACTAAATTTTCACTAAAGTCTTTCACCAAACAGATTGCCGGATTATATGCTTCCATATTCGGTCATGATAATATAACACTTTGACCTGAGTTTTTTGGGCAATTATTAATAAATCTACAGCGATTCCCGAATACGCTTGAAACGCAATAATAGCGGCATGTTATTTTTTAAGCTTCGTAAACCACCCAGCGTTGCCCTATCCCCCGAGTGAGCGTAGAGACATTATCAGACGAAGGTATAGCATAAGCTACAAATTAAATTAGCCGTCATTTTTTATAACCAGCTACCATTTCAGCGACTTACATAAAGAAGAATAAGACTTTTGATAAGTAAGACATTTACCTCTTTAAAAATAAAATGAGCAAAAACCATATTCTGATTATTGAAGATGACGAAGATATCCAGCAATTAGTCAGTTTTAACCTGATCAAAGCTGGTTTTAATGTTTCATGTGCCAATAACGGCGAGGACGGCCTGGAACGGCTAGAGGAAGAGATAGTCGATTGCATCCTGCTTGACATCATGCTGCCGGGTCTTAGCGGCATTGAGGTTTGCAAAAAAATTAGAGAACGGCACGAGCAAGCAAGCCTGCCAATCATTATGATGAGCGCCAAACGGCAAGAAGAAGAGATTATAAACGGCCTGGAGAACGGTGCTGACGATTACATAACCAAGCCATTCAGCCCCAAAGTTCTTGTGGCTCGCCTCAAATCGGTTCTGCGCCGCAGTAACAAAACTGATTCTGAGAACACAGATCAACAGGATGAGGTTATTGCTATTAACGATATTAAGATTATACCAGGCCGCCACGAGGTATTAGTAAAAGGCCATGAAATAAAATTAACCTCGACAGAATTTGCCATTCTCGTTTTATTATCCAAAAGACCGGGGTGGGTATACAGCCGCCAACAGATCATTGATGCAATCCGCGGCCATGACTATCTTGTTACCCCCCGCATGATCGATGTGCAGGTTTTCAGCCTCCGAAAAAAATTACAGAACGCCGGGGGAAATATAGAAACAGTACGCGGCATCGGCTATCGTTGTAAGGCTTAATAATGCGAACCAGAAAACTTTTTTGGCATATCATACCAACAAATCTATTGGTGACCATTATGGCACTCTTGGCTGTAATATGGTACAGCGAGGCAACCACCCGGCAATTTTGCATAAACAGCCTGACCTCCGATCTCACCAGTAGCATCCACCTTATATCCCCTCAGATAACCAACATGATGACGGCTGGTACAGAATCTGAGCTTAACAGTTTATGCCGCCGTATCGGCCAGAAATCTAAAGTCAGAATTACAGTTATCAAGTCCTCTGGAACGGTGATAGCTGACTCAGAAGAATACCCCGCCAACATGGATAATCACAGTAATCGCCCCGAGGTTAAACTGGCCCTGCACGGACAAATTGGCAAGGCTCAGCGCTGGAGTGCGACTATCGGCACCAAGATGCTATATGTAGCCCTACCCATGAATTATAAAAATAATAACCGAGAGGCTATCTACATTCTGCGAACCTCCATGCCAATCTTGGCAATAGACCAACAACTTCACAGTATTAGAAAGAACATTTTAGTTGGCGCTGTCCTGATTTCCATGCTGGCAGCCCTTCTTTTTACAATTGTTTCACGCCGCCTCAGCAGACCATTAGAAGAACTTAAAAAACAGGCAGAGAGATTCGCCCAGGGAGATTTTTCTTTTCCATTTACCTCCTCTCCACTTTCATCGGAGATAGCAGCCCTTTCTAGTGCCATGAACCGCATGGCCAAGCAGATCCAAAACCGCCTTAATACCATAATTCGTCAGCGTAATGAACTGCAGACTATTCTAAATTCAATGGTAGAGGCGGTAATGGTTGTTGATCAAGAACAAAACATCGTAACCATAAATGCCGCCGCCAGCCGTTTATTCGGTATTCCAACTTACAAAGCCGAAGGGAAAAACATCCAAAGCCTTGTTCGCAACCTTAAATTAAACCGCCTGCTCGAAGAGTGTTTGGAGAGCCATAAACCAATTTCGGGAATAATTTCCTTAAACAGGGCTGGCAACGAACATTTCTTACAGGGCAGCGCCGCCTCTCTTCGTGAAGGAAATACAAATCTTGGGGCTGTGCTGGTTTTTAATGATGTAACAAAAATAAAGCGTCTTGAGAATATGCGCCGTGACTTTGTTGCGAATGTCTCCCACGAGCTGATGACGCCGCTCACCTCCATCAAGGGTTATTCAGAAACTGTCGTGGAAATCATCGAAGAAGACCCGAAGCAAAGCAAAGAATTCCTGAAAACCATCATAAAACAATCCGACCGTTTACAGGCCATTGTCGAGGATTTGCTGGAGCTGGCAAGACTGGAGCAAGAGACAGAAAATTCCGAAATTGCCCTGGCCCCAGGCCAGCTCTTGAGCGTGGTAACGGCCTCTAAACAGGCATGCTCTGCGAAGGCCAACCAAAATGGAATTACCATAATTACAAACTGTGCGGCCAGGCTTACTGCAAATATGGACTCCTCACTGCTGGAACAGGCCGTGGTTAATTTACTTACCAACGCCATCAAATACAGCGAAAACAACAGCCAGGTTGAAATAAATTGCGAATTGCGTGAATCAGATGGTGGCAAAGAAGTGGAAATTACGATCAGGGATCATGGCCCCGGAATAGCCCAGGAACATCTTCCCCGTATATTTGAGAGATTTTACCGTTGTGACAAGGCCCGCAGCCGCAAGTCGGAGCAGGGCGGTACGGGTTTGGGACTTGCCATAGTGAAGCATATTGTCCAGCTTCACCATGGCAGGGTGCGGGTAGAAAGCAGCATTGGCCAGGGAAGCACCTTCATAATTGTGCTTCCCTGCTAGAACAATTTTACGGGTTCATAAGGTAATATGCGGTTACCACGGCGATCTGAGATTCATCTCGATTTGTTACCGTGGTCGAGCCGTAAGCCATCCGGTTATCGATGCTCCAAGCAGTTGCATTTCCGCTAGTAACAGCCGCCTGAGAATTTTCTCGCAGCAGGCCAAATCGGGCATCAGATTTACCATCGACCTGGCCGTCCAAATAACGGGCCAGATCGGGGGTCAGGGATTTTAAGACCATGACGTTTTTGGATCTCGTGACGTAGGTGCCGGGTGCGGCACCCGGCACCGACCAGCTAACATTATTAAAACATACCTGCACCTCTTGCGGGTTGCCGTTTGAATCCAGGTAGTTATAACGATCCTCACTGCCCTCGGCCCGCCCTTCGGGCATGGCAACACCAGCGGCATCCATGAATGTCTGCAAGGGCGCACCGCATAATTCCCCGGCACCCCGGTTAACCTTAAGAGTGGGGATGGCCGGATTATCACCAAGCACAATTCCAGTACGATCAAAATAACTACTATAGGCAACCGCCCAACCCTGCACAAATGATGAGCTTAAACGTTGATAGACTGCGTTGCGTTGCAAGTCTTTACCTATAGAAACCGCCGCTAGTATCAGGCCGACCACCACCAAAACGATTGAAAGTTCCACCAGGGTAAAGCCTTCCTGGCCAGAATTACGCTGCCGAACTATTTTTCTGGTTAATTTTAGCATCTGTATCCCACTTTTTATTTAACAAATATTCCAGCTGCATCAGCCGCCTTGGCGTTGGCCAGAATTGTAGCTGACAAAGAATTTATGCGATTAACCAGGGGAATTACCGCAATAGCCGTTGCCGCTACTATTAGCTCATTGGCAGTTGCCAGAGCCACGGCGACACCAGCCGCCGCCACAGCAGCCGTATTTGCGACCACAGCCGCCGCACCCGCCGCAATCAGGCCACTTGTAGCACCCTGAGAGATTAAGGCCTCTGAGAGTGCTGTCAAGGTGGCCGAGGTAGCATTTGCCAGACCTGCCCCCGCACTGGCTTGTGAGGCGAGCGCCGCCAGAATATCAGCAGCCGCAATGGCGGCATTCAGATCCAATTGCTTTTGATAATCCGCTAGTGATTGCTGCATAATAGCGGCACTGGTCGCAGTATTAGGATGGGCATGTCCCGCTGGTGAAATAACATTGCTGCAACCAATTTTCTCCCACAATTGATTAAAATATGTAACAAACACCCGGTCATCATCAACAAAATTTGATGGCCGATTCGGCCGGTCAAAGGCCAAATCAGCAGTTGCATCCAGCCCTTCCAGGCTATTGCCGTTGCCATTGGCATCACCAGCACCAGGATCAAGCAATATGTAGGCAACATGTTCGAGATTAGCACCACTACCGACATGGACAAGAGTTGCATCATCCGAGGCATGAGCCGCCGTATCAAGGGCCTGACAAAAATCAAGATTATTAGTATTACCAAGAATCAGTTCCTGACCGACTGGCGGTGAACCCTCAGCAACAAAGGGACGATAGCGGTCTTTTAAAACATCTAATTCCGCATCCCTCATTATGGTGGAATCAACCTTTAAATAAACAGCATAACGCAAGGCCAAGCCGGTCGAATTTCTAATCTGGGCGGGCATACCCAAGGCTTTGTATGGCAGGAAGCCTTTGGCAATTGTACAATCCTCGAAACCGCCATTATCTCCAGAAGGACAAGGCAGGCGGCCTTTAGAAAATATGAACCCCCAAATAGCTTCATTCGCTTCCTGGGTAGATTGCACCAGGTCAATATGGCGATATTTCTCCTCCAGATGGGCATACAAGCCCAGAATAGCCGAGATAATCAAGCCCAGAATGACAATACTAACCGAGAGTTCAATAATGGAATACCCTCTCTGCGATGACTTCATTGCAGTAACCCCTTACCATCAGCAGCCTGTGCCGCAGATAATTGGGCCGCCGCAAATGCATCGGCATTGTTCTTGGCTGTGTGGGCATCGGCGGCCTGGCTCACAGCCGTAGCAAATGCCTGAATCGCTTGCGCCTCGGCCAAGCCCGCAGCAATATCATCGGCAATACATGCCGCTGCGGCTATCACGGCAGGTATTATGGTTGCTGCAACTGAAACACTGGCGGTCACCAGATCAAAGGCAACCGCCGTCACATCCTGCGCTATCACTATGCCGCTATTGACGGCGGCAAGAGTTACCTTAAAGGTAGCCATTAACAGGTTGTCGGAATTGACCAGAACATCAAATTCCCTGAAATCATAATAAAAATTTTGCAGTTTGCTTATATCATCAGCCGCATAAGCGGTACGGGCCATCCCGTTAACCTTGGCCATCTCCGCTGGACAATTTAGCTCTGCAGCCAAACGATTAAAACCAATAGACTTTACCTGATCGTCATACAATCGAGTGAACGCCTTGCCGGGGAGTTCAAAACCTAAACCGGTATTAGCGCCATCAAACTGGCCACCCACACCATCGGCATTAGCCGCACCGGGATCGGCTAAAATAAAGGCCTGATTTATTGGTGCCGCAGCACTGCCAACATAGGGGAAAAAATTAGAACCTGCCGTCCGGGCGGCGTTCCGCAATGCCTGACAGAAATCCAGGCCATTTGTATGACCCGCCGTCGTACCGTTCGGCAAATAAGGCTCAAAACGATTTTTGGCGGCGGCAAGATCCGCATCCAAAGTCGTTATGGTATTACTATTGCGATAAACCGCATAGGCCAGCCTTTGACCATAAGAATTACGAACCGGCCCTGAAAGCCCCAGGGTACGATAAGGAAGTTCACCGGTCATCCTAAGATTACCGATATTCATACAGTCTTCCTGGCCGTCAATATTGCCATCCGGGCATGGCAGGCGGGAATTGGCCGAAATGAAGCCAAGCAAGGCGTCACTAGCCGTATTCAAGGCCTGCTGATCAGCCTGCTTAAAAATAAGATGCCGCAAGGATGGAAAAATTCCGGGTAAGGCCGCCGCTATAATACCGATCACCACAAGCGCAATGGCAAGCTCGATTAGACTAAATCCCCTTTGCCCACGGCTGGTCATTGCGTTGTCCCCAGACTGTCGGCCTGCTTAAGAATACTCCCGGCACCGGTGGCAAACGAAATGACTGATGTCGAGCCGTTAGTCGGCTGATCCACGCAAGTACCGTTTGTTGAATCATAAAATTTATCCTGCTGCATGCAGTTCAAGACGGCCAGGGAATTAGTAATATCAGTAACCTGCTGGGTCAGGTTAGCAACTTCTTTTTCTTTAGCTGAGGCAATCGCATCATCTTTTATTGCCTTTGTGTACTGATCAATGGCCCGTTGAACCAAGATCGGCAGGGTACAATTTGCGACTACGGAACAAGTCTGGTTCCCGGAGTCGTAAACCAGGTAATTATCCGCCGCTGTCTTGGCGTCATTTTCAGCCGCTGCAACAAGGGCCGATTTGGCGTCCAGGTTGGCTTTTGCCTGATCTGCCTCAGATTTTGCGTTAGCGGCATCAGCACATTCGGTACCAGTACCAGGATTGCCGCACATCGACAGCCGTGTCTTCCAGGCGGTTTTCATGTCCTTACAAACCTGGGCATCAGGGTCAGGAGGACTAATTGCGTAACAGCTTTGTCTTTTGGCCTGCCAGTTATTATATGCGGCATCACACTGGGCTGCCGTACCACCAGGGTTGGTGATGGCATCACACTGTTTTTGCAACAACTTCCAGGCGGCAGCTTTAGCATCATAAGTCTTTTTGGCGGCAGTCTCAGCATCCTTGGCATCGAAGACAGCCCGGGTTTTAGCAATTACCTGGGGTTCGGTCGTGGCACTCGGGTCATCATGGGCCTTGGCATATGTACTAATCGAAGTAAAGGTGTTATCCGCATCCGTAAAATCCTGCTTCGCTGTAGCTCTGCGAGAGATTGCCGCCGTTTTCGCAGCAGCCAAATCCGCCTTTGCTTTGTTGAGCGATTGGGTCATTTGAGTGATAGAGCTACTCAGATCCATTTTATCCGTTGCCGGCAAAACAATATTGGCAGCAACGGCAATAGCCGTATAAGCCAAGGTTGCAGTTACCTGTGCCAAGACTGCGGCAGAACTTGCAATCACTGCTACATCACTTGCAACCTCAGCCGCCACTGCCGCCACCACTGCCGCCGCCATAATCGGAACTTCCGGACAGCCAACGGCTACTACGCAGGCGGCAATTGCCGCCGTTTCAGCCGCCGTTGCCGCCGTCAGTGCCGCAGTTGCCGCCGCAGC
>CAYTNB010000001.1:0-35354 GCA_964439085.1 uncultured Desulfobulbia bacterium | reverse complement strand
AACAACCGACAGGACAAAGTCGTAGGTATTTATTAATACTGCCGTCCCAGCCAGTCCCGCCCCGACAATGGTCGCTACTTTTATACCTGCCGACTGGGAAGCTACATCAAGTTGAGAATGCACCGCATCGGCCATTAAATTAAGCGAGTTAATGACCACGTCACACTGCATATCATTTTGGAGATCGGTAAAGGAGCGGCTGAGTACCTGGTCATCGTAGTTAACCGAGATTGGCATATCAGGACTATTAAAGCCAACGGCAGAAGAGCCATTCAGGCCGTCAAACAGGCCGTTCTGGTTATCATTATCCCCATAACCTGCTGCCGCAATCGCATAGGCGACATTATACGTTCCTGCTGCCGTTGATTGGACGTAGGTGTAGTTGCTATCTGTTGCCGCCCCGGCACCATTCTGCAACGCCAAACAAAGATCAACCGTGTTTTGATTGGCAGTATTCATTTGTAGACTATCGGCCGTCGTTGGTTCATAGCGATTTTTTAAAACGCCCAGGTCGGCATCATTCGCATAGGTAGTAACAGTGTAAGTGAACCATCCCAGGGGATCCCAGGAGCCCAAGGGACTCAAGAAATCAACGGGCCCTGTGGGCCCAAAGGGACTATCATGGTTAACCTCCGTATCGTCAGCCTTGCGGTACAATCCATACTGCAAGGCAACATCCCCGGCTCCGTACCCCGACTCCTTCAGTCCCAAGGTCAGATAAGGCAAATTACCCTTCGAGATGGCTGCACCACAATTTTCACGACCATCACCAGTGGTATCCGGACAAGGAAGGCGGCCATTGAAGGCCATAAAACTGCGGAGCTGCTGATCTGCTGTAGCTAGAGCGTTACGATCATGCCTTATCTGCGGCAGCTTATTGGGGGCCTTAATAAAGGTAAGGGCAAAACCAGCCAACAAAGCCAAAAGTATTACCATCACCAGTAAAATACTGCCCTGATTCGTGTCCCGAAGCCGATTGTTCTTCACCTGCGCTATCCCCAGTAATATCGCAAATCCCCTCTCCTTAATGTATGGCACTGACTTGACCAATAAGCTGATATATCGGTAGAAACAGGGCGACCACCATAAATATAAATAAAGCTCCAGCGATCAGCATAATAACGGGTTTAATTATCTCACCAATTGAGGCAACAACATGATCAAAGCGCAGCCGATACTCGTTCGCCAGATATTTTAACTGCTGGTCAAGGCTACCAGCCTGTTCGCCCACACTGACCATACGGGTGACAAAACCAGGAAAGCGCCGACTGTCACGCATTCCTGCACTTAAGCTATTGCCCCGCATAACTCCTTCACGGATCTTGCCTATAGCCACCTTATAAACCTCGTTACGGGTGGCCTTTCTTAACACCTCAAGACTCTCGACCACATTGAGCCCTGAACTGATTAACAGGCTGAGATACTCGGTAATAAAAGCCAGTGCTGATGAGGACACTAAGAGCCGGGAAACAGGCAGCACCAGAGCCAATTCCTGTACCTTGTAGCGGAGCTTGGCATTACGCCGCACCAGCAGCACGATTCCAAAAATCAGCCCGATCAGTAACGCTATAAACCATACGAAATGGCTGCCAGCAATATTTGAAATTTTCAAAACAAATTGGGTCAGGGGCGGCAGTTTTACGCGCATCTGCTTGAATAAAGCGGAGATATTTGGAACCACATAGCCAATCCAGAACAGGCCTGCCCCGAAAATACTTAAAAATACAAAGGCTGGATAGATCATGGCCCGCTTAGAATCTCCCACGATCTTGCTTATCCGCTGCAAGTGCTCTGATGCATCCATCAATGTCCGGTCCAAGGTTCCGGAAACTTCGCCGATCTGCGTCAAGTGACGCACCGTCTCGGGGATCAGATCGGCTTGACGTTCCAGACTATCGCTTAAGGTGGCTCCCGACCGTAAACTCTCAAGAAGATCAAAGGCGAGACGGCTGGTTTGCAGGCTCGAATCGTCGGAACTCATCTCCTCCATCGCCTCAAGAATAGGAATACCGCTCCGCTGCATTACAGACAGATTACGAAAAAAGTCGGCCAGTTCATAGCGCTGTATCGGTCGGTGGACTATATGGACAAACCAGTCATAAAGAACATTAAACCAGCCAGGTAATAGCACCAGCTTGACAATCACAGACTGCCAGCGTTTCTCCATGTATATTTTTGCAGAGGACTCATTCAGAAACGTCAGCTTGGTAATGCCGGTCTTAAGCTGCCCGGTGGGTAACAAGCGTTGAAAATAAAAGCACCTCATCGTACCAGACCTTCCATGGTGTGGCCCAGATGGCGCTTGAGTTCAGCCAAACTTGTATCTCCCTTAACAACGAGTTGTAACCCCATCTGTTCAATGGGCACAAAATCCGACTCCGCAATCATCCTGCCTATTTCAACCCGGCTGAGATTGGCCGCAATCATCTCAGTAAGCTGAAAATCAACCGTCAATACCTCGTATATTGGCATCCGGCCAAAATATCCGGTTCCCATACAATGCTTACAGCCCCGGCCACGATATAGCTCATCAGACATCCCCTGTAGATAACGTAGTTCCTTCTCGTCAGGCTCGTATGATTCGCGGCAGACACTACATATTTTTCTTACCAAACGCTGATTTATAACACCTATGAGGCTGTCAGCAATCATCTGGGCGGGAATATTAAGGGCTTGCAGACGGGAAATAACACCCAGCGCTGTATTTACGTGCAAGGTGGAAAGGACGAGATGTCCAGTTTCTGCAGCTGTAATTGCAGCTTTGGCTGTTTCAGCGTCACGAATTTCACCCAGCAGCATCACGTCAGGATCGTGGCGCAGAAAGTGAGTAATGGCAGTATTGAATAAGTATCCCGCCTTCCTGTTGACCTGAGTTTGGCAGACGATGGGCAGTTTATATTCAATCGGGTCTTCTACCGTCAGAATATTCTTGCCATCCATACCAGCAACCCGCAGCCCGGCGTGTAAGGTGGTGCTTTTGCCTGCCCCCGTCGGACCAGTCATTAATAAAATGCCATAAGGATTCGCAAACAATTCATCAATACTAGCCAGATCTTTATCAAAAAACCCTAACTGATTCAGGCCCTTAACCTGCATTCCGCTGGGCAATAAACGCAATACAATATTCTCGCCGTATTCGGTGACCACCGTTGACATCCGAATATCAAACGGTAAATCAAGGATGGTTACGGAAAAGCTACCGTCCTGCGGACGAAGATTATCCGAGATGTCCATGCCGGCCTGCATCTTTAAGGAGGCAATAAGCCGCTTTAATTTTCTGGAAATAGCAAAGACAGGACGCAGCACTCCATCAATCCGAAAAGAAATATGGAAGCTCTTGGGCTCGGGCTGGATATGAATATCAGTGGCACGTTGTTTTACCGCTAGATGAAACAGATGATCCAACAAGGCATCAGGGGTCAGCACCTGGTCAGCATCCTTTTCCAGACGCTTGGTTTCCTTAAGGCACAGTTCCTGAACAGGATATTTAGCAAAATAATAATAATGCCTGACCGCCCGCAATACCTTGCTGAACTCTCCCTGCAAAATTCTACAGCGCAATCCAGTCCGTTGGTTTATTGCCTGCTCTACTTGATCATAATCGGCATTTCCAACGACAACCACCAAGTCTTCGCCTTCACGCCGCAATGGCAAAAAGGCTCGATGCAGACAGAATTCCTGGTTAAACATATTCAGTATTCCAGCATCAGGGGCCGGCTCATTATCAACATCACTAAGGGGAATAGATCGTTGTTCGGCCAGAAGTCGGGCAATGTCGTATTCGGAAACAACCCCCATACGCAAGAACAACTCGCCGAGCTTTTCACCGGTCACAAGCTGCTTTTGTAAGACAAATTCTATCTTAGCGGCACTGACCAGACCTGCTGCGATCAACGCATCACCAATACGAAGCACTTTATAGCCAGTTTCCTGTTTCGTGTTTACTTCAACCATTCCTTACCATTCCTCAGGTTAATTTTTTAGCACTACCATTGAATGTTTATGAAGTTCCGCACTTAACTGATACAACGTAAGCATATCAGGAATAGATGAGGGATATAGGCCGTTTCTCCGTTGAAAAGAGACAACAGCTGCGAATGTTCTCACCCCGGCAACTCCATCAATCTGATACGAATAAAATCCCAAATCAGACAACCCCTGCTGCAAGCGCATAATCCCAGGAGAGTGTGCACCGAAATAGAATGGTCCAAGGTCAAAATCCGGCTGCCATAACATCAGCCAATGGGGTGTTCCATCTAAATTAATGTAGTATAACGCTTCTTGATTGGCAGAGAGAGGCCATTTACCTATCAATAACTGCCAGCCAGTGGGACGGATGCGGCGTTCAAACCCAGGCCAATCATTACTGGCCAAGGCACTGATAAAATCTGGATAAAATTTTTCCAGGTTATAGTTTTTCAAGAATCGGCTGGCTTGTTTATGCGGCAGAGATGTAGAGGCTCGTTCCATTACCTCAGTCTCGCCCCTATCGACTCCCGTCGCAACGTCCTTCGCATACGTTCGTGGTCGTACCGCTACTACTGACGCAGCAACCGGCACCGTTTTTTTAGCGACTACCTCCTTGGATGACAGACTGTTAGAGACAAGCGTTGAGGGAGTAGCAAGCAATTGTTGAGGCATAAAGCACCTTAAACTACTAGCTACATAGCGGCTGTAAACGTGCTCACCACCAAACCAAACCCCAAGCGTCAACAAAAACATAAGAACCCCGACCATAACAGCAAAAAGCGGCCGCCATATCATTTTACCGGCAATACCTCTTACCCCGCCAAGATCATCCACCGCTAGTTTTATAACCTTATGGGTAACCACCGTTTTTTTGGTTGCGGCCAAGGCATACAGGCTGCGATCCATTATTAGATTTATCTGGCGCGGATAGCCACCACTCTTTTTCGCAAGCAGCCGCAAGGCCCTTCCTGGAGCCAGTTTGACCCTGCCGCCATTTCCCGCACAATTTAAACGATAATTCACATAATCCATGATTTCGACATCCGAAAAAGACGGCAGTTCAATACGTAAAACAATCCGGCTGTCTAACTGACGAAGTTCGGGATAAGCTAGGGTTGCCAAGATTTCAGGCTGGGCAATGAGCAGAATTTGTACTAACTTAGCCTTATTTGTTTCCAAATTGGATATCTGACGAATAAGCTCAAGACTTTCAATATCCAGATTTTGAGCGTCGTCAATGATGATTACACAGTTTTTTTCTTCATCAAATTGCCGCAATAAATACCGGTTCAGGGACTCCAACTGCTCACGGATACCACCACTAGCGCTGATCTCAAAATCTTGATTAATGGCCTCTAATAAGGAAATACCATGCAAAAAGCTATTAAAGACAAGGGCGACCTGGGTTTCCTCCTGTTCAAGCGTCGCAATCAGCCGCCGACTCAGGGTTGTTTTACCTGTACCAACATCGGCAGTAACCAGCAGAAAGCCCTTTCTTTCCCTAATACAATGCAGGAGTTCAGCCAGACACACCTCAATCCTGTGTGAAACAAAATAATTCGAGGCATCCGGAGTTACAGGGAACGGATTGGCATGCAGCCCCATTCGGCATAAATGCCTGGCCAATAGATGACCTGACTTATCTACCACTGGCATCCCTCAACTGGCGTTTAAATTCACGAACTCGATCTGAATCAGGATAAACCACAGCCATCCTGCTTAAACGCTCCGAGGCCTGCTTTTGATTTCCGGCCCGCAACTCAAGCAGCGCCATATTCAGATTAGCAGCCATATCATCTGGCTGCTGTATCAATAATTGCTGATAAGCCTTCTGCGCCAATGTATTTTTCTGCTGTTGAAGCAACCAGTAGGCCCGTAGTCGGAGAACAATAACACTATCAGCCCCCATCCGATGCTCAAGACTTTGCAACAATGTCTCCGTATGCGTCGTATCTTTGCCTCTCATACTAACCTTTAATTGTGCAACTATCTCCCCGACTTCCCGTAAATAATTACGGGTGCGCCGAATCTTCGCAACCGTTTCATGCCGTACCGTGGGCGTAGCTGACTCAGCATCAGCCTTAGTTACGATTTTTTGCGCCGGCGCCGTCGATGATGAGGCGGTGTTGGTGATTATTCCTGCAGCAGCACTTCTCTGCGGCGGTTCACGAATCACCATCTTTTTTTTGACCGCTAACATGCCTGGTACAATAATCTTATCCGCCACCGCAGGCTGTTTTACCACCCTCTTAGCTAAAGCCAAAGGCTGAACCTGAGCCTGAATTGGAGTATGATCAGAGGCCGCAATAATTTGCTCTTTTGCAACCGTAATTTCCAGACCTTTCCTGCTTGCCGATGAATGGCTTACCGCAGTCTGCTCAGTTACAGGAAAAACACCAGTCCCTTTAACGGCCCGCAAATAATAAACTGTAATTACCGAACTAATGAGCAACCCGCCGATAATCATCAATATCCATAATTTGGGCTGGCTTTTCGATTGCTGGTGGGTAAGTGAGTGGAAGCCCGCACCACTTACCACCTTGGGATTGCCATCATCTGAGGGGAAATCCTGCTCTTTCAGAGCGTTATAAATCAGGCTCATCGATCCGGATAACGCGTAGGACTATAATTAGTTCGCGGGCCTTTTTGTCATGGGCTCGGCCACCAAACAAGGAGCCCAAAAGAGGAAGATCAGTCAGGCCCGGAATACCATCTCCCGTATCAGATCCTGTTTCATTGATAAGCCCGCCCAGGATGACAGTATCACCACTGTTCATACTTAAAGCGGTTGTCATTCCTTTAAAATCAATAACCGGCAGAGTCACCTTATTGCCACCGCCAACATCAATTAACGCCAGACTTGAGCTATCAACCGCCGACTGCATGGGATGGATTGTCAGGCTTATCTTGCCGTTATCACTAATAAAAGGTTCAACCCCAAGAACGATACCGTCAAAAACCGAACTGGTTGTAACATCCGCAGTTGTCGTTGTCGCACCACCACCAACATTAGTCACGGTTGATGATGATTTGGCAATATATTGAGAACTTTTACCCACACTTATAAAGGCCGGATGGGCATTTTGGGCCCGAATACTGGGGTTAGATAATACTCGTACGGTTCCAAAGGCTCGCAGCATATTAATCGCAGTCGTAAAACGGCCATCAGAGTACATGGCACCGAGTGAGCGGCCTGCTCCGCCAAAGGTTGTGGCAGGCAGAGTCACAGTTCGGGCCGGAGCGTTGATTATGGGGAGCTGAGCCTGTACACTGGCCAGAGCTCCGGCCGTGCTGGCATAGTTGGCAGCCACCCGCCGACGTAACACAGCCCAGTCTACACCATACTGATACTGCTCACTTAATGAGACATCAAGAATCTGCGCTTCAATCAAAATCTGGCGCTGTAGAACCTGTTTATATTTGTCGATCAGTCTGGTTACCGTATTTACCTGTGAAGGACGGGCCCGCACATAAAGCGTTCCAGTCATTCGGTTAAGAGAATATTTAGACTGCTCACCACCTTCCTTTTTACCCTCTACCTGGGTACGTACCCCAGGCTGCCCTTTTTTTACTGAATTGGCGGAGTTTTTACCAACTAAGACCATCAGCATTTTGTCAAGTTCATCATAGGCATTACTGTGTTTGCTCCCGGTATTCGTCATGGATAAGTTACCACTCATGCCATTACTTGAGCTGTCACCGCCACTGCCGCCGCTTGAATCACCGGAACTGTTGGCACCAAAAACATCACCGCCGACATTAAAATCCATAGTAGCGGTTGACTGGATAAAATCCAGGTTGTAAAAATGTTCCTCGAATGGCATGACAATCATCACATTGTTTTTTACTGTGCCGCTCAAATCAAGCAGCTTCATAACATTTCTAAAGACCATACTGGCGGGAACATCTTGCAAATGCATGGTGATTTTTCTCTTCAACTCAGACAATTCAGGGTCTAAAAGAAGGCTCATTCCTGCCTGATCGGAGATGGCCCGCAAAACATTCTGCACATCACCATTATCAACATCGACACTAACTTTAACTGCGTCTAGGGGATCAAAAACAGGCTCAATGGGCACGGGCTGATGAATCACCGGTTTAACAACATCAATTTTCTTATGTAATTCCTGTTGCTGTTGAAATATTTTCTTTGACTCTTGCGCCAGACGAGCCGTAATCAACGGAGCAGATTTGTCATCAACATGCCCAATGTGTTCAAGATTATACGGAGAGATATCTTTAGCACAGGAAGATAGCAATAAACTTCCCAGTATCAGAGAGATAATACACCAATAAGACCGATGATCTTTTTTATTCATCTTGTTTTCCATGTGTTTTTTAAATTCTTCATTATATCAGCTCACTGAGCCAACCATAATAGTTCACCAGGGGCACCATGATTGATACCTACTCCGCACCTGTATGAGCTCACCAGCCATTACTCAGGGAACCTGACTTAAGCGCCCCAACAAGGTATTAAAGCTTACGCCTTTCACCAAGTCGTCATAACCTGCGTCATGCAATCGCGTTGGTGAAGCAAAGCATAGAGTACCGGAGCCATCTTTTTTAAGATTTACATTAACCCCGTCAAAGGGACTGCCGTTACCATCCATATCTGCGGCCCCTGGCGAGACCAGCCAAAAGGCTGCGTTACTAACCGCATTATTAGTACAATCTTCGTTACCAGTCGTGTGTTTATCCCCAGTCACGTAAACTTGATTCCTGGTCACAGCGGCAGCTGCGGCATTAACCAATGCTCGCCGGAAATCATTCACATCCTGATAAGAGGTTGTGCCAACCAC
Source organism: uncultured Desulfobulbia bacterium (assembly GCA_964439085.1). GTDB lineage: Bacteria > Desulfobacterota > Desulfobulbia > Desulfobulbales > VMSU01 > JAADIV01. The sequence continues at coordinate 26,583 of CAYTNB010000001.1, read as the reverse complement.
ATCGTTGGTACGTTCCTTTACTACAGCCAAGTCTGCATCCTGAACGGGATTCACATTACTGTTGCGATAAACGCCATAAATCATATTTGGGGGGGTATTAGCACTGCCAGCCGCCAGGCCATTCAGGGTAAGCCCTAAGGTGGCATAAGGTACAGCCCCATCTTTGGCAAAATTACTCGGACAATTCATTTCCTCATAGCCATCGCCTGTAATGTCTGCGCAGGGCAAGCGATGATGAGTCAGAGCAAAATTCAACAACGACTGCACAACCCTTTGTTGAAAAATTGCCGCCGCCGCTCCTCTTTTAAACTCAGCCGCCGGACGGTAAACTGACATCCACCCCGCTGACAACAGGCCGATCACAAGCAAGACAATCGCCATCTCTACCAGACTGAATCCCTCAGGCAGCCTATGCTTGCCTGACTTCATTTTCCAGGCGCCGGTGCCGTATATAAGTTTGCCGGTACCAACTTCTTTTGTAATTCCTGCAATTGTTCTGTTTCGGCCTTTAATTTGGTCATATCAATCTGACCTGGCGGTTTTCTTGCCTCCTGTTGGATTTGGCTGCTCAATTTCAGAACCTTACCGGTTACAGCCAAATTCTGGCGGAGCGCAGAAATGTTCACCCCGCCGACCAGGCCGTTATTGTCCTTTAGCTGATCCAGTTCAGTCAAAATCGTATCTAACTGTTGCACATCAATCTTGGCGGGGTTCTTGCGAATCATTTGGAGCAAGCGGCTCTGAATGTCTTTAAGCTTTTCCCGGTGCTCAGAAATATGCGGCACTACAATTTTTTGCTGCGTTGATAGCGGTTTGGTCGGCGGCGGAGTTGGAGGCGCATACGTCTCAGTACGAGTGTTTAAATTTAGCGGCTTTTTAGGAGGTGCTGCCGATGATGCTTTGAACCCTCTCGACTTTTCTAAATCGTGAGGCACAACAACCGGCTGGTACCCAGGCACAGTCCTAGGTCTGTGGTTTACGGCTGCCGGCGGCAGCCGATCTGGCAATCCTGGCATAGCAATCTCCGAATGCCGTCCCAGAGACATTAAGTAGAAATATACCCCGGCCCCAATAATTACTACAGCCAAGCCCCACACTATTATTTTTGTCAAAGGCCGCATTAAACCAGGTCTCCTGCAAGTCTATCGTAAATCATGCTTCCCCCCGCCAGGCACAACCATTGGCATGGATCCGGGCACCACCACCGTTTGTACCACACCACTATCATTGATATTTACCTTCCCCTGACTAATACTCACCACCCTGCCACCGTCCGGCAAAAGATCACCCTCACGGGTAAAATAGCCGTCAACCACAGCGTAGCGATCGTGAGGAGCCATAAAAACCATCTTAGCCGAATAGCTATGACGTGGAGCCCTAGGCTCTTTGTCTGGCACGACTGTGGAGATTACCAGCTGACTGGCAGCCACCTCAGGCGGCATACTGATAAGCTCGGAATAATCACCTTTAGGGTCTTGAAAATCCAAGATGCTATCAACCTGCCTGGAGGCAGTCTGCACCTTTTTCTGCTCTGCTGGTAATACCTTGAGATATGAAATCAAAGACACGATATCCCTGTCCCCACTTTGAATGGTATTTATTGGAGGCTTCAAACGAGCAGCCATCATACAGATACCCACTATGGACAACAAGGCAATCACCACTATGGACAAGCCGCTATATCTCATTTTGCGCCTCATTAATTGTCAGTACAAGTTGAAAGTGTTTGCTCCGATCTTTGGCTAACAAGCCGTTATCATGGACATGATAACCCCGCTCACGTAGTTCCGAGATAAAAGAACCAACATCAATATTAGCTGTTTGCAGATCTTGATCAACCTGCCCATCAACAATGATTTGTGGGATTTTCTGATCAGGAACCAAGGTAATCCCCGACACCTTCATTGCAACCGGAGCTGCGTCCCGGATATCTGCAACGATCTTTGGCAGGGATGGTAATAAGAGCGCTTGATGAAGATGCGGCACAAAGGACAATACAGCTTGTCCGGCACTGGTTCTGGAGGGCAGCTTATTTTTGGTCACTTGCGCCGAGATACCTGCAACCTCATCAGCGCTGATCTGCTGGCTAATCTGGGCGACCTGCTCTTCGTCACGCTGCGCCGCCCCTTGCCAGTAATAACCAGCGGCAAACAGAGCACAAGAAATTCCTAACACCAGGGCGGTAGCCCAGGGCAGAATTCGCTCGGACAAGTATAGAATTTTACTTCTGCCACCACTAACGTCATCATTGACACGAGCCCACCCCAACAATGACGGCAAGGAGGACTGGAAACTTTTACCGTCTAACCTCAAGCTGGATTCTGCGGCCTGCTGCACGGGAATACCTATGAGATCACTCAGCTTCTCCGCCAGCCCCTGGCCAGCCGTTATTCCCTCCGTATCCCAAGAAAACCACTGTATTTCTGACAAAGGTGGTTTTAGGGCAGTGCAAACCTGTTTAATTTGATCGGCCAAATAATGCAGCACACGCTCCCAATCATCCGCCCCCGGCCCTGAAGAAGTAACACTAATACAACTCACGGGCTGACTTTTGCTGATCAATAATACATCAAAACTTAACCCATGCTGCAAGAGCACCGCACTATTTTCGGCAGGTACTGACAGGCCATAGCGATAGAGCACCGACAACATCGGAATCAGTAAGCAATGATCTTTCTGCTGATTAGCCATGGCCCAATAGCTGGAAAAAAGTTCTGCCGCCACCGCCGTGTACAAGACATTAGTAGTATGCGATGTTGTCCTGGCGGCTATGGGCAGCACCTTGCTGACTCCATCGGTATCACCACGATCACGCAGTTGTTTTTCAATAATGGCAGTGCAGTAACGTCTTTCAGAGGCAACGGATTCAACTCGTTTAAATGCCCCCTCAAAATCAGAAAAGACCCACTTTGCCCCGTCAGCATCCTCAATATTCTGAAGCGCAACTACCTGATCACCATTTAAGCCCCAGTGCTTACCATCCAGATCAATAATCGCAGTGTTTCCTGATGGCACAGCTTTTATATTCGACAATAGCGGACTCATGGTTTTTGCCTCCGCATAAAATATTCTCCTTTCAAGGTCAATCCTAAACTGTCACCACCACCTTTCTGCCATTTAAAGATGTCCCCTCCGGCTTGCAGGACGTGCAATTCAAAGGCTGACGGGGCAAAAAAGTAGCCGTTTTTATTTGCCATACCTGTAAGATAGGCCTGAACCTGTCGCCGGGGCAATTCTGCCTTCTCAATGGTTATACTCCGAACATTCCAGTCATCTTCAGTAAGGCCGGCATGCGTTACCCGATCATTTAGGGCTTGTTCCTGCCGTTGCCAGGACTGATATTCTGCAAAGGCCGCCCGTAATTGGCCAGAGGATAACGAACGCTGGCGAGCATTAGTCAATCTCTGCTGCGCCGCCTGCATAGTCTGCCAACTGGTTGAGGCATACCATGCAGCCCCCCACAGCACCACAATTGCCAACAAGGTGGTTATCATGATGAACAAACGCTGCCCCCTTCCGGGGGTATCCTCTTTACTTGCCATATTACTCATCCATTTTCCAGTGAGCAGTGAGCAACTTAACCCGATCTTCATCCTTATTCTCACCCTTATTGGCATTGACCGTACCAATATTAGTGGGAGTCTTGCTGCCGCCCTGGGCAAAGGTATTCGTTGCCTCCCATTGGTGGCCAGGTTCCTGACTACTCGGTTCACTGGAATTTAAGGCATTATTTTGCTGCCTGAATCTTCCTTCCAGGGCATCCGCCTTACCATCTATAAATTGATCAATAGTTCTAGCCAGATCAGGAGTTAGGCCGCGAATAACCATCACATTACCAGCACCACTGATAGTCTGAGCGGGATTCCATTGAAAACAGACCTGTAATTCTGCCGGGTTACCGTTACTATCAAGGTAGAGATACCGGTCTTCCTGACCCTCGGCACGCCCTGGCGGCATCTTGATGCCGATGTTATCAAACAGCCCTTGCAGATCTTGAACCGCCAACTGTGGATCACCTGCTCCGACAGTATTTGCAGCATACCCCTGACCATGACAAATTCGTTTGCCGGTGTTGGCATAATTGGCCGGAATTCCAGCCTTGGCGCCTGCCGCATTATTTAGTACAGCTTCACGACCGTTCACCATATATGTTGGGGCCTCTTGCCTGTCACCTAATACAACCCCGCTTCGTTGATAATAAAGGTCATAATCCTGCTTCCAGGTAGCCGCAAACTTTTGGTATATTTTTTGATATTCGGCATTCCGTTGCAAATCCTTACCGACAGAGATCGCCCCTATGATCAAACCGATTATCACCAACACGATGGCCATTTCAATCAGGGTAAATCCTTGCTGCCCGTGCCTCTTACATCTAATTATTGATTTCATCTATCGTTCTCCAGAATTAGACTATTGATTCATCTTGTATATCGCAACTACTGTAGCTATTTGATCCTCATCTCTATTAGCGCCCGCAACTGCCGTAGTACCATATACATCCGTGTTGTTCGCTCCCCATACCACACCAGGACCGCCGGAAGCAGCATTAACCACACCTTGCTCCCTGAACATCCCCTCACTGGCATCAGGTTTACCATCGATTTTTTGATCCAGAGAACGGGCGAGATCCGGGGTCAAACCATCAATCACCATCATATTACCTGCACCTTCGGCAGTTCCTGGAAGATTCCACTGAAAACAGACCTGAATCTCCTGCGGATTACCGTTACTATCAAGATAGACATAGCGATCCTCGCTGCCCTCGGCCCGGCCTGGCGGCATCCGAATCCCGAGTTGATCCATCAAGTCATGCAGGCCAGGGTCAGTTGCTACCGCAAATCCACGGGTCATGTTTGGTCCTGCTGCCCCCTGGCAGATTGCATCTGGCGTATTTGCAGCAGCCAAAGCGGCCATATTGCCGCCGGAAATCGGAGTCCCTGCGGCGGCAACATATGAAGCGCCGTTTACCATCATCCGTGGTTGTTGCAGGTTATCACCCAGAACCACACCGGTACGCTGATAATAGGTATTGTAGGCCTGCACCCACTGGTCAACAAATTTCTGCTTAATTTTGTCGTATTCTGCATCACGTTGCAAATCCTTGCCGATAGAGACCGCCCCTAAGATCAAGCCAATGATCACCAGCACGATGGACATTTCCACCAGAGTAAAACCTTCCTGTCTCTTCATTTTAGGCCATAAATCACATTTCATCTGTTTTCTCCTGATTCTTTAGTATTCCAGAAAATTACATCCAGGGATCGTATTTAATCTGATTTTTAAGACATCCGGGTGCTTACTTCCTGTTAATGCATCATAACTGCTCACAGCACCCTGCAAGCAGTTAGCGGGCTCAGCGAAGTTAAGTCGCTTACCCCGTGAGTAGCTACAATGCATCTTTGATTCCCCCCTGTTCCCATATTTTTCTGCGCAAATTCAGAAATTTCGTTTGTATATTCGGCTACATTATGTATTGTTCGGCTACATTATGTATTGTTCGGCTACATTATGTATTGTATCGTAATAGATTAATGTGAACAGGATATTAACCGGATGTAAATACTGATTTTAAATAACAATTCCACTTTAGCCATGACAACTGCCCCCCATCGCATACTTGTCGTAGAAGATGATCCGGCTCAACGGGCATTGTTATGTGCTTACCTTGCACAAGATGGCTTCCACGTCATGCAAGCTTGTAACGCCCTGGAATTTAGTACCGCCCTGCGATGCCATTCAGTGGATTTGATTCTATTGGACCTCAATTTACCGGATGCGGATGGCCTGATCCTGGCCCGAGAACTGCGAAAAAGTTCATTGATTCCGCTAATTATGGTCACCTCCAGAGACAAAGCAATGGAGCGAATTAACGGCCTGGAGATTGGGGCGAACGACTACGTCACCAAACCCTACCACCCCCGCGAATTGGTGCTCAGAATCCGCAATCTGCTACAGAAAATTACACCTGAGAAAATTTCAGATAGGCATAGATACAGTTTGGGACGCTTTACCCTGGATATTGAATGCTGCCGGTTAGATGACGAAACAGGGGAAGAGATCTGCCTTACCTCTGGCGAGTTTTCTCTTTTAACAGCACTGGCTCAATCATCCGGCCGGGTGTTAAATCGTGACCAGTTGCTGGAGGCGATTCCAAATCGTGAGGAACTTCCGTTTGACCGTACAGCAGACGTATTAATTTCACGACTGCGAAGAAAAATTGAAAAAAATTCAAAAAAACCTGAACTTCTAGAGACGATCAAGGGGTATGGTTATCGACTAAAATCCCAAAGAATCAGAATCTGACCATTTGGTTTATCTATTTTTCGATCGTCAGAATAATGATACCAGCAAGTCGTTTAAAATCCGATCCGATCAGATCAGATCGGACCTCACAAGCAAGTAACATTGTCCCCTGCAAACCAAACCATGCAAATTCAAGATAATCCGCAATATCGTCTTTCGCCGCTTACTGGTGAGTTTATTTCGAGTGCAACAGAGGAGGCATTCACTGCTGAGCGCTGGCCGCTTACAGCCCGACAGATACGACTAAACTCAGTTATCGGAGCATTAGCGTATATTGCCGCACTTTCCACTGATTATTTTACTTTTGGATGGGGACACCAGACTAAAGTAATGGCAGCAATGCGCTTATCTGTATCTCTAGCTGCGATATTAATCTATTTTTTAAGCCACCAGGACCATTTTTCAGACAGGATCAGGATACTGATCTTTTTTTTAGAATTACTTATAGGACTCTCCGAGATAATCGAATATCGCTACTTTTTTAAATATACAAGCACTTTCCAGACGATAGATACTCCCTTTATTGTCGTCTTTATTCTGATTTTCTATGCGGTAGTACCCAATCGTGTATATCTTACTGTAATTGCGTCATTAATATCTTCAGCCCTCTTTATGGGATTTCATTTTTATGCCCTATCGTTTTCATTATCACCCGCAACCACCGAGCTTGCGCTTATGCTGCTGGCTGTTAATGCATTTGGTTACACTATCCTTTTGAACTCCAACCGACAGTCAAGAGGCCTCTTTCACCAACGCACCTTGCTGGAGGAGGAAATAACCGAGCGTAAAATGGCCGAGTCATCCGCCCGTCAAGCTAGAGCCACAGCAGAGCAGGCCAATATGGCCAAAAGCCGCTTTCTGACCATCATGAACCATGAACTTCGGACCCCACTAAACGGGGTTCTGGGGGGAATTCAGTTGCTGGAAGGAATGTCTATGGCTACTGAACAGTGCGAAGTATTAAAAATCATCAGCCATTCCGGCGACCAACTTGCAGCCCTGATTGAGGATGTGCTGGATCTGGCCAGGATCGAGGCTGGGAATACCCAGCTGAGCCGCCAGACCTTCAACTTGCCCCACCTATTAGACGATATTCAAGCCATCATGACGATCCAGGTCAGGGAGAAGAGACTACGGCTCAAACTTAATTTGGATAACGACCTGCCAACTTTATTAGAAGGATACCCTGCCCGCTTAAGACAGGTCTTGATCAATTTGGTTGGCAATGCAGTTAAATTTACGGATACCGGTGAGGTCTCTATAACGGTTAAAAACATATCAACTGATAGTAGCCAAATCATGCTAGAATTTTCCATAGCGGATAGTGGCATGGGCCTATCTGATGCGAACAAGAAACTCATTTTCGAATCTTTTTCCCAGGTAGACAATTCTGACACCCGTAGCCATGGTGGTAGCGGCCTGGGACTGGCCATAAGCCTGGAATTAGTAGCAGCAATGGGCGGTGAATTACAGGTAACAAGTAAAATAGACGTCGGCAGCCGATTTTATTTCTCTCTAAAATTCGCATTAGGAAAAGAAAAGTCTCTTCCCGAAATGGTGGAGGATCTACCACAGTTATCACTACTGCTAGTGGATGACTCCAAAGCTAATCGTCGGATAGCTGGCGGTTTGCTGGAGAAACTAGGTCAGCTCGTAACCTATGCGGAATCTGGTGAACATGCAGTGAGCCTCGCAACAACAACTCGCTTTGACCTTATTTTCATGGATCTGCACATGCCGGGGATTAATGGACTAGAGGCAACTCGGCGCATTCACTCCGAGCAACCGAATGTGCCAATTGTGGCAATGACCGCAGATGTTTTAAAAGAAAAAATTCAGGACTGTCTGGATAAAGGCATGGCGGGATTTGTCCCAAAACCCGTGCGCAGCACAAATTTACTAGATTGTCTGTTAAAGATGTCCGGACAATCTAATATACAGGATGACAAATCAACTGAGCTTACCGGACAAGCGGCAGCCAAAAAAGAGTATCCACTCCTAGATCTGGAGTTGATCTCGGATATAAGAGAACATTTGGGTGAAAATAAGGTAGCGGAAATAATAACTATTTGCAGAAACGCATTAGAGGATTTTATTGATATATGTAAGCGCAGGCAAGAGAGAGGCGGGACAAATTTCAACTCTGAGTCAGTACACTGCCTTACGGGAGTAGCCGGAAATTACGGCATGGTGAGACTGCATCAATGTGCAAGGAAACTGGAGTTGGTAATTGCCAGAAATGATTTAGAACAACAAGGACAATTGGAACAGGATCTTCCGCAGCTGATAAATAAATCTCTCAAGAAATGGGAGCAGTCAATTAACTCAAGGAAAGCACCTTTAAAATAGAGCTTCCCTTAAGTTAACCGCATCCCGCCCCGTTTCAGGAGGATAAGGCAGCATTAATAGTTTTAGTTAATTTTTCATCCACAACATCGGCAATCCACTCAGGGGTTATTTTACTTCCCTCCTTGCGCATCGCCTTGGTTACGTTACCAAAGGCAACCCTGAGTTTTTTATCACTCACAAGTTCTAGTGCCTTGGCTATTTTTGTCTGTAGATCTTCCGCGTTAAGCCCCTCAGACTCACCAAGAGGGCCAAGCTTTTTTACCTGCATGGTAAAATCTGTGATCAAGTTCACAAACCTGGGCGCCTCAGCAGCAGAAGCCCAGCGCAGATTAAAACGATCAGAATTTATTCCTACCTCAGTCAACACCTTCTTTACCAAGGCATTAACTCCCATCGCATCATAATTACCAACCTGGTAATGACATTCACCAAGTTGTCAGCCGCCTGTAAAAATACCATCGGCGCCTTCAGCGAAGCCCCTCAGGATAAAGGCGGCGTCAACACGGCCGGTACACATCACCCGGATCGTCCGGAGATTAGGGGGATATTGGAAACGTGATACACCAGCAGCATCGGCAGCGGCATAACAGCACCAATTACATAGAAACCCAAGAATCTTGGGATTAAACTCTTCAGTCATCCTAAATTACTCCTCTATTTTCTGGCCAAAGGCCTCTATTTGAGAGTTAATCTGTTCGTTAGTAAAACCGCCCATGGAGATTGCAAAAGTGGGGCAATGTGAGGCACAAATTCCACAGGCCTTACAGGATGCCACAACAGTCTCGGCCTTACGTTTTTTGTCCACCTTAATAATCTGAATTGCCTGGTATGGGCAGAGACTAGCGCACAGGCCACAACCTATACAAGCATCCTTATCAACATGTGAAACAATCGGTTCGACAGAGACCACTCCCTTAACCAGAGGCATAGCAGCCTTGGCCGCCGCCGCTTGCGCTTGAATAATGGTCTCATTCAACGGTTTAGGTGAATGAGCCAACCCACAGACATAAACACCGGCCACCGGCATCTCAACGGGCCGCAGTTTGACATGCGCCTCCATAAAGAAATTATGCATAGTCACCGGCACCTTCAGTAATTTACTCAAGGTATCCGTACTCTGAGGCACAATACCCACACTCAAGGTAATCAAATCAGGATTAATGCTCACGTCCTCTTGCAACATGGGATCAAAGAAGTTTATCTGAACGTTGCTGCCCTTCTTGTTTATCTGCGGTTTTTTGTCCACCTCATAGGGTATAAAAATGACCCCAAGTTCACGGGCCTGACGGTACTTTTCTTCGGCATAACCGTAGGTTCGCATATCACGATAGAGAACAATTACCTGGGAATCTGGGCTAATTTCCTTAATATGCAAAGCATTTTTAACGGCGTGATTGCAACAAACCTTGCTGCAATAGCCCAAATCATCACCACGCGACCCAGCACATTGCACCATAACCACTGATTTCGGAGCCCGATCCTTAGCCCTACCGTTAAGACGCTTCTCCAATTCCTTTTGTGTGACTATCTTGTTGGACTTAACAGGTTCCCGACCCAAGACTTTGGCGGGTGCGTGCTCTTTACCACCTGTAGCCAGAATAATAACACCGTGATCGATGGTATGTTCAACTTCGCCTTTCTTGCCACAAACCTTGACTATAGATGAAAAATTACCAACAAACCCACTAATAGTAGTAAGCTCTGCATTGAGCATCACATCAATAAGCTTTTCATTTTTTACATTAGCAACGATTTTCTTTAAAGTCTTGGCAGTCTCGACACCTTCGATAGTCCGCTGAATATCAAGAAGATTCCCACCCACCGCATTTTCTCTTTCAACAAGGGTGCAATGAAATCCCTGTTCCGCCAAAGTAAGGGCTGCCGTAAGCCCTGCCACACCACCACCAATTACCAATGCCTTATCGGTAACAGGCACCGTCTGCTCAGGCAAAGGCTGAATTTTATTAGCCTTTGCAACCGCCATACGAATCAAATCCATCGACTTATCGGTAGCAGCCTCAGGTTCGTTGGCGTGCACCCAAGAACATTGATCTCTGATATTGACCATCTCAAACAAGGAGCGATTTAGGCCCGCATCCTTTAAGGTCTCCTGGAATAATGGCTCATGAGTCCTCGGTGAACAAGCCGCAATTACAACCCGGTTTAACTTATGATCTTTGATGCGCTTTTTCAGCATCTCCTGAGCATCCTGAGAACAGCTATACATGGATTCCTGATGAAAGACGACATTCTCCATATTATCGGTGTAGGCATCTACCCTAGGCACATCCACAACACCACCGATGTTGATCCCGCAATGGCAGGTAAAAACACCGATTCTAATTTCTTCCTCGGCAATATCCGTCTCCTGAGGATATGATTTAATCACATACCCCTTGCCACGCTGTTTTTTCAGGGCGCCAGCGGCAATACCGGCAACAGCCGATGATTGGGTAACACTTTCAGGAATATCGCACGGCCCCTGAAAGGCACCGGCTACATAGACTCCTTCCCGGCTGGAATTTAGGGGATAGAAAGGATCAGTTTTACAAAAATCAAACTGGTTAAGATCCACATCCAGCATCTTGCTAATTTGTTGAGCATCCTTTGGGGCGTCAAGCCCGACTGAAAGAACCACCATATCGAATTGTTCAAAACTATGTTCACCTGCCATAGTAGAATAGGTTAATTTAAGCCCCTTCTCATCCCAGGGAGTGACACCCGCCACCTTGGCCCGGACAAACTTGATACCAAACTGATCCTCGGCCCTCTTTTGGGCTGCATCAAAATCCTTGCCCTGAGTACGCATATCCATATAATAAATAGTTATGTCCAACTCAGGATCGTGCTCTTTCGCCACCATCGCTTCTTTAATGGCGTACATACAACAAACCGAGGAGCAATAACCGTTACCACAACCTAAATCTCGCGAACCCACACATTGGATAAAGGCCATGCGCTTGGGATGCCGTTGATCGGACAGGGTAAGGACATTACCCATATAAGGCCCAGAAGGGTTCAGCAATCGCTCAAACTCCAAGCTGGTGACTACATCGGCATGTTCTCCGTAGCTATATTTAGCCAGGGTCTCATTGGAAACCTTACCAAAGCCTGGAGCCAAAACTACTGCACCAATCTTTAATTTCTTCTTAGTGGGCTTCTGATTAAAGTTAATGGCATGACTACGACAAACAGGCACACATATCTGACATGTACCTTCTGTAACATGCAGACATGAAGCGGGATCAATATAATAAGTCGCAGGTACTGCCTGTGGATAATCAATGTGAATGGGGCGGGTAAGATTCAGACCCTCATTAAAATTATCCTGCAAATGCCGTGGACAATACTGGGTACACAGGCCACAAGCGGTACACTTATCGGCGTCAATAAAACGAGGCCGCATATTCACCTTGGCCGTAAAAGCACCAGGTTTTCCTTCCAGAGCAACAAAATCAGAGTTACTTAAAATCTCTATATTTGGAGACCGACCGGCCTCTACCAGCTTGGGTGCCAGGATTCAGAGGGCACAATCGTTGGTAGGAAAGGTCTTATCCAGTTGAGCCATCACCCCGCCAATAGCAGGATTTTTTTCAACCAGATAGACATAATAGCCCAAATCAGTGAGATCGAGAGCCGCTTGCACCCCGGCGATCCCGCCACCCAGTACCATCACAGCACCAGAAGCATCATTTTTAGTGGCTTTCTTGCCTTTTACTGCCTTTGCCATATTGCAACTCCAATTATTTATAATACTTTTTTATAACTGTTCAGGTAGAGGACTACAATCTACCCTTAACTCCGTAAACATAAGTGCCAAGTGATGCTCAAGAATATTTACACTTTTTCAATTTTAACAGAGCAAATTTTATACTGTGGACTTCTTGATAACCTGTCAAGGGTATTCAAGGTAAGCTGATTAACCGGCACTTCTGCGAAATGATAAGGAATAAAAACCGTTCCCACTTGCGAATTATCGGTAACAGTGACCCGAGTCTTAACCTCACCCCGCCTGGAGGTAATTTTAATCCAGGCTCCTTCTTCAATTTGCAGCCTATCCGCATCAACGGGGTTTATCTCCGCCAGTGCTTCAGAACAAATTTTTTCTATCCCTTCAGTCTTTCTGGTCATACTGCCAAAATTATACTGGGCGTAGTGACGGCCAGTGGTAAAAAGCATGGGATATTCAGTATCTGGCATTTCTTTTGGCGGAGTATAATCCTCCGGGATGAATAGCCCCAGGCCTTGCGTAAATTTTCCAACATGCATAACGGTTGTGCCCGGATGACTCCTATTTGGTACCGGCCATTGCAAACCTGTTTGCTCAATCCGTGGATAAGAAATCCCTTTATACTGGGGAGCCAGAGAAGCCGCCTCTAGAAATATATCAGCCGCCGACTCGTAATCCATCTCATAACCCATTTTTTGGGAGAGCTCACAAAAAATCTGCCAATCAGGCTTAGCAATACCAGGGGGATCAACTGCCTTACGTACCCTCTGTACCCGCCGCTCCGTACTGGTAAATGTCCCGTCCTTTTCGGCAAAACAGGCTGCAGGCAGAACAACATCTGCCATCTTGGCAGTATCGGTCAAAAATATATCCTGCACAACCAGAAAATCTAGTTTTTCCAGCGCCTCTACGGCGTGATGAGCGTTGGGGTCGGCAAGAACCGGATCCTCTCCCATAATATATAAACTTCTAATTTCACCCTCATGAATAGCATCCCAGACCTCAGTGGCGGCCTTGCCGGGACGACGAGGTAATTTAATACCCCACATCTCTTCGTATCGATCAAAAACGTCATCATTGGATAGACCTAAATATCCCGGCAATGTGTTAAACAAGGCCCCCATATCACAGGCCCCTTGCACATTATTCTGACCACGGAGAGGATTAACTCCACCACCGGGCACGCCAAGTTTACCACAGAGCATAGCGAGATTAGCTACGCTTTTTACATTATCGGTGCCCGTCGCATGATGCGCCAAACCCATACCATAGAATATTGCACATTTTTTACCTGGACTGGCATACAATCGGGCAACATCACGAAGCTGCTCTTCAGATACCCCAGTAATGTCCCTTACATATTCTGGTGTATATTTTTCTGTAACAATCTGAAGTTCTTCATAATTTTCGGTACGTGACTGAACAAATTCACGATCATAAATATCTTCCTCTATGATAACCCGCATCATCCCATTCAAGAGTGCTACATCGCTGCCTGGAGCTACACTAACCCAATGATCAGCCCGCCTGGCAAACCCTGTGCCACGCGGATCAATGACAATTAATTTTGCTCCATTATCTATGGCCTGATGAAGACGGAGGCCTATAGTTGGATGACCGGTATCGGCGTTAGACCCAATCATCATAATTACATCCGATTCAGCTATATCGGCAATGGAATTAGTCATTGCCCCGCTTCCAAACGAGATGGCCAGACTGGCCACCGTGGGAGCGTGTCAGAGCCTGGCGCAATGATCAATATTATTTGTGCCTAAGGACGTACGCATAAACTTCTGCATAATGAAATTATCCTCATTAGTCGCCCTGGCACAGGAAAAACCGGCAATCGAATCTGGGCCATACATCGCTTTCAGATCGAAAAAACGCTTGGCTACATGATTTAATGCCTCTTCCCAAGTAGTCTCAACCAATTGCCCACCCTGACGAATCAAGGGCGTAGTAAGACGATCTCGATGTTGCACAAAATCAAAACCGAAACGGCCCTTTACACATAAAGCTCCATAATTGGGGGCTTGTTCTGGATCGGCACAGAGCTCCATAATAGTATTATTTTTGACCCGCAAAATAACCTGACAGCCCGCTCCACAATAAGGGCAGGTAGACTTAACTTCTTTTACCGTCTCGGTAATAATTGGCACCAAGCTGGCAGTCTTGGCAAGGGCGCCAGTCGTACAAAATTCAGAGCAACGTCCACAGGCAACACAATTATCATTAAATTTCAGACTTATACCAATGGCACGTCCCTTATCATCAAAGCTCTCAGAGCTTAAATCAAGAGCCTTATACTCACAACTATTCATACAGCGTTGACAATAAATGCATTTATTTAAATCAACAGTAAGAGTTGGATGTGAAGTATCCCTACTATAGGATGGAGTATTGCCTATGCCAGTTTTATTCAGATTAACCTTATGTTCGATGGCCTGCGATTTCAATTCGCATTGTTCAAAAGCTGAACAGCCACATGACAAACATCGTCCAGCCTCCTTTAAAGCCATTTCCTCAGTAAAGCCAAGCTTGATCTGATTAAAGTCCTGCACCGCAATTTCTGGCGGTCGAGTGGGCATTTTTTCCCGCAATTTCACCTTAATACCCTCAAAATTCCGTAAATCAACTTCATCGAAGGAGCGCCCTCTGGTGAAATTAAAACGGTTTTCAGTTATTTTGGGAGCACCCGTCATATAACTATGGATGTTAGCAGCTGCACGCCTGGCGGCGACGACGGTCTGGATAACAGTACGAGGCCCGGAGACAACATCTCCTGCCGCAAAAATACCTTCAATATTAGTGGATGAAGTCCTAACGTTGGCCTTCAGGCAATTTTTTTGGGTTAATTCTAAAGACGCTTCAATGCCAAGATCGGCAATTTTCTGACCGGCAAATGCCATCTGTCCCATGGCATGCACTACAGTATCAACCTCAAGATGAATGGAACTGCCCGGAATTGCCTCAGGATGTCGCACACCTCGTTTATCTGGTTCAGTCAAGCGCATACGAATAAGCTCAACATCCAGTCCATCAAGAACCTGGGTGATTTGCACAGGAGAGGCAACCATAAGGAACTGCACACCTTCCTTTTCTGCCTCATTAATTACGCGCTGATTAGCAGTCATCCCTGTTCTGCTCTTCGAGTGAACTACTGTAACTTCATCAACGCCACAACGTAATAAGGAACGGGCTGTTTCAAGAGCTATATTATTGCCGCCAAAAACAACAGCTCTGGCTCCTGTCGATAAAGGCGCTCCCTCGGAAACGCTACGCAAAAAGTCAGTGCCCGCATAAACATTTGGTAAATTTGTACCTGATACATCCAGAGGTTTGGGAACCCAGGCACCAGTGCCAATAAAAATTGCATCAACCCCTTGGTCTTTAAGATTTTGCAGGGTGAAATCAGCGCCCCATTTCTGGTTAAATTTAACCGATATTCCCAGGCGCAAAATGCTTGAGGTCTCGTAGTCCAAAACCTTACGTGGAATTTTGTAATCAGGCATACCATAACGTAACATACCACCCAATTTAGGCATGGCCTCATAAACCGTAACATCATGGCCTTTACGAGCCAGATAAAAAGCCGATGTTAAGCCCGCCGGGCCGCCGCCAATCACAGCTACACGTTTGCCAGTTGCCGCATCACATCCCAATTTCAAATCAACCTTTCGGGCCATACACCAATCAGCCACAAAACGTTTTAAATGATTAATTGAAACAGGTTCGTCGACCAGAATTCTACGGCAGCGAGTCTCACAAAAACGGGGACAGACCCGTCCCACCGAGAAGGGGAAGGGATTACGCTCCATAACCAAGCGCAACGCCTCTTCATACTGGCCCTTGGCGACATGGGCAATATAGCCGTGCACATTTATCTGCCCAGGACAG
Organism: uncultured Desulfobulbia bacterium; assembly: GCA_964439085.1. GTDB lineage: Bacteria > Desulfobacterota > Desulfobulbia > Desulfobulbales > VMSU01 > JAADIV01. The sequence goes on along the minus strand of CAYTNB010000001.1, from coordinate 10,304 downwards.
GTCAATGTGCATGGCGCCTTACAATCGCCGAAATGTGTTTCAGCCAAGATCGAAAGTTTAGCCTTCCTATGCTCAGTTAAGGTCTCTGAACTAGTAACAACCTTCATCCCCTCTTTTATGGGAATCACACATGAGCGCAATGGATCCGTACCGCCATCCACCTCAACTACACACAATTCGCAAGGGTGTTCGGCTTGTTTCCCTCCAACCTGACAAAGAGTGGGGATATAAATATCAGCCCTCTTGGCTGCCTCAAGTACGGTTATCCCGGCTTGAGCAGTTATTTCCAGACCATCAATCGTAAGGTTTATAGACATAAGAAAAAATCAATGTGCAAAGATTTGATAACTAATCAGGAGTACCCCGCTTTTGTTCATTTTGGACTTCTCGAAAGCGACTAGTATGTTTCGAATTCCAAACGGGAATGTGGAGTACCTCTGAGCAGTTACATTACAGAGTTTAGGGTATTTATTAGCCCTACCTGAATAGTTACAAAGATTGATAGTTAAGACACAGGCGTCCATTCTTTCAGACAGGCTGGGATATGACCGGCCTCACGTGGACCAATGGTAATTGTCCAATCAGGCAATTCTTCTTCAAGCTCGCCTTTAATTGTCGCTAAATAACCAGGTATCAGAAGTTCACGATGCTTAATTTTGTCTTCAATCCCAGATTTTTTGATAAATTGAGCAATGAGATCTGCCCCAAACTTACCGGCCGCCCAAGCAGTCAAAACTGATAGACCTTCGGTATCCTTAATCAACAACCATGTTGGAACCTTAGAGCCTTCAATTTCGCCAGAGACGATAAAGTAGGTAAGTGAGAAATTACAGGTAATAACTACCGGGGAATTCTCATCAGGGCCGTTTAAGGGATAAACATCCTCTTCCACAACCATAGGGCGCTGCGGATCAGTAAAAATATTCAAACGCTCTAGAAATAGGGGAAACAAAACATCTCCCTGCAAATCAGATAGAATAACAATCCCGGCATATTTAGCGATCAGGACAGAGGAAATCATTGCCTCTAGCATCAGATCATCGGTCATCTCACAAGGGAAGGCAATGGTAGGGAATCCCAAGGGTTTGAATTTTTTATTAATTGCCGCCCTGCGACAAACAATATTATCCTCAAAAGCCGCCTTCATGGTACGTGCACCGGTATCAACAACCAAATCTTTCAGGCCGGCCTTGAGCAGATTGTCAGAAATTTCCACAGCATCATCAAGATTTTTGCCCTTAACTGCCAGGAGACAATTAACCTCCTTGGACAAATCAGCCATATCTTGCATGTTATCACTGCTCGCAGCATAAAGGAGGGGCTGTTTATCCTTACATATTTCAACCGCAGCCTTCATATTGCCAACAGACTCGCTCATTAAAATGAGATTAGCAGCAGGTGACTCAGTCATAACCTTTTGAACCAGATCAACAAATGAAGCCGCATCGTTCTTAGCGTCTTTAATTGCAATGAGGTCAGGCTTCATTATGACCCCAACTCTTTCGTATTCCAGTTTATTGAAGTTTTGCAAACGACTGTTTACCGCATCATCATCCATTTCAGTATGGATAAGCACGCCAATACCGGTTTGATGCTCAAAACGTTTTTCATGTCTTGACAGACATGTCTCACCACCTGCGGCAAAAGCGCCTTGCCCCGTACCAATTTTGATGGTTCTAATTGGAGGTGCCGAAGCCTCCCCGATGGTTGCTTTAACCTCGTCGTCAACATAGGGACATTCACCGATCTCCATCTGTCCGGCCGCTACTTTCATAGCAAAAGCCAAACACGTAGGTATCTTACATTCCCCGCAATTCTTCTTTGGGAGCATTTTCAAGATTTGTATACCAGTTAAAGCCATCGTTCTCTTCCTCCAATCCTATCATAAGTGTAACTGTCCAAGAGTACTCCGGAACGGTTACTACACAGTGTTAAGGGGTAGTTTACTGTCCTGCCAAAATAGTTACCAATTTATTGTAATTACAATTTGTTTATTGATAAATATTTCATATATATTAATGGTCTGTAAATGTTTGGCAAGACTTCATAAGGGTGCTTAGCATACTGACCAAAAGATAACGAACGAAGCAAGACCTCGGTACTGTTGCAGCTTAGGCAAATCGCTTTCCTATGGAGTGTTGCCGAATATTTACTTTATACTTATACAGCCATCTCCATTTCTAACGCTGGGTGGCCCTTTTCTTTCAGGAATACCATGATTGCCTCCTCCGTGTCACCCTGCTCTTCTGTGGCGATCATATCAAAAAATTCAGGCATTCCTATATCTGTACAGCGCTGCATCAATTTCTCTTTAAGTTGTTCCTTCAGCGCCGCTGGCAACCAAACCAAACGTTTCAAACCACCTTCAGCCGTCAGCAGCTTTTTACTGGTGATAAAATGTTTGGATACACCCATAAATCCCGGGGTCTGAGCGCCACCACCAGCCATACCGGCCAGGGTGGTAAATTTCATTCCTGACGGAGTCATGCCGCGATAATCACGATCAACTATCATTACACCATTACATTGGGGAAGCATTGCGGCTATACACTCAAAACAACCACAGGCAGTCATGGGATTATTCATCAACGAATAGCAGGATACCGCTGGTACTGCGCCACGAGAGGCCTGTTGCACAAAATCATTAATTCCGGCAAAATCGCCCATGATCGGATCTAGGCATTTACCTTTCTCAATAGGCTGATTCGGGCCAGTAGGATTAATTTGATAGGAAGCCTTACCGTCAAGCCAGTTATAAGCACCGCACATCCCTACCCGCTCGGGAGTAATTACACAGACATGACTTGGTGCAAAGGATTGGCACAAGGTACATGAATAGAAAACGTCCTCGGTCTCGTCTGTCATGTTTCCAAGACGCAGATCACGCTCTTTATAGACACCACTGGCCAGAGCCACAACCTCGTCTACCTTTTCTTGCACTGTATATATTTTGACTTGAACTTTATCCAGGATCGCACCAAATTCCTGATGAAGCTTACCATGCAACACAGTTCCAATATGCTCAAAGGAAAAACCTTTTTCAACCGCACCCTTGCCGATCCTCACCCACATAATGTTACGCTGACCAATGTGCATTATGCCCTGAATATAGTTGGTAAGATGATGGAATTGCCGTTCAAGAATCGGCTCAAAATCAGACTGCATTTCACGCCCTGCTACTTCAACCAGGATGGCAATAGGTAAATTCTGACCCGCCTCAATATCCTTGATATCCGGGCCTTCAACAACCACTAGGCCGTCTTGCACTTCATCCATTCCCTTAGAGATCAAAACCTCAACGCCGGTAGTACGACCGCCGCCGCACTCCATATATAGATCATCCTTACGAATTCGTTCACCCTCAAAGGCCGGGCCAAAGGCCATGGGAATATCAATCTTAGAAATATTAACCTTAAGTCCGCGCACCTCAATAGCCTTCTGGACTATTTCATCATGCGGAATATTGCTTACTACATGCTCATAGGTACATACACCAGTGGGCAACACCTCAGGGATATCGTAATCGGAAATAGTGGGGAAGCCCCAGTTAATGGCTCCGGCCGCATTGGCATACCACTCGTCGCTTACCGGACCAAAAGCCATTACAAAGGCGAAGGTACGATCCTTGTTATATTTTAGATTTGCCTGATAATCACCTGGCTTAACACCGCCAAAGGCCATAGCCACCCGACAAGCAAATCCCAAAGAAAAAACTACACTGGTGTAACTTTGACCAAATGGAACCAGGCGAGTATTCCAACCTACTTGCACACCATTGGCGACTAGTTGATCTGCCATCCGTACACCGTCAGAATGATCGTGCATGAAGACATAAAGGCTCTTTTCTTGTAACTCCAAGGCAATCTTACTCGCAACGTCCTTGTCCATAGGAGAACCAACAATGGCCGCAAATCCCGGTGCAGTCCCATCAACAAACTCAACACCGCGCTTACGGAAAATAACATCATCCGCAGCACCCAACCATATATTGCTATCGGTGGGATCTTCGGTCTTAGTATAATAATTGGGTTCCTTCAAATAACGAATGGCCTCATACATCTCCTCAGCAAAAACAGTAGCCATTCCCGCATCCAGGGCCTGCCCAAGATATGGTAACCAGACATTACTACCGACATTGGACGGCAACAATTTACGGCACTCAACAAAGATGTCTCGCATATCACCCAGATTCTGAATCTTAGCACCAAGCATACTATAGATTACGGGCAGATAATAGGCGGTATGAGGATAGCCGACTTCCTGCTCAGAACCATATTCCTTAATGGCCTCTTCGAAACTTTCTTCGGCCATATCGATAATCTTATGGGCGCCTCGAATGGCGGCGGAACAAATAATCTTTGACATCGGATAACTCCTTATTTTAGTAACTTACAGATTGGTTTCTCGGAGTCTGCGCTTGCCTGTTTTTTAGAAAAGAATTTATAAGGTACCTATACCCCTCGTGGGGGTGTTAGTAACTATTCTGCAAAACAACTAGAACAGGCCAAAAACACACAGATATGACAAATTTGTTGTCACTTTATATTTAAAACCACTCACATCATGCGGTAACTATTCGGATAGGGTACGACTGCAATTACCTAGCCCAACATACTGCTAATCAATGATTTAGCAAGATTGATCGCCTTGGGATGCCGCATAATAAGCACCTCACCACCGCAGAGCAACATACATGCGGCAGTAATGGCCTCCATCATTATTCCTCTTTTCTCCTGATCACCCAATAATTCATCAGAGGGCAAGCGGCATTCTTTAGCCTTCCAAACCTCACGACCAAGATTACAAATAAAAGGAACCTGTAACTTCTCGTCCTGCTGGGTAAGAGCGGCCAAACGTACCCGCTCCATTACAGAGTAAGTATATTCAATACCATATCCCAAAGCGCCAACAGAGGGGTCCATCATCACTGAGTCAAGGGATACACCAAGATTTTCCAACAAGATGTTAAGCTGTTTAGCGAGGTTAACATCAATGGGTGATGCCGCTACTATTGGATGATTGAAGGCCATGGCAGTAGCGCCAAGGGTACGATAATTAGCGTCAGATAAAGGAGCCAGGCAGGCGCGCTTATCACCAATAATGGAGGTAAGATCCCGCAGAGTCTCCGTATCCTTATCAGCATTACCAGAACCCCAAACAATAACCGGCACATCAACGGCACCAACTACATCTGCTGCAGTTTTGGCGGCCTCGGCAGAAGACCGATTCATACCATTTGGATCGGTACTTACCAGAGATATACAGAGGGCATCAGCATTATACTCGTTAACACATTTCTGAGCCCAGGCTACCGGGTTATCCATAACATCGGCAAAATGCTGTCGCAATGTTTCAGGCCATTCGTCAGGTTTAACATCGATAATATCCATGGCTATCAACTGCTTGCGAGGCATATCACCTTCAAATAATTGAAATGGCAATGTTGATGAGCCACCAACAGTAACTGTATTATCACCGTTACCCAGCACCGTCTCACGAATAGTGCCGTTATATATCTGGGTATAATGATCGGCAGGAACCTTCGTGGCACGATCTTTAAGAGGTATTTTTTCAAGTGCCAGAGTGCCTACAGCCATGTCTCCAGAAGGAACTGAAGCGGCTATCTTCTTGCTTTCCTGGACTTTCTCAGCCTTGGCTTCTTGAGCTTCCTGAGCTGCTTTTGCATCAGCGGCCTTCCTGGCCGTTTCGGCGGCTTTAGCCTCCTCGGCAACCTTACTTTCTTGAGCGGCTTTGGCCTCAGCAGCCATCTTGGCGTCTTGAGCCGCTTTTGCTTCGGCTGCCACCTTGGCGTCTTGGGCAGCCTTCGCCTCAGCGGCCTTTTGGGCATCGTCTGCAGCTTTATTATCGATTTTTGCCACTGGCTCCGGTGCGACAACGGTTGTCGATGGTGCTGTGACTACCCCCGTAGGAGGTTCCTTTACCAAAATAGCCTGAGCGCTGGCAAATCTCACCAAGGCATCAAACTGCTCTTCACTAAGGCCATATGATTTTTTCAACGCATCTAAGCCCATCTGTACTGACTCTAGCGCCATCACTCGTTCTTTCTCATTCATTATGTGTTCTCCTGCATCATCTTCTGTCGTTTTCAAAGCGGAGCCACCAGTTTGAGAGCCAATCTCCGCAGCCTGTTTATGAGCTGCCGCAATAATTTCCTGGGCCTCAAGCCTAGCCTTAGCCAAACACTCTTCCGCACTACTCTGTCCAGTTGAAACTGCCTCTGCACGAACCACGATTGATTCTTGAATCGCAGGAGCGGATGTTACAGCGGTAATTTCAATATCGGGCCTACTATCAAGTCCAGCTCGGCGGACTATTTCAGGGACAGCACTCTCCCATTCAATAGCCATTATGTGCACACCAGAAACGCCCTTTATCTCTTTAACCTGATTAATTATATCAACACAGATATCAATACCTTCTTCGGCCTTATCCTTGGCACCACGCAGACGCTCAATAACCTCATCTGGAACATCCATCCCCGGCACAAAGTTCTTCATGTATCTGGCCATGCCCAAAGAACGCGGCGGAGTAACACCCGCAAGAATATACGCCTTTTCAGTCAGGCCTAAGTCTCTAGCCATCTCCATGAATCTGGCAAATTTTGCGACATTATAGACAATCTGGGTTTGAATAAAATCAGCGCCGTTGGCAATCTTTTTCCCCATTCTGGCAGCCCTGAAATCAGGCGGCCCGGCAAAGGGGTTTGCGGCTGCTCCCAAGAAAAGGCGAGGTTCAGAGCCCTTAATTGTCTCGCCGCATTGGAACTGCTTTTTGTCCCGCATATTGCGAACCATACCCAGCATCTGGATAGAGTCCATATCAAACACACCTTTTGAGCCAGGATGATTGCCAAACTTTTGATGATCACCAGTAAGGCAAAGCAGATTTTTAAGCCCCAGAGCGGAAGCCCCCAGGATGTCACTCTGCATACCGATTCGATTCCGATCACGGCAAGTCATCTGCACAACAGGCTCAACGCCCTCTGACATGGTAATAAGCCCCGCAACCACGCTGGACATCCGAACAATAGCCGTCTGGCAGTCAGTAATATTTACCGCATCGACATGGCCTTTCAACAACCTAGCCTTTTTGCGTACTACTTCATTATCACTATTTTTAGGCGGGCCAAGTTCGCCGGTTACCGCAAAATGGCCACCTTTAAGAACCTGTTCCAAGCGGCTTGCTGATTTCATTCTTTTCTTTCCTTCTTATGAATAGGTAGTTGATGTTCGTAATAGTTCACCAGGGGCACCATGATTGATACTTCCCCCGCACCGTAAAAGCTCGCAGGTACCTTAGATTCGTTTGTTTAGGAGTCTTCGTTTACCTCATCGTAAACGACTGTACCGAAAAGTTCTAGCTGTCTGTAGGCCCGGAGCAACCCACACCAGCAACGGGGCCGCCGCCAATATCACGTCGCATATCCATATCAAACAAGACACGTCCTTGCTCCTTATTAATTCCCAAGGCCTCACGCTTTTCATCGATATGCTTAATCATCTTATGAGCCAATTTGATAGGATCTTCCTCAATATCCCACTTGCCACCAAGTTCCTCCTCACAACCCTCTGTCATATACTTGGTAAACCTCTTGGAACCGGTAATCGGTAACTTATTAAAGATTACATAAACCCCACTAGCCACAAAATACTGACCAATGGCCACCGCCTTCTCACTCATCCAAACAGGAGATGTGCCCGCTACAGGGAGGTCGGAGATATGATCACCGAGACCGCCCTCGGCCACCATCTGTGTTGTGGCGATTAAGAGTCGGCTATTATCAACACAAGAGCCCATGTGCAAAACTGGCGGAGTACCTAAAGTCTCACATACTTCTGCCAAACCGGGCCCGGCGAACTCCGCTGCAGCCTCTGGCCTCAGCAATCCTGCCCGGCCAAGAGCCGTAGCTGAACAGCCAGTGGCAAGAACCAAAACATTATTTTTGATTAATTCTTTGGCAATCCTTTCATGGGCATCATCGGAATATTTGTAATTATCACAACCAACCATGGCAGCCACACCACGAATACGACCATTAATAATATTGTCATTCAAAGGCCGATAGCTGGCCCGAAAATGACCACCCTGAATATAATTAATTGTTTCATGGCTAAAACCAGCAACAACATCCAGTTTCTTACTCTCCGGGATATAATATTCCCCCCGTTTCTTAAAATTACCAATGGCACGGGTCAGAATTTCCTTAGCGCTGGCCATGGCATTATCATCATCAAACTGAATATGCACAGCGCCTTCCATCTTGGCCCGATAATTGGTGGTAATAATATCGGTGTGGAATGACTTGGCGACCTCGGCCACGGACTGCATGATACATTGGACGTCCACGACCATTGCTTCAACTGCGCCTGTGGCCAGAACAATCTCCTGCTGAATAAAACCAGCAGCTACCGGAATTCCCCGCCGCATCAGAATCTCGTTACCGGTACAGCACACCCCTGCCAGATTGATGCCCTTAGCGCCAGCCTTCTTGGCCAGATCCAGCATATCTTCCGACTGAGCCGCCAAGCAAAGGGACTCTGCCAGGAGGGGTTCATGACCATGCACGGTGATATTAACCTGATCCTTCTTCAAAACACCAATATCAACAATAGAACGGATGGGAACGGGAGTGCCAAACATGATATCGGTCAATTCAGTCGACATCATAGAAGCTCCCCAACCATCAGCCAAAGCGCAACGACTGGCCTGCAGCATGAGGTTCTTATACTCCTGGTCAACACCCATATGAGTGCGATGCATCATCTCTACCACCTCACGGTCGATGCCGCGCGGCTCAATGCCCATTTTTTTCCAAACGGCCTGCAAGGTAGCGGGTGCTCTTTTCAGCATGGTAAGAGTGCCGTCCTGCTGACCAAACTCTGCCAGACACTTTTCTCCCAGCTCCAAGGCGATTTCATTCTTGCTCCGCCCTTCCGTTTCAATATCAAAAACTTTAGCCATGGTGTGCAGCTTAGCCACATCCTTGATCTCATGCTGTGTCTCGCCCTTGGCTGTGGCAATAAAGCCCTTAACCATTTCCCTGGCGTGATCGGTATGCGCCGCAGAGCCGGCAGCAATAGTACGCGAAAAATTACGAGCCGCCACAGTGTCCGCAGTTGCTCCGCAGACACCCACCATCTCAGCAACACCATCGATGATCTGGCAGGGGCCCATATTACAATTCCGGCAACAGACACCAGTAGAGCCAAAGAGACAGGCAGACATTCCCCGGTCATCAACCCGATGAAAACCAGTTTTAACGCCCTTGGCAACATCCTGTTTCAACACATCTTTCGTTGATGGGCAGACAATATTATCACAACCCTCACAGCCAATTTTTCGAATAGTCATATCATTTCCTCAAAAGTTCAACAGAGTTCTTTCCAAATCTGATATCATCGTATAACAGCGATTATAAAAGGCCTGCCGCAGTTTTCGCAGCCTGCACGGTGTTCATCATCAACATGGTTATGGTCATGGGGCCGACGCCGCCCGGTACCGGAGTAATAGCAGACGCTTTCTCCTTGACTGAGTCAAAATCGACATCTCCAGCTAAGATGGCCTTACCTTCTGCAGTTTTGCCAATTCGGTTAACACCAACATCAACAATTACCACCCCATCTTTGACCATATCGGCGGTTACCATCTTCGGCACCCCAACAGCGGCCACCAGGATATCCGCTCTCTTGGTGTGAAATGCGGTATCTTTAGTGCGGGTATGGCAAAGGGTAACCGTAGCATTACCAGAGGGACGTTTCTGCAACATAAGATTCGCTATGGGCTTACCAACGATATTGCTGCGCCCCAGCACAACAACTTCCTTCCCGCTGGTCTCTATGTTATTACGCTCAAGAATTTCCAGAATACCATGCGGCGTACAAGGCAGGAAACACTTTTCGCCCAGCATCATCTTACCAACATTAACCGGATGAAATCCATCTACGTCCTTCTCTGGATCGATAGCATAAAGTACTTTAGCCTCACTAATATGCTTGGGCAAGGGCAACTGCACCAAGATACCGTGCAATTTCTCATTTTGATTACACTTTTCCACTAACGCCAACAGGTCTTCCTCTGAGGTCTCAACAGGTAAATCAAAACGTTCTGAATAAATACCCAGGTTCTTTGAAGTCCTCTCTTTGGCGCCCACATAAACCTCTGAGGCAGGATCACTACCAACAAGAATTGTCACTAATCCAGGGGTTAGATTATGTTTTTCTTTTAATTCGTCAATCTCTTTTTTCAGTTCTTCTCTAATGACCTTGGCGGTTTCAGTACCGCTG